>NZ_JBJGZJ010000057.1:0-609 GCF_054050435.1 Geodermatophilus sp. SYSU D01036 | reverse complement strand
CGAAGCCGGTGGCCCAACCCCTTACCGGGAGGGAGCCGTCGAAGGCGGGATCGGCGATTGGGACGAAGTCGTAACAAGGTAGCCGTACCGGAAGGTGCGGCTGGATCACCTCCTTTCTAAGGAGCACTGGCCGGCGGACTCGTTCTGCCGGCCCAGAGCCACGCCCATCGCGGGATGGCTTCTCAACTGTGAGGAGCCGCGGGTTGGTGGGGTGGTGCTCGAGGGTGGAACGCTGACCAGTTCGGCCGGCCGCGGTCGCGGCCCGCTAGTACGGCCCCTGCGGGGGTGGGGAACGCGGGTGCGGGTCCGGGGTCGGTCGTAGGCACGCTGTTGGGTCCTGAGGGAGCGGACTCCTGCCCGGCCGGCGCCTCGCGCGCCGGCGGGTGGGGGAGCTGCACCTCGTCCGGGCCTCCGGGATCTCATACCGCTCGATGTCGTGTTCGTTGGAACGCGGGGTCGGGGCCGGTGGGGTCGGTTGCGGAGGTGACGGGTCGGTCGTTGAGAACTGCACAGTGGACGCGAGCATCTTTTGAGCTCCGACTCCGCAGGGGTCGGAGTTCTCAGTTCGATGGTTTGTGGGTTTGTGTGTGGTCAAGATGTTGAGGGCAC
>NZ_JBJGZJ010000056.1:0-617 GCF_054050435.1 Geodermatophilus sp. SYSU D01036 | reverse complement strand
ACGGCGGCGCGGACGGCGTCGTCGGTGAAGCGCACCTGGTGGTGGGCCTCGTAGCGGTCGCGCAGGCCGCAGAGGATCTGCACGGTGTCCTCGACGCTGGGCTCGGTCACCAGGATCGGCTGGAACCGGCGCTCCAGCGCCGCGTCCTTCTCGATGTTGCGGCGGTACTCCTCCAGCGTCGTGGCGCCGACGACGTGCAGCTCGCCGCGGGCCAGGGCCGGCTTGAGCATGTTGCCCGCCCCGCCGGAGCCCTCCGAGGCGCCCGCCCCGACGACGGTGTGCAGCTCGTCGATGAAGACGATCACCTCGTCGGAGTGCTCGCGGATCTCCTCCATGACCTTCTTCAGCCGCTCCTCGAAGTCCCCGCGGTAGCGGGTGCCGGCCACCAGGCCGGTGAGGTCGAGCTCGACCAGGCGCTTGCCGCGCAGCGTCTCCGGCACGTCGCCCTCGACGATCTGCGCGGCGATGCCCTCGACGATCGCGGTCTTGCCGACGCCGGCCTCCCCGATGAGCACCGGGTTGTTCTTCCGCCGCCGGGAGAGGACCTCGACGGTCTGCTCGATCTCGGCCTCCCGGCCGATCACCGGGTCGATCTCCCCGTTGCGGGCCAACTCGGT
>NZ_JBJGZJ010000054.1:0-1858 GCF_054050435.1 Geodermatophilus sp. SYSU D01036 | reverse complement strand
CACACCCCCCACCCCCCCCCCCCCCCCCCCCCCCCCCCCCCCCCCCCCCCCCCCCCCCCCCCCCCCCCCCCCCCCCCCCCCCACGGCCCCCGAGCCCGCGAGCCCTCCGGACGCCGACGCGCCGGGGCACCCGGTGCTGGCGCACGACAGCGGCTGGATCCAGCGGATCGACCTCGACGCCGTGCTCGACGCCCTGCCGCCGCAGACGACCGTGGAGCTGGCGGTGCGCGCCGGGGACTTCGTGTCCGAGGGGATCCTGCTGGCGACGGTCCGGACGGGACCGACCGGTGAGCCGGACGAGCGCCTGACCGCGACGGTCCGCTCGGCCGTCGTGATCGGTGCGGACCCGACGCTGGAGCAGGACCTCGGTTACGGGATCGCCCTGCTCGTGGACGTCGCCGAGCGCGCCGGCTCGCAGAGCAGCAGTGACTCGACAACCGTCCGCGAGGTCGTCCTGCACCTCGGCATCGTCCTGCGCGCGCTGCTGCTGCGGGATCTGCCACCAGCCTCGCGAACGGCGAGTGCCGGGCGTGCGGTCCTCCTCACCCAGCAGCAGTCGTTCGGCGACTACGTCTCCACCGCCTTCGAGCGCATCCGCCTCACGGGCGCCGAGTCACCGGCCATCGCCCGCTGCCTGCTGAGCACCATCGAGATGCTGGTGGATCAGCTCGAGGACGCCGGCCTGTCTGAGCGCACCGCCCCACTCCTCCGAGAGGCGCACCTGGTCCTCGACAGCGCGAAGGAGTCGCTGACGCTGTCCGCCGACTACGAGCGCCTCTGCGACCAGGCCACCCGCTGGCTGGCACCCGCCCGGTCGTGAGACGAGCCGCCACTCCGTCGACGCGGTGGCGCCAGGACCCCGCTGTGCGCAGCGTCGCCCCCGCGTTCCCGGGTACCAGCGGCCCGGCCCCACGGCCGGCGACGGCGCGCACGCAGCGGCCTCGCGCGGGCGGCGCTCCTCAGAGCGGGAGCAGACCGGGACCGGGGAGTCCGCCGAGCGCGTCGCTCACGAGCGCATCGGTCAGGGGCCGACGACCACAGCCGTGACCGATCCGGAGCGGTCCTCCCGGAACACCGCCGCCGCCTCCGGTTCCGAGCCGGGCGAGGGCCCCGTCCGGCCGGATGCCGACGAGGGGGTGGATCTCTCGGGTCGGCATCGAGCGGCATCGAGCCCACGACGACGGGCTCCTCCGACCACGACGGCCCCACAGCCGCTGGACTGCGGGGCCGTCGCCTCGCCCGGCGCAGGCCGAGCACCGGGGCGACCGCTCACGCCTGCGCCGTCGCGGCCTCCCGCGCGTCCTCCACCTCGAGGTCGAGGTCGCCGTCCCGGACCAGGACGCGCACCCGCTGGCCGCTGCGCAGCCGGCCGTCGAGCATCAGCCGGGAGAGCCGGTTGTCCACCTCGCGCTGGATGGCCCGGCGCAGCGGGCGGGCGCCGAACTGCGGCTCGAACCCGCGCTCGGCGAGCCAGCTGACCGCCTCCGGGGTGAACTCGACCTCGATGTCCTGGGCGCGCAGCCGCCGCCTCGTCTCGTCGAGCAGCAGGTCGGTGATCCGCTCCAGCTGGGTGTTGTCCAGCTGCTGGAACACCACGATCTCGTCGATCCGGTTGAGGAACTCCGGCCGGAAGGACTCCCGCAGCCGGCGCATGACCTGGCTGCGCAGGTCGTCCCCGGCGTTGCCGTTGCCGGTGAAGCCGAGCGGGCCGCGGCCGGCGTTCACGATCGCCTCCGACCCGAGGTTGCTGGTCATGATCAGCACGGTGTTGGTGAAGTCGACCGTGCGGCCCTGGGAGTCGGTGAGCCGGCCGTCGTCCAGCACCTGCAGCAGCGTGTTGAACACGTCGGGGTGGGCC
>NZ_JBJGZJ010000053.1:0-2572 GCF_054050435.1 Geodermatophilus sp. SYSU D01036 | reverse complement strand
CCCCCCCCCCCCCCCCCCCCCCCCCCCCCCCCCCCCCCCCCCCCCCCCCCCCCCCCCCCCCCCCCCCCCCCCCCCCCCCCCCCCCCCCCCCCCCCGCGTAGGGGGTCAGGCGGTCGGCGTCCGGTCCGGCGCGGGCAGGTCGGCCGGGTCCTCCCCGGCCGGGCCGGCGTGCAGGCCGCCGGTCAGCGCGTACTCCTCCTCGGGTGACAGGACGAGGCGGTGCCGGCCGACGAGCGCGAACGCGGCCAGCCCGAGCGCGAACACGACGGCGATGGCGACGATGGCCGGCCGGTAGTCGGGGTTGAGGACGACGCCGACGAAGACCAGCGCCGCGACCAGTCCGGCGAACACCGCGCCCGGGACGCCGTAGGGGCTGCGGTAGGGCCGGACCGCGTTCGGGAACCGGCGGCGCAGCAGCACGAACGACACCATCTGCAGCACGTAGGCGATGACCGCGCCCCAGACGGCGATGTTGAGGACCACCGACCCCGCCGTCTCGCCGCCGAACTGGACCACCAGCAGGGCCGCGAACCCGACCACCGCGCCGACCAGCAGCGCCGCCCACGGCGTCCTCCGGGTGCCGGTGAGCGAGAGGACCTTGGGGTAGTAGCCGGCCCGCGACAGCGAGTAGATGTTGCGGCCGTAGGCGTACATGATCCCCTGCAGCGAGGCGAGCAGGCCGAGCAGCGCGAACGCGCTGAGCACCGCCGCGACGTCGGCGTCCGGGAGGACCGCGCGGAACCCGTCGAGCAGCGGCTCGCCGGAGGTGCCGATCGCCGCCGCGCCGGTGACCGCCGGGTTGAGGACGACGACCACCGCGCCGCTGGCGACGAGGGTGAGCATCCCCCAGAGCCCGGCGCGCGGGATGTCGCGGGCGGGGTCGTGGGACTCCTCGGCGGCCAGCGGGAGCTCCTCGATGCCGAGGAACAGCCACATCGCGAACGGCATCGCGAGGACGACGGCCCACCAGCCGTGCGGCAGGAACGTCGAGTTGCCGGGGTCGGGCTCGACGTCGAACAGGCTGCCGAGGTCGACGCTGCCGGAGAGCACCGCGGTGAGGGCGAACCCGGCGATGACCGCGAGGCTCGCGACGGCGACGACCAGGGCGAACCTGAAGGAGATCTCGGCGCCGGCGATGTTCAGTGCGAGGAAGACGCCGTAGAGGATCACCCACCACACCCAGGCGGGCAGGGAGAGGCCGAACAGGGCGTCGGTGATGCCGTCGGCGTACTGGCCGGAGAAGTAGACGACGACGCCCGTCGTCGCGACGTACTCGATCGTCTCCGCGAGGCCGGTGACGAACCCGCCCCACGGGCCCATCGCCGAGCGGGCGAAGGAGTAGGCCCCGCCGGTGTGCGGCATGGCCGCCGACATCTCGCTGATGCTGGCGACCATCGTGAAGTACATGGCCGTGACGACGACGCAGGCGAGCGCGAACCCGCCCCACCCGGCGCCGTCGATGCCGAGGTTCCAGCCGGAGAAGTCGCCGCTGACGACGGCGGCCACGCCGAGGCCCCACAACCCCCAGACGCCGGCCGAGCGGGTCAGCCCGCGCTTGTCGAAGTAGCCGTCGTCGGCCTGGGCGTAGGTGACGCCGGAGGCGCCTCGGGTGGGGCTGGTGGCCATCGGGTCTCCTCGGACCGGTGCGGGATGGCCGGGACGCTAGGGCGGGTGCGCGTCGTCCCCGTGGCGCCCGTGTTCCGATCACGGGTCGTCGCCGACCCGGTGTCCCGGCCGCCCCGCAGGGCGGCCGGGACGGCGGCTCAGGGGCAGGACTCCTCGAGCTTCACGACGCCGAGGTCGATGGCACCCTCCACGTCGCCGGTGACCCGCTGGCCGGCCGGGACGTTCTGCGTGCAGACCTTCCAGTTGGCGTCGAGCACCTGGTTGCGGGTGCCGAGCAGGTCGTGGGACAGGCTGAGGAAGACGCCGTTGGTCTGGATCAGGTCCTGGGCGTCCTGCAGGTTCATCCCGACCACCGACGGCATGGCGAAGTCGACCACCGGCGCGGCCGGCGTGGTCGGGGCGGCGGTGGTGCTCGGCGCGACCGCGGGCGGCGGGGCGCTGGAGACGGGCGGGACGGCCGGCTGGGGGCTGGGGGTCGCCGTCACGGTCTCCGTGACCGTGGTGGTGCTCGCGGCCGCGGTCGCCGGCTCGTCGTCGCCACCGCCGAGCGCGGCACCGATGGTCCCCACGACGAGGACCAGCGCGAGGACGGCGAACCAGGGACGCAGGTAGACCGGCGTCTCCTTCCTCTCCGGAGGCGGGGGGAGGAAGCCGGGCAGCGGGCCCTGCGGCGGCTGCCACGGCTGGCCGGGCGGTGGTTGGGTCATGGGACACCCCGTCGTGCTGGAGGGACCCGCGGCTCTGCTGTCGCGGGAGGAACCGCGGGAGCCTCACACGGCGGCGCAGGCTCCTCGGGGACTTCCGGGACGGCGTCGTCGCGGAACGGTCACGGGACGCCCCGGTCGCCCCGCCGGTCCCCCCGGACACGCCGCGGGGGCCCCCCCCGCGGGGGGGGGGGGGGGCGGGGGGGGGGGGGGGGGGGTGGGGGGGGGCGGGCGGGGGCCGG
>NZ_JBJGZJ010000052.1:0-3342 GCF_054050435.1 Geodermatophilus sp. SYSU D01036 | reverse complement strand
CCTCCCCGAGCGGCAAAAATGACCATTTCTGCCGCTCGGGGACGGGTCAGGCGTCGCGGAGCAGGTCGGCGGGGGAGACCAGCCCGGTGCGGTAGGCGAGGACGACGGCCTGCACGCGGTCGCGCGAACCGGTCTTCGCCAGCACCCGCCCGACGTGCGTCTTCACCGTCGCCTCGCTGACGAACAGCCGCTGCGCGATCTCGGTGTTGGTGGCGCCGAGCGCCATCTGCACGAGCACCTCGCGCTCGCGCGGCGTGAGCTCGGTCAGCTCGGTCGCCGGTGCGGGGGCCGACCCGATCCCGCGGAGCATCGGCGCCACGTGCTGCAGCAGCCGCCGGGTGGAGCTGGCCGCGATCACCGAGTCGCCGGCGTGCACCGTGCGGACGGCGGCCAGCATCTCCTCCGGCGGCGCGTCCTTGAGCAGGAAGCCACTGGCCCCCGCGCCGATCGCGGCGACGACGTACTCGTCGAGGTCGAAGGTGGTCAGCACGACCACCCGCGGCGGGTCGGGCAGCGCGGTCACCTGCCGGGTCGCCTCGATGCCGTCGGTGCCGGGCATGCGGACGTCCATCAGCACGACGTCGGCCGCCGTGGCGCGCAGCAGGTCGACCGCCGCGGCGCCGTCGCCGGCCTCCCCGACCACGGTCAGGTCGGGCTGGGAGTCGATGACCATGCGGAACCCGGCGCGGACCATCTGCTGGTCGTCGACGAGCACCACCCGGATCACCGCGCACCCCCGAGCGGCAGGACCGCGTGCACCCGCCAGCCGCCGCCGGCGCGCGGGCCGGCCTCCAGCCGCCCGCGGTGCAGCTGCGCCCGCTCGTGCATGCCGCGCAGCCCCTGCCCGTGCCCGTCGCCCTCGGCCACCGCCGCCGCGGCGCCGCGGCCGTCGTCGAGCACCGACAGCTCGAGGGAGTCCGGGCGCCAGTGCAGCCGCACCCAGGCCCGCCCGGTCGGCCCGGCGTGCTTGAGCACGTTGGTCAGCGACTCCTGCACGATCCGGTAGGCGGCCAGCTGCGGACCGGCCGCCATCGGCCGCGGCTCGCCCTCCACGAGCAGGTCGACGTCGAGACCGCTGGCCCGGACGTCGTCGACGAGGACCGGGACCGCGGCGACGTCGGGCTGCGGCGCGTACTCCCCGGCCCGGTCCTCGCGCAGCACGCCGAGCAGGGCGCGCATGTCGGTGAGCGCCTGGCGGCCGGTGGCGGCGATCGCCTCCAGCGCGCCGGTGGCCGCCGCGGGGTCGGTGCGCCCGGCGTAGCGGCCGCCGTCGGCCTGCGCGATAACCACCGACAGCGAGTGCGCCACGACGTCGTGCATCTCACGGGCGATCCGGGCCCGCTCGGCGGTGGCGGCCAGCCGCATCTCCTGGTCCCGCTCGATCTCCAGCAGCCGCGCCCTCTCGGCCAGGCCGGCGATCTCGCCCAGCCGGGAGCGGCGCAGCCGGCCCAGGGCCCAGGCCGCGACGACGGCGACGCCGATCGCGCCCACGGTGACCAGCAACGCGTCCTCGGCGCCCGAGGACCACCAGCGCAGCGAGGCGAGCACGGCGCCGGCCAGGCCGAGCGCGAGCCCCGCCCGCGCCGCCCAGCGCGGCGCGTAGGCGGCCAGCGCGTAGACCATGAGCAGCGCGGCGACGTTGGCGGGCAGGAAGTCGGTACCCGCGACCAGCTCGAGCAGTCCCGCGCCCGTGACGACGGCGGCCGCGGGGACCGGGGCGCGGCGGCGCCAGGCCAGCGGGGTGACCAGCAGCACGCCGAGGAGGAACGCGGCGCCCTCGGACGGCCCGTACGACGTCGCCGGCGCGACGACGGTGACCAGGCCGACCAGCCCGGCGAAGGCGGCGTCGACGACGAACGGCCGGTCGCGCAGCGCCGCCGCCAGCTGCTCGAGGGGTGCGCGCTCGTCCATCGCGCCGAATCTAGGCAGCCCGGCACGCCCCGTCGTCCACCCGGGGGAGGACCCGCCCGTCGGACCACGGGGGGAGGCGGCTACTCCTCGTTCAGGTGCCGCAGCAGCGTCTCGCCGATGTCGCGCATCGCCGCGACCTGCTCGGGGGTGAGCTGGTCGAACAGGTGGGTGCGCACGCCCTCGACGTGGATCGGCGCGGCGCCCTCCAGCGCGGCGAAGCCCTCGTCGGTGAGGACGGCGAGCAGCCCGCGCCCGTCCTCGGCGCAGACCTGGCGGCGCACCCAGCCGCGTTCCTCGAGCCGGGACACCGCGTGCGAGAGCCGGCTGCGGGAGGACAGGCAGCGGTCGGCCAGCTCGCTCATCCGCATCTGCCGGCCGGGCGTCTCCGACAGCTGGACGAGGATCTCGTAGTAGGTGTGCGGGATGCCGGTGGCCCGCATGAGCTCGCGGTCGAGCCGGTCGTTGAGCAGCTGGGTGCTGTAGAGCCAGGCCCGCCAGGCCTTCTGCTCCTCGGCGTCGAGCCAGCGCGGCTCCCCGGCGGGCGGCCCGGCGGCGGCCCCCGCTCCGGGTGACACCTGTGTCGTCATGTCCGTCAGGGTACTGGCGGAATAGTCAAGCTCTCAACTACGCTACCGACCGCGGAAGCTCAAACGCTCAACCACCGAGAGGTCCCTCCCATGACCAGCACCACCGCCGTCCAGATCCCCGGCTACGTCGCCGGCACCTGGGACATCGACGCGACCCACTCCACCGTCGGCTTCTCCGTCCGCCACATGATGGTGAGCAAGGTCCGCGGCTACTTCACCAAGTTCTCGGGCGAGATCGTCACCGCCGAGGACCCGGCCGCCTCCACGGTCAACGCCACGATCGACATGGACTCGATCGACACCCGCCAGGAGCAGCGCGACGCGCACATCCGCTCCGCCGACTTCTTCGACGTCGGCAACCACACCGTCATGACCTTCCGCTCGACCGGCGTCGTCGCCGACGGCGAGGACTGGACCGTCCAGGGCGACCTGACCATCAAGGGCATCACCAAGCCGGTCACGCTGGCCCTCGAGCTCAACGGCTTCGGCCCCGACGCCTACGGCGGCTACCGCGCCGGCTTCAGCGCCAAGACCTCCATCTCCCGCAAGGCCTTCGGCGTCGACATCGACATGCCGATGGACGGCGGCGGCGTCGTCGTCGGCGACAAGATCGACGTCGAGCTCGAGATCGAGGCCGTGCTGCGCACCGCCTGATCCGCTCCCGAGGGCCCCGGACGCGCAGCACGCGTCCGGGGCCCTCGCGCGTCCGGGCTCACCTCCGTGGGGGCGGCGCGCCCCGCCCCCCCGCGGCCCGCCCCCCCCCCCCACCCCCCCCCCCCCCGGGGGGGGGCCGCCCCGGCCCCCGCGGGGCGGTCGACCCCGGCTGGCAACCCCCCCCGCCCCC
>NZ_JBJGZJ010000051.1:0-3626 GCF_054050435.1 Geodermatophilus sp. SYSU D01036 | reverse complement strand
GGCGCGTGGGCCCCGCGTTTGGGTTCGTGGAACCCCGCGCGGCGGGGGGGACGCGGGGGGGGGGGGCCCCAGGACGCAGCATGATCAGGCGGGCTGATCGTGCGCGGACGCCGCCGGCCGGCTCGAGCGCGTCGTCGTCCGCGGGCTCGGCGACGGCGGCGCCGGGCAGCCGCTCGGTGGACACCGTCCGCCCGGGCCGGCTGTCCACGCCGACGGTCCCGCCGTGCCCGGCCACCACGGCCGCGGCGATCGCCAGCCCCAGGCCGGTGCTGCCGCCGCCCCGCGAGCGCGCCGCGCCGGAGCTGCGCGCTCCCTGGACGCGGCGCGGGAGCCGGCGGGGTCCTGCGTGCTCCGCCGCGCCGCCCGCCGTCCCGGCTGTCAGGCTCGGGGGTGATGACGACGGGGACCGCCGACCTGACCCCTCCCGCGGCGCCGGCGGGCCTGACCGCGGCCGAGGCGCGGGCGCGGCACCGGCGCGGCGAGGGCAACGTCGCGGTCAGCGCGTCCTCGCGCAGCTACGCGGTCATCCTGCGCACCAACGTCTTCTCCTCCTTCAACGTCATCCTGTTCACCATCGGCGCGGCGCTGCTGGCGCTGGGCCGGTACAGCGACGCGTTCACCAGCGTCGGCCTCGGGCTGGTCAACGCCGCGATCAGCGCGGTGCAGGAGATCCGCGCCAAGCGCAAGCTCGACCGGCTGCAGCTGCTCGCGCGCGGCACGGTGACGGTGGTCCGCGACGGCGCCGACACCGAGGTGCCGCCGGAGGAGGTCGTGCTCGGCGACGTGCTGCGGCTGCGCCCGGGCGGGCAGGTCGTCGTCGACGGGCCGGTCCTCGCCGGGCGGCTGGAGGTGGACGAGTCGCTGCTGACCGGGGAGTCCGAGGCGCTGCCCAGGGAGCCCGGCGACGACCTGCTGTCGGGCTCGTTCGTCGTCGGCGGCGAGGGCGCCCAGCTGGCCCGCGAGGTCGGCGCGGCGTCCTACGCCGGGCGGCTGACCGCCGAGGCGCGCCGGGCCTCCACCGACCGCACCCCGCTGCAGCGGCGGATCGACTTCGTCGTCCGGCTGGTCATGCTGCTCGTGCTGCTGATGAGCGTGACGATCCTGGCGCAGGCCGCGCTCGAGGGCTTCACCCTGGTGCGGACCGTGCAGACCACCGCGGTGCTGTCCGGGCTGGTCCCCTACGGGCTGTTCTTCCTCGTCGCGGTCGCCTACACCGTCGGCGCGGCCAAGAGCGCCGGCCGCGGCGCGCTGGTGCAGCAGGTGAACGCGGTGGAGTCGGTGAGCAACGTCGACGTCGTCTGCACCGACAAGACCGGCACGCTCACCACCGGCCGGCTGTCGCTGGCGGAGGTGCGGCCGGCCGGGCCGCTGCCGGCCGTCGAGGTGGAGCGGCTGCTGGGGTCGATGGCCCGCAGCGCCGCCGCGGGCAACCTGACGACGGCGGCGCTGGCCGCGGCGCTGCCCGGCGAGCCGGGGCCCGTCGCCGAGGAGGTGCCGTTCTCCTCCGCGCTGCGGTGGAGCGCGCTGCGCACCGCCGACGCCGTGCTGGTGCTCGGCGCCCCCGACACGCTGGCGCCGCGGCTGTCCGGCGAGCCGCTGGGCGTCCCCGTGCGCGACCTGGCCGGGCGGGGGCTGCGGGTGCTGGTGCTCGCCCGCGCCGGCCGGGACGCACCGCTGCGCGACGGCGCCGGCCGGGCGCGGCTGCCGGCCCTGGAGCCGCTGGCCGTCGTCGCGCTGGCCGACGAGCTGCGCCCCGGCGTCGTGGACACCCTCGCCCGGCTCACCGCGGACGGCATCGCGGTCAAGGTGGTCTCCGGCGACGACCCGGCCACGGTGGCGGCGCTGGCGCGGCAGGCGGGCCTGGAGCCCGGCGAGCCGGTGGCCGGCCCGGCGCTGGCGGGGCTGCCGGAGGCGCAGCTCGACGACGTCGTCGCGCGGACGACGGTGTTCGGGCGGATCGCCCCGGAGCAGAAGGAGCGGCTGGTCGACGCGCTGCGCCGGGCCGGCGGCTACGTGGCCATGGTCGGCGACGGCGTCAACGACGCCCGCGCGCTCAAGCGGGCGCACGTCGGCGTGGCGATGGCCAGCGGCAGCGCGGTCACCCGCGACGTCGCCGACATCGTGCTGACCGGCGACTCGCTGGCCGCGCTGCTGCCCGCGGCGCACGAGGGCCGCCGGATCATCACCGGGATCAGCACCTCGATGCAGGTGTTCCTGGCCCGCGTCGGCACCCAGGGGCTGGTCATCCTCGCCGTCACCATGCTCGGGCTGGGCTTCCCCTACTCCCCGGCGAACGTGGGGCTGACCCTTCTCACCGTCGGCGTCCCGACGCTGTTCCTCACCGCCTGGGCCCGCCCCTCCCCGCCCGACCCGCACCTGCTGACCACGCTGTGGCGGTTCGTCGTGCCGGCGGTGCTGGTGACCGCGGCCGGCGGGGTCGCCGTCTACGCCCGGCACTACACCGACCTGCTGCAGGGGTTCACCGACGACGCCGTCCCCTCCTTCGTCGTCGAGGACTTCGAGGCCTACACCGGCGTGTCCTCCGACGACGTGGGCTTCGCCGAGGCCGCGGCCACGATCGGCGCGCAGACCGCGCTGTCGACGTTCGTCTCCTACGCCGCGTTCCTGCTCATCCTGTTCCTCAAGCCGCCCACCCGGTGGTTCGCCGCCTGGACCCGCCCCGACGGCGACCGCCGCCCGGCGCTGCTGGTCCTCGCGCTGGTGGTGGTGTTCTCCGCCGGGCTGTTCTGGCCGGCCTTCACCACCTACTTCGGGCTCACCGAGGCCGCCGACCCGGTGTTCGAGACCGTGCTCCCGGCGCTGGTGCTCTGGTTCGCGGTGCTCACCGCGGCCTACCGGTTCCGGCTGCTCGAGCGGGCGCTGGGCCTGACCGGGGTGGTCAGCCCGCTGCAGCCGCCGGGGTCACGGGACCCAGGAGCTCGGCGAGGGTGAGCGCGGCCGCCCGCGGCCGGTCGACGACCAGCACCTCCCCGGGCACCGGGCCCGCGGCGCGGTAGCGGTCCCACCGGCCGGCGTGCCGGCGCATCCGGCCCTCGGGGATGCGGCGGCCGCGGATCCGCTGGCCCTCGGCGGCGTCGGCGGCGGAGACGTCGAGCAGCACCAGCCGGACCGCGCGCCCGGCCCGGCGGGCCGCCCGCAGCACCACCGGGCGCCACCAGCGGCTGGTCCACGGGTCGGTGAGGACGACGACCGGCGCGGGGCCGGCGAGCACCCGGAGGACGCGCAGCCGGTGCGCGGTGTGCACCAGCGGGCGCACCAGGCGGTAGGGCACCCGCGAGCCGGTGCGCCAGCGGGCGGCGACGTCCTCGGAGTCGACCGCGGCCACGCCCGGGACGCCGTCGCCGAGCACGCGCCGCACCAGCGTGGTCTTGCCGCTGCCGGGCAGGCCGCCGACGACGACCAGCGTGCGGGCCGGCGCCGGTGGGCGGTCGTCGGGCCGCGTCATCGGCAGGGTGGTGGTCACGGGTCTCCTCCTCCGGGCGCCGGCCGTCGCGGGGCGTGCGCTCCGGCGGAGCGGCGGACGGTACCGGCGCGGCGTCCCGCGCAGCCGCCCCGCGTGCGCGGGGACCGGGGTGCAGCGCGGCGCCGTCCTCCCCAACGGAGGA
>NZ_JBJGZJ010000050.1:0-9158 GCF_054050435.1 Geodermatophilus sp. SYSU D01036 | reverse complement strand
CCCCCCCCCCCCCCCCCCCCCCCCCCCCCCCCCCCCCCCCCCCCCCCCCCCCCCCCCCCCCCCCCCCCCCCCCCCCCCCCCCCCCCCCCCCCCCCCCACAGCTCGGTGTCAGACGGCGGGGTCGGAGACCAGCGAGCCGGCGCGGTGCTCCTCCCGCAACGCGGTCTTGAGCACCTTGCCGCTGGGGTTGCGCGGCAGCGCGGACACCACCGAGTACTCCCGCGGGTGCTTGTAGCGGGCCAGTCGCTCGCCGCACCAGGCCGACAGCTCGGCGGGGGTGGGCGGGTTCTCCGGGTCCCGCGGCGCGATCACCGCCAGCGGCGCCTCGCCCCAGCGCGGGTCGGGCACCCCGATCAGCGCCACCTCGGCGACGCCGGGGTGTGCGGCGAGCGCGTCCTCCACCTCGGCGCAGTACACGTTCTCGCCGCCGCTGATGATCATGTCCTTCTTGCGGTCGACGACGTAGAAGTAGCCGTCCTCGTCCTCGCGCACCAGGTCGCCGGAGTGGAACCAGCCGCCGGCGAACGCCTCCGCCGTCGCCTCGGGCTTGCCCCAGTACTCCTTCATCACCATCGGGCTGCGGTAGACGATCTCGCCGACCTCGCCGCGCGGCACGTCCTGCATGGCGTCGTCGACGACGCGGACCTCGACGTTGAGCATCGGCGTCCCGACCGAGCCGATCTTGCGGATCGAGTCCTCGCCGCGCAGCAGGCAGGTGACCGGGCTGCACTCGGTCTGGCCGAAGGCGGTGACCACCTCGGCCTGCGGGAACGTGTCGATCATCGACCGCAGCAGGGTGCTCGACGCCGGCGCCGCGCCCCAGGAGATCCGCTTGAGGCAGGACAGGTCGCGCTCGGCGATCCCCGGCACCGCCACCACGGCCGCCCACATCGCCGGCACGAGGAACAGGTTGGAGATCCGTTCCCGCTCGATGAGGTCGAGCACGGCCACCGGGTCGAAGCCGCCCGAGGCGAGGATGACGTGGGTGCCGCCGAGCAGCAGCGGCGGCAGCCCGCCGGCCAGCCCGGCGATGTGGAACAGCGGCGCCCCCGGCGCACCGACCCGGTCGTCCGGGCCCACCCCGAGGGTGGCCACCTGGCTGAACACGTGCACGAGCAGGTTGTGGTGGGTGAGGACGGCGCCCTTGGGCCGGCCGGTGGTGCCGGAGGTGTACATGATGAACGCGGGCGCCGCCTCGTCGACCTCGACGTCGAGCGGCTCGGCCGCCGCCGCCGCGAGCGCGTCCTCGTAGTCCTGCCCGATGGTCAGGACGGTGCGCACGCCGGGCGCCTGCTCGCGCGCCTTGGCCGCCACGCCGGCCAGCGCGGTGTCGACCACGAGGGCGGCCGCCCCGCTGTCGGTGAGCACGTAGGCCACCTCGTCGGCGACCAGCCGGAAGTTGACCGGGACGACGATCGCGCCCAGCCGCACGCCGGCGAGGTAGGACTCCCAGACCTCGATCCCGTTGAGCCCCAGGACGGCCATTCGGTCGCCCGCGGCCACGCCCCGGTCGGCCAGCGCCCGCGCCAGCCGGGTGACCCGCTCGTCGAGCTCGGCGTAGGTGCGGCCGGTGCCCGAGAAGCGCACGGCCACCGCGTCGGGGGTGCGCCGGGCCCAGCGGGCCAGCTGGTCGGCGGTCGTCATGCCGCGCCCCTGCAGCCGGGGGGTCGGGTCGTCCACGGGTTCCTCCTGCGCCGCCGCCGGGTGTGACCTGCGTCATGCTGGCGGGGTGGCAGGGGGCGGTCAACCCTGACCGTCAGGAGGACGGCGTGAGCATCCGCGCGGCCAGTCCCTTCCAGAGGGTGAGGTGCGGGTCGGTGGCGGCGGGCCGCTCCTCGAAGGCGTACACGCAGGCCACCCCGCGCATGCTGGTGAACAGCAGCTCGCACACCTCGGCGTAGCGCGGCGCCGAGGCGATCCGCGGGCCCCAGATCCCGTCGGCCACCCGGCGGATCGCCGCCCGCAGCCGGCGCTCCTCGACCCGCAGCGCCGCCCTCAGCTGCGGGTCGGTGCGGGCGGCCACCCACAGCTCCATCGCCGCCCAGAACGGCGGCTCCTGGAACGTCGCCCACATGAGGTCGATCGCCCGGTCGATCCGCTCGGGCCCGGCCGGCTCGTCGGCCATGACCGCCGCCGCGCGCTCCTCCACCCCGGCCAGCAGCGTGCTCGACAGGTGCCCGGCGGCGGCGACCAGCAGCTCGGCCCGGGAGGGGAAGTGGTGCAGCAGCCGGCCGCGGGACACCCCGGCCCGGGCCTGCACGGCCAGGGTGGAGGCGCCGGCGTACCCGGACTCGACCAGGCACGCGACGGCGGCGTCGAGGATCAGCGCCCGGCTGTCGGCCGTGCGGGTCGACCGGCTGCGCGGGCCGTCGTCCGGGAGGGGTTCGGCGCTCACGCGCCGCAGGCTAGAGCCCCGGCGCGCCGCTGAACAGTCACCGTTGACCGTCGAGGGTGACCGCTGTCACGCTGCGGCCCGTACTGCTCGACGACGAGGAGGTACCGGGTGGACTTCGACGACACCCCCGAGGAGGCGTCCTACCGGGCGCACGTCCGCACCGTGCTCGACGAGCACGCGTCCGAGCTGCTGCACGTCTCGCCGGGGGAGCCGGTCGACGCGCGCTCCCGCGAGGCGGAGCTGCGGGCCACCCAGCGGGTGCTGGCCGAGGCGGGGCTGGTCGGCGTCACGTGGCCGCGGGAGTACGGCGGCCAGGGTGGCACGCTGGTGCAGCAGGCGATCGTGGTCCAGGAGCTGGCCCGCGCCCGCGTCCCCACGCTGATCAACCACATCGGCATCGGCATGTGCGGGCCCACGGTGATCGCGCACGGCAGCGACGACCAGCGCTCCCGCTACCTGGCCCGGCTGCTGCGCGCCGACGACGTCTGGTGCCAGCTGTTCAGCGAGCCCGGCTCCGGCTCGGACCTCGCGGCGCTGCGCACCTCGGCCGTCCGCGACGGCGAGGACTGGGTGGTCAACGGCCAGAAGGTCTGGACGACGCTCGCGCACGTCGCCGACTTCGGCATCCTGCTCACCCGCACCGACCCCGCCCGGCCCAAGCACGCCGGGCTGACGATGTTCGTCGTCGACATGCACGCGCCGGGCGTGACCGTCCGGCCGCTGCGCCAGATGAGCGGCGGCGCGGACTTCAACGAGGTCTTCTTCGACGACGTCCGCATGCCCGACGCCGAGCGGCTCGGCGAGCCCGGCGAGGGCTGGCGGGTCGCGCTGACCACGCTGATGAACGAGCGGGTCGCGATCGGCGGCGCCGGCAGCGACATCGGCCCGGCGCCGGAGTCGCTGGCCGCGCACGCCCGCGACCGGCTGCCCGCGCTCGACCCGGAGCGGCGGGCGCTGGCCCGGCAGGCGGTCGGGCGGGCGCTGGTCGCCTCGCTGGCCGCCCGCTACACCGGCTACCGCCGGTTCACCACGCTGTCGCAGGGCGGCGTGCCCGGCCCGGAGGCCAGCGCCGGCAAGCTCGGCGGCACCGCCGCGGCCCGGCTGGTCGCCGACGCCGGCGTCCGGCTGCTCGGCGACGACGCCGTGTACGGCGGCACCGCCGACGGCGACGACACCTGGCAGCGGGCGCAGGCCTACGTGCCGGGCATCGCGATCGCCGGCGGCACCGACCAGGTGCTGCGCAACATCCTCGGCGAGCGGGTCCTCGGCCTGCCGCCGGAACCCCGCACCGACAAGACCGCGCCGTTCTCCGGAGGTGCCCGGTGAACTTCGACCTGTCCGACGACCAGCGCGCGGCCGCCGCCGGCGCGCGCGAGTTCTTCACCGGCTCGGTCACCCCGGCCGCCGCCCGCGCAGCGCTCGAGGGCGCCGGCGTCCCGGGTCCCGGGCGCAAGGCGCTGGCCGACATCGGCTTCCTCGGCATCACGGTGCCGGAGTCCGCGGGCGGCGCCGGCGGGAGCGTGCTCGACCTCGCCGTCGTCGCCGAGCAGGCCGGCGCCGTGCTGGCCGGGCCCTCCCTGGTCACCGCCGCGCGCGCCGCGGTGCTGCTGGGGTCCGCGCCCGACCTGGCCGCGCAGCTGGCCGACGGGTCGGCCGCGCTCGCCGTCCTCGACGGGCCGGTCACCGGCTCCGCGCCCTCGCTGGACGCCGCCGACGCCACGCTGTTCCTCGGCCTCGAGGACGGCGCGCTCGTCGTCGGCGAGGGCGAGGTGACCCCGGGCCGGCCGATGGACGCCACCCGCGGGCTGGCCTCGGTGCGGATGACCTCCCGCCGGGTGCTCGCCGAGGACGCCGGGCAGCTGTGGGCGCGGGCCCGGCAGGTGGGCGCGGTGGTCCTGGCCGCCGAGGACCTCGGCGCCGCCGACCGCGCGGTGCAGATGGCCGTCGACTACGCCCGCCAGCGGGAGGCGTTCGGCCGGGTCATCGGCTCCTACCAGGCGGTCAAGCACATGCTGGTCGACGCGTGGGTGGGCGTGGACCAGCTGCGCTCGCTGGTGTGGTGGGCGGCGTGGGCGGCCGACTCCTCGCCGGCCGAGCTCCCGCTGGCCGCGGCCGCCGCCAAGGCCTACGCCGCCGAGGTCGCCGAGCGGGCCACCGAGACGGCGATCCAGGTCCACGGCGGCATCGGGTTCACCTGGGAGCACGACGCGCACCTGTACTGGCGCCGCGCCAAGGTGGACCGGCTGCTGCTCGGGGACGCCGCCGAGCACCTCGACACCGTCGCCCGGCTCGCCGAGGCCGGCGCCCTGGGATGACGTTCGAGCAGCTCCGGTACGACGTCGCCGACCGCGTCGCGACGATCACCCTGTCCCGGCCCGACCGGCTCAACGCCTTCACCCCGGTGATGGCCGCCGAGCTGGGCCGGGCCGCGGCGGCCGCGGACGCCGACGAGGCGGTGCGGGTCGTCGTCGTCACCGGGGAGGGGCGGGCGTTCTGCGCCGGTGCCGACCTGGGCGCGGGCTCGGGGACCTTCGCCGACCGCGGCGAGGGCCCGCCGGTGCAGGGGACCGTCGACGGCGTCGCGCGGGACTGGGGTGGGGTCGCGTCGCTGCCGTTCGCCGCGCTGCGCAAGCCGGTGATCGCCGCGGTCAACGGCCCGGCGGTCGGCATCGGCGCGACGATGGTGCTGCCGATGGACGTGCGGATCGCCGCGGAGTCCGCCCGCTTCGGCTTCGTCTTCGCCCGGCGCGGCATCACGCCGGAGGCGGCGTCGACGTGGTTCCTGCCGCGGGTGGTCGGCATCAGCCAGGCGGTGGAGTGGGTGGCCACCGGCCGGGTGTTCGGCGCCGCCGAGGCGCTGCGCGGCGGGCTGGTCAGCCGGGTGGTCCCCGACGCCGACCTGCTGCCCGCCGCGCTCGACCTGGCCCGGGAGATCGCCGACAACACCTCTGGTGTCGCGGTCGCCGCGGCCCGGCAGATGCTGTGGTCGATGCTCGGGGCGCCCTCGCCCTGGGACGCGCACCGGCTCGAGTCGCGGGCGCTGGCCGAGCTCGGCCGCGGTCCCGACGCCGCCGAGGGCGTGGCCGCCTTCCTCGCCAAGCGCGCGCCGGCGTTCGCCACGCCGCTGGGGGAGGGCCCGGTGGCCGGCGTCCCGCCCTGGCCCGCCCCGCCCGACGACGTCCGGCCCTAGCCCGAGGCCCCGCGATCACGGCGCCGTGACCACCTCCGCACCCCCGCGGGCGGTCACGGCGCCGTGATCGCGGACTAGACGGCGGCGATGGCGGCCACGGGGGCGGTGCGGGCCGCGCGGCGGGCGGGCAGCACCGAGGCCAGCAACCCGGCCAGCGTCGCGACGACGACGATCCCGCCGACCTGCAGCCACGGCACCGCGACCACGACCTCGCCGGCCATGCCCAGCACCGACGCGGTGCCGCTCACCCCGTAGACCCCGCCGAGGACGACGCCGAGCACCGCGGCCACCCCCGAGACCAGCACCGCCTCCCAGGCGAGCAGCCTGCGCAGCTGGCCACGCGTCAGCCCCATCGCGCGCAGCAGGCCGTTCTCCTGCCGCCGCTCCACCACCGACAGCGCCAGCGTGTTGCCCACGCCGATCAGCGCGATGACCACCGCGACGCCGAGCAGGCCGGTGACCACCAGCAGCAGCACGTCGAGCACCCGGTCCAGCTGCTGGCGCAGGCTCACGACGCCGGTCACCTGCGCCTCGGGCACCGCCGTCCCGACCGTGTCGGTGACGGTGTCGACGACGGTGGCCTGCGCGTCGGCGTCGGCGTCGTCCAGCCGCAGCCACAGCTGGCCGACCGCGGCGTCCGGGGCGAGGGCGGCGAGGTCGGCGCCGTCGAGCAGCAGCGGCGCGTCCCCGTCCACGACCTCCGCGCGCAGCGTGAGCGTGCGGCCGTCGAGGGACAGCCGCACCAGGTCGCCCGTGCCGACCGACCAGGAGTCGGCCAGCCACTCCGGGACGAGCGCCTCGCCCGGCCGGGGCAGCCGCAGGTCGGCCGTCGACCGCAGCGCCGGGACGGCGGTCGCGGCGTCCACGCCGTAGGACCGCCACGGCTGCCCGTCGGGGCCGGCGGGCTCGGCGGTGGTGAGCGCGGTGCCGGTCGCGACGCCGTCCAGCTCCCCGAGCCGGTCCAGCAGGGACGCCGGCAGCTCCCCGGCCGGCCCCTCGACGACGACGTCGGCGGGGTAGGCGGCGGCCAGCCCGGCGGTCGCCGTCGCCCGGGTGGACGCGGTGCCCACCACCATCGCGGTGGTCAGGGTGACGCCGATGAGCAGCGCGGTCGCCGTCGCGGCCGTGCGGCGGGGGTTGCGCGTGGCGTTCCCGGCCGCCAGCCGGGCCGGCACCCCGCCCACGCGGGACACCAGGCGGCCCGTCGCGCGGACCACCGGCGGCACCCCGCGCTGGGCGAGCAGCACCACGCCCAGGAAGCTCGCCACGCCGCCGGGCAGCGCGACGAACACCGTGGACACCGCCACGCCCAGCGCGAGCAGCCCCGCCCCGGGCACGAGCAGGAGCAGGCCGAGCACCAGGCGCAGGACGCCCGGGCGGGAGCGCAGGGGTGCGGGGTCGAGCGGGCGCAGCGCGGCCAGCGGCGCCACCCGGGTCGCCGCGCGGGCCGGGGCGAGCGCGGCCAGCAGGGTGGTCAGCGTGCCCACGGCCAGCCCCGCGACGACCGCGGTGAGCGGCACGGCCAGCCCGGACAGTGGCACGGGGGAGTCCACGCCGCCGGCGAGCGCGGAGACCGCGGCGGCCAGCCCCACGCCGGCTCCGACCCCGACCGCCGAGGCGGCCAGCCCGGTGACCGCGGCCTCGACCAGCACGCCCCGGCGCACCTGCCGCGCGGTGGCGCCGACGCAGCGCAGCAGCGCCAGCTCGCGGGTGCGCTGGGCGAGGAGCACGGCGAACGTGTTGGCGATGACCAGCCCCGCGACGACGACCGCGACGGTGCCGAACACCAGCAGCACGGCGGCCAGCGCGGTGGCGTTGCCGAGCATCGACGCCGCGCGGTGCTCGGCCTGCTCCGTGCCCGTGCGCACGGTCAGCGCCTGCCCGGCGAGGGCGTCGCGCACCGCGGCGACGAGGGCGTCGGCGTCGGTGCCCGGTGCGCCGGCGATCCGCAGCTCGACCGGGTCGGCCGCGCCCCACTCCTGCGCCTGGTCCGGGGTGGCCCACGCGCGGCCGTAGAGGCCGGCCTCGGGGTCGCCGCCGAGGTCGACCACCCCGGTGACGGTCACGGGGGTGGAGGTCTGCGTGCCGTCCGGGGCGGTGCCGGCCACCTGGAGCACGTCGCCGACGTCCGCACCGACGCGCCCGCTGACGGCGACCTCGCCGGGCCGGTCGGGCAGCGCGCCGTCGGCCAGCCGCTGCCAGCGCAGCGCGGGGTCGTCGGCGACCGCGCCGACCAGCAGGTACTGCGCGCCGGTGCGGCCCGGCGCGACCGCCTGCACCGAGGTCTCCCACTCCGGCGCGACGGCCCGGACGCCGTCCAGGGCGGTGAGCGCGGGGACGTCGTCCAGCAGCGAGCCGCCGTCGTCGGAGGTGACCACGGCGCCGGCCCCCAGGTAGCGGGCACCGGCGGCGGTGAGCACGGTGCTGCGGGTGGTCTCGTTGAGCACGAGGGTGGCGACCACGAAGGCCACCGCGAGGACCACGGCCAGGCAGGAGGCGACCAGCCGCGGCAGGTGCGCGCGCAGGCCCGCCAGGGTGGTGGACAGCACCGGTCAGCCCCCGAGCCCGCGGAGCGCCTCGAGCACGGACGCGGCGGTGGGCCGCTCGATCTCCCCGGCGGGGCGGCCGTCGGCGAGCAGCACGACGCGGTCGGCGTAGGAGGCCGCGGTCGGGTCGTGGGTGACCATGACGACGGTCTGGCCGGTCTCGCGGACGCTGCTGCGCAGCAGGTCGAGCACCTCGGCGCCGGCGCGGGAGTCGAGGTTGCCGGTGGGCTCGTCGGCGAACACGACGTCGGGGCGGGGGAGCAGCGCCCGGGCGATGGCCACCCGCTGCTGCTGACCGCCCGACAGCTCCGAGGGGCGGTGCCGCAGCCGCTCGCGCAGGCCGAGCCGGGCGATCACGGCGTCGAACCAGGCCGGGTCGGGACGGCGGCCGGCCAGCTGCATCGGCAGCACGACGTTCTCCCGCGCGTCGAGCACCGGCAGCAGGTTGAAGGCCTGGAAGACGAAGCCGATCCGGTCGCGGCGCAGCCGGGTCAGCTCGTCGTCGCGCAGGCGGGTGAGCTCGGTGTCGCCGAGGAACACCTGCCCGGAGGTGGCGGTGTCCAGGCCGGCCAGGCAGTGCATGAGCGTCGACTTGCCCGACCCGGACGGGCCCATGATCGCGGTGAACCCGCCGCGGGCGAACGTGACGTCGACGCCGTCCAACGCGACGACCCGAGCCTCGCCGGAGCCGTACACCTTGGTCAGGCCGGTGGCGCGGACGGCGGCGGACGGCACCGACGCCGGCGGCTCGCCGGGGACGGTCATGACGGGGACGGACACGGGGGACCTCCGCGGATCGCTTCTGGGGACACGGAGACCCTCGCTGCGGCGGCCGTCGTCCCGCGTCGTCGTCAGCGGTGATCCCGCGTCCGCCGTCCCTGCCCCCGCGGGCGGACCCCGGCGTCATCCCCCGGTCGTACGTCCCCTCCCCGGGGGGGGGGGGGGGGGGGGGGGGGGGGGGGGGGGGGGGGGGGGGGGGGGGGGGGGGGGGGGGGGGGGGGGGGGGGGGGGGGGGGGGGGGGGGGGG
>NZ_JBJGZJ010000049.1:0-9319 GCF_054050435.1 Geodermatophilus sp. SYSU D01036 | reverse complement strand
CCCGTGTCTACGGACGGGTTCCCGGAGTCGGCCGGCCCGCCACCCCGCGCCCCCCCCCCCCCCCCCCCCCCCCCCCCCCCCCCCCCCCCCCCCCCCCCCCCCCCCCCCCCCCCCCCCCCCCGCCCCGGGATCGGGTCTCAGGCGCCGCCGGAGCCGGAACCGGCGCCGAAGTCCTCGGGCGAGATCTGGTCGAGGAACTCGCGGAACTTCTCGACCTCGTCCTCCTGCTCGTCGGGGATCTCGATCCCGACCTCGTCGAGCAGCTCCTCGGCGCCGTAGATGGGCGCGCCGGTGCGCACGGCCAGGGCCACGGCGTCCGACGGGCGGGCGCTGACCACCCGGTCGTCGCCGAAGTCCAGCTCGGCGATGTAGATGCCGTCGCGCATCTCGGTGATGTTGACCGCCTCGAGGGTGGCGCCGAGGGTGCGCACGACCTCGCGGAGCAGGTCGTGGGTCATCGGCCGCGCCGGCCGCACGCCCTGCTGCTCGAACGCGATGGCGGCGGCCTCGACCGCGCCGATCCAGATCGGCAGGTACCGCTCCCCCTGCGTCTCCTTCAGCAGCAGGATCGGCTGGTTGCCGGGCAGCTCGACCCGGACCCCGACGACTCTGAGTTCCTGCACGGTGTTGCTCCTCAGCTGCGGCGGTACGGGGAGGCGCCGGTGCGCGGTGACGGACGGCCGGTCCGGCGGCTGGGTCCACCGTACGCCGGACTCACGGGCGCAACAGGTCGCGCAGTCGCGCCTCCAACAGCGCCCGGTGCAACTGCGCCGACAGCGCCGCGAGCTCGGTCAGCTGCTCGGTGGCGCGGGCCCGCGCGTCCTCCGAGCGGGAGCGCAGCACCGGCGCGAGCAGCTGCTCGACCAGTGCTGCCTCCCGCTCCGCGCCGGTGCGGAACACCCGCAGGTGGCGCGGCTCGATGCCGTGCCGGGCCAGCCCCGCGGCCGCCCGCGCGACCGGTAGGTCGCCGGCCGGGTGCCGCCCGTCGGCGTCGGGGACGAGCAGCCCGAACTGGACGTAGTCGCCCAGCTGGGCCGGCGTCAGCCCGGCCGCCGCGGCGAACGCGGCGGCCGGCATCGGCCCGGATGCCGCAGGCAGGTCCCCGTCCGGCCGGAGCTCCTCCGGCACGGCCGGGGCGGCCGGGTCCGGCACCGGCTCCCCGCGGTCGAGCGCGTCCAGGTGCTCCTTGATGACCCGCAGCGGGAGGTAGTGGTCCCGCTGGGCGGTGAGCACGTAGCGCAGCCGGTCGACGTCGGCCCGGGAGAACTTCCGGTACCCCGACGGCGTCCGCTCCGGGGAGACCAGGCCCTCGGCCTCGAGGAACCGGATCTTGCTGATGGTCACGTCGGGGAAGTCGTCGCGCAGGGCGCCCAGCACCGCCCCGATGGTCAGACGGGGGGTGCGGGCGTCGGGCGCGCCCTCCCCGGACGCGCCGGCGGGCGCAGAACGCAAAGGATCAGCGCCCCGCTGTCAGCGGGCGGCGGGCTCGCCGGTGCGCGGGCCGGTCAGGTAGACGAGGCGGAACTTGCCGATCTGCACCTCGTCACCGCCGGACAGGGTCGCGACGTCGACCGGCTCGCGGTTGACGTAGGTGCCGTTGAGGCTGCCGACGTCGTGCACCGAGAACCCACCGCCCTCGCGGTGGAACTCCACGTGCCGGCGGCTGACGGTCACGTCGTCGAGGAAGATGTCGCTGTCGGGGTGCCGGCCGGCGGTGGTGACGTCCTGGTCGAGCAGGAACCGGCTGCCGGCGTTCGGGCCGCGCTTGACCACGAGCAGGGCGGACCCGGCGGGCAGGGACTCGACCGCCCCGGCGTGCGTGTCGGCCGAGGGCTCGGCGGCCTCCGGGACGTCGCCGGTGTCCTCGCCGCCGACCTTGGGGATGACGCTCGTCGACTCCCCGACGCGCTCCTGGGAGAGGGCGGCGCCGCACTGCGCGCAGAAGCGACTGCCCTCGGGGTTGTCGTGGCCACAACGAGTGCAGTGCACGTCTGTCTCCTCCGGTGCAGGGGGCACCGCCGCGGGCGTGGGGTCCTGCCGCGGGCGGCCGGCGGACGACGGCACCGGACGGTGTCGTCGCGGGTCGGCCGCCGTGCGGGGCACGGCGGGCCGTTGGTCATGGAACCAGCGGTGGTCCCGGGGGTCAACCGGACGCCGGGGCGGTGTCACAGCTGTCCCACGGGGCCGTCGAGAGCCCGTTCCCAGGGGCAGCATAGTGATCGTGCCCGGCCGCCCGAGCGGCCCGGGGGGTGGTCAGGACGCGTCGACCAGCGCCTGGTAAGCGGCCGCGTCGAGCAGGCCGGCGGTGGGGTCGCCGCCGTCGCCGGCCACGGTGATCTCGACCAGCCAGCCGGTCCCGTAGGGGTCGGCGTTGATGGTCTCCGGGGCGTCGCCGAGGGCCTCGTTGACCGCCGAGACGGTCCCGGCCACCGGCGAGTAGACGTCGGACACCGACTTGGTCGACTCGACCTCGCCGATCGGGTTGCCGGGGCCGACCTCCTCCCCCACCTCGGGCAGCTGCACGAACACGATGTCGCCGAGCGCGTCCTGCGCGTGGTCGGTGATGCCGACCCGGACGACCGTGCCCGCCTCCCCGCTGCCCTGCACGAGCGCCCACTCGTGCTGGTCGGTGTAGCGGCGGTCGTCGGGCGTGCTCATGCGGTGTCGTCTCCAGGGAGTCGGGGGGATCGGGCCGGGGCCCGCGGGACCGTGCTCAGTCGCCGGTGTCGGGCTGAGCGTATTGAGGCTCGTCGAGCGGCCGCAACGCGTCCACCACGACACGGTCGCGCTGCTCGATCTCGACGCTGCCGCCCTGCCGGCCGACCCGGTCGACGACGCCGCCGGGGATGCTCATCGCCGTCTGCAGGTCCTGCGGGGAGCCGATGACGACGACCTCGTAGGGGGCGCTCACCGCCCGCCCGTCGACCTGCAGGGCGCCCGGCACGCCGGTGACGGCGGTGGAGACGCCGATCCGCACGCCGTCGATCTGCATGGTCTCCGCGCCGGCGCCGCGCAGCTCCTGGATGGCGTCGAGGAGGTCGGCCACCCGCACCTGCGCCTCGGGGTCGCGGATGGTCATGACCAGGCCCGGCCCCTCGGCGGCGACGGTGCCGTTGAGGACGGCCAGGGCGTCGGCGCGCTCGTTGGCGTCCTCCAGGGCGGCGGCCGAGCGGCTGTCGGTGTCGGACAGCTCGCGCAGCGCGCTGCGCTGGTCGGCGATCTGGGCGCGCAGCCGCTCCTCCTCGAGGTCGAGGTCGTCGAGGATCGCGACGAGCTCCTCCTCGCGGGCGCCCTCGAGCGCCTGGCCGGTGCCGGTGCTGCGCACCTGCACCGCGATCGCGAAGCCGAGCAGCAGGGTGAGGACCCCGATCAGCAGGCCGGCGACCACCCGCTGGCGGCGGCGCCGCGGGGCGGCCGGCGCCTGCGCGGGGCCGGGGGACCCCTCCCCGGCGGGCGGGTCCGCGGCGGGCTCCGTGGCGGGCTCAGGGGCGTCGTCGGCCGGGGTGGTCCCGGCGGCCCGGGCCTCGGCGGGGCCGGCGTCGGTGACCTCCGGCCCGGCGTCGTCCGGGTCGTGCGGCAGCGGGTCGGGCGGCAGCGGGTCGTCCCCGGCAGGCCGCGGGGTGCCGCTCATGCCCGGAACAGGTGCCGGCGGATGGCCGCGGCGTTGCCGAAGATGCGGATGCCGAGGACGACGACGACCGCCGTGGACAGCTGCGCGCCGACGCCGAGCTGGTCGCCGAGGAAGACGATCAGCCCGGCGACGACGACGTTCGACACGAACGAGATGACGAACACCTTCGCGTCGAAGATCCCGTCGAGGCGGGCGCGGGCGCCGCCGAACACCGCGTCGAGCGCGGCGACCACCGCGATCGGCAGGTAGGGCTGCAGCCACAGCGGGACGGTGGGGTCGAGGACGAGGCCGAGCGCGATGCCGACGGCCAGGCCGATGACGGGGATCACCGCTCAGTCCCCCGTGCCGCCGGTGGCGGCGTCGGCCGGGGTGCCGGCGAAGGGCACGGCGGAACGCAGCTCGGGGACTCCCCCGGCGGGAACGGACAGCTCGTCCTCCTGGGCGAACTCGAAACGCAGGCCGTAGGTCTCCGAGATGACCGCCAGGGCGTTGACCTCGGCACTGGCCAGGAACCGGGCCCGGAGCTCGTCCGGGTCCCCGATGGCGCTGACGCGGTAGGGGTTGGTGACCGGGCGGAAGTCCACGAGGACCGCCTCCCCGGCGAAGCGGATCGCGGTGGTCGGGCCCAGCCGCTGGCCGTTGATCGACACCGCCTCGGCGCCGGCGGACCACAGCGCGTTGACCACCAGCTGCAGGTCGCCGTCGCGGACGTCGCCGCTGCCGTCGTCGCCGGTCCCGCCGACCGGGTCGGCGTCGGCGTCGGGCTCGGCGTCGGCCAGGGTGACCAGCAGGCCGGGGCCGGTGACCGGGTCGAGGCCGGCGGCGAGCTCGGCGGCGTCGAGGGCGTCGATGGCCCGCTGGCCGACGGTGCTGGCGGCCAGCGCGTCGTCGCGGGCGTCGGCGACCCGGCCGCGCAGGTCCTCCAGCTCGGCGGCGAGGTCGTCGGTGCTGGCGGACTGGACGCCGATCTCCTCCACCAGCCGGGCGCGGACCTCGTCCTGGCCGGCCTGTCCGGCGGCGGCCTGGTGGTAGGTGACCGAGAACAGCAGCCCGGCCAGCGCCATGGTCAGCGCCACCGCCGGCGCGCCGAGCCGGCGGCGCGGCGGCGGGGCGTCCCCGGCGCGGGCCTCGGCGGCACGGGCGTAGGCGGGGTCCAGGGTCTCGGCGAGCACCTGGTCCAGCAGCGAGGCGCCCATGGAGCGCATCCCGCCGCGGGCCGGCGGGGCCGGCCGGGGAGTCGGTCGGGTCGCGGTCACGGCGCCGGGCGGGCCGGCGCGCCCGCCCCGGACCGGGCCGTTCCCCGGGCCAGCGCCCGCTCGGTGCGCACGATGCCGGCCACCTGGACGACGTAGAGCACGCCGGCCAGCACGTAGAGCACGCCGCCCCAGATGGTGAACGCGTAGGCGAACGGCTGGACCCACGCCAGCCAGGCGCCGGTGGCGTCGTCGGCCAGCAGCAGCAGCGGGAAGGCGTAGAGCAGGTTGAACGTGGCCGCCTTGCCCAGGTAGTGCACCTGCAGCGGCTCGTAGCGGTGGTGGCGCAGGACCAGCAGCATCAGGCCGAGCACCACCTCGCGGCCGACGAGCACCGCGACCACCCAGAGCGGGACGACGTCGCGGAGCACGAAGGCGATCAGCGTGGCGATGATGTAGAGCCGGTCGGCGGCCGGGTCCAGCAGCGCGCCGAGGCGGCTGGACTGCCCGAGCACCCGGGCGAGCTTGCCGTCGGCCCAGTCGGTGACGCCGGAGACCATGAGCACGACCACGGCCCAGCCGTCCTCCTGCGGGCCCAGCAGCAGCCAGAGGAACAGCGGCACGCCGAGCAGCCGCAGCACCGACAGGGCGTTGGGGACGGTCCACACCCGGTCGGGCAGCTCGTTGCGGTCGGTCACCCGGCCCACACCCGCGTCCGGCCCCACCACCGCGCCCGCCATCGACCCCGGTCCCGGGGACGCCGGGACGGCCGACGGCCCCTGCGACGTCGTCACTGCTCCTCCACCCCGCTGCACACCGTGCCCGAGGCTAGTCGACGGACCCCGCCGTTCCCCGCCACGCGCAGGCTCGTGGCGGGGACCTGCAGCAGGGACCTGCAGCGGGGGCCGGGCGCTACGCCGGGACGAGCAGCGAGGCGGGGGCCGGCTCGTGGCCGAGCGGGCGCCGGCTGAAGGAGCCGGTGCCGTGGCTGACCGAGCGCAGCGCCCCGGCGTAGCCGAGCAGCTCCATCTCGGGCACCTCGGCGCGGACGGTGGTGCGGTCCCGGTCGGGGTCGGCGTCGCTGCCGGTCACCCGGGCGCGGCGGGAGGACAGGTCGCTCATCACCGCGCCCACGTGCTCCCCGGGCACGACCACCTCGACCTCGCACCACGGCTCGAGGACCTTGGTGCCCGCGGCGGCCGCGAGCTCGCGGACCGCCAGCGCCCCGGCGGACTGGAAGGCGGCGTCGGAGGAGTCGACCGAGTGCGCCTTGCCGTCCACGAGGACGAACGCGACGTCGACCAGCGGCCGGTCCTCGTGCACGCCCTTGGCCGCCTGCGCGCGGATGCCCTTCTCGACGCTGCCGTGGTACTGGCTGGGCACCGCCCCGCCGACCACCCGCTGCTCGAAGGTGATGCCCGACCCCGGCGGCCCGGGCTCGGCCTCGACCACGACGACGGCGTACTGCCCGTGGCCGCCGGACTGCTTGACCAGCCGCCCGGTGGCCTTCGCCGGCGCGGCGAGGGTCTCGACCATCGGCACCCGCACCGGGACGGTGGTCACCGCCACGCCGTGCCGGGTGCGCAGCCGCTCGAGCAGCACCTCGCCGTGGGCCTCCCCCACGCACCACAGCAGCAACTGCCCGGTGTCGCGGGAGCGCTCGACGCGCACCGTCGGGTCCTCGGCGGCCAGCCGGGCCAGCGCGGGGCCGAGCCGGTCCTCGTCGCCGCGGGAGGCGGCCTCGACCGCGACCGGGTGCTGCGGCACCGGCAGGTCCCAGGGCGGCACCAGCCGCGGGTCGCCGGGCGCGGACAGGGTGTCACCGGTCTCGGCAGTGCTCAGCCGGGCGACGGCGCACACGTCGCCGGCCGGGCAGGCGGCGACCGGGCGCAGCGCCGAGCCGAGCGGGGAGGACACCGCGCCGATGCGCTCGTCGGCGTCGTGGTCGGGGTGGCCGCGGTCGGCGCCGCCGTGCCCGGAGACGTGCACCGGGGTGTCGGGGGTGAGGGTGCCGGAGAAGACGCGCAGCAGGGAGACCCGGCCCAGGTAGGGGTCGGTCGTCGTCTTGACCACCTCGGCGACCAGCGGGCCGTCGGGGTCGCAGGTCAGCGCGGGGGCCTTGGAGCCGTCGGGGCGGGTGACCGGCGGGCAGCCGTGCTCGGCGGGGCTGGGGAAGCCGTGCACGATCAGGTAGAGCAGCGCGTCGAGGCCGATGCCCAGCAGCGGGGCGGCGCACAGCACCGGGTGGAAGTGGCCGCGGGCGACCGCGGTGCCCAGGTCGGCCATCAGGTCGCCCTGGACCAGCTCGTCGCCGGCGAGGTAGCGCTCCATGAGCGCCTCGTCCTCGCTCTCGCCGATGATCCCCTCGATCAGCTCGCCGCGGAGCCGCTCGGCGTCGGGGGCCTGCGCGCCGGGCTCGAGCAGGTTGACCACGCCGCGCACGGTCCCGTCGGGCGCCCGGTCGACGAGGTGGACCGGGTACACCCCCTCCCCGAGCGCCGTCTGGCACAGCCGCACGGTCTCCTCGACGTCGGCCCGGGCGCGGTCGAGCTGGGTGACGACGACGGCGCGCGGCATGCCGACCGCGGCGCACTCCTCCCACAGCTGCACGGTGGTCGCGTCGACGCCGCCGACGGCGGAGACGACGAACAGCGCGGCGTCGGCGGCGCGCAGCCCGGCCCGCAACTCGCCGACGAAGTCGGGGCTGCCGGGGGTGTCGAGCAGGGTGATCCGGGTGCCGTCGTGCTCGACGGTGGCCACGCCGAGGGTCACCGAGCGCTGCTGGCGGACCTCGACGTCGTCGCTGTCCAGGCAGGTGGTGCCGTCCTCGACCCGGCCGGCGCGCACGAGCGCGCCGGTGGCCACGAGCAGCGCCTCGGCGAGGGTCGTCTTGCCGGCGCCGGCGTGGCCGACGAGGGCCACGTTGCGCACCCGGGCCGCCTCCCGCGGCTCCGGCGCCGGGACGACGTCCTTACCCACGGCGGCCGCCGGGCCGGTCGCTGTCCTGGACGGGGATGCGCACGGGGACCTCCCGGGCTCGCGGGATGTGGTGTGCACCACACCCTGCCCCCGGACGCGCGGGCCGGGCAAGTCCCTGCCGGGACTCAGTCGGCGGCGGTCCCGGCGGCCGAGCCGACGGTGACCTGGACCGTGCTCGCGGCCCACCCGGCGGGGGTGACGTCGCCGACGGCGGCGGTCACGTCGTCGCGGGTGCCCGCCGCCAGCGCGGCCATGACCAGCCGGGCGGCGGCGGCCGCGGGGCGCCGCTCGGCGGCGAGGACGCGCCGCAGGGTGGCGGCCGGGACGACGCCGGACAGCCCGTCGGAGCACAGCAGCAGCCGGTCGCCGGGCTCGGCGCGGACGGCGACCAGGTCGGCCCGGCCGGGGTCGGCCGAGCCGCCCAGGGCGCGCAGCAGCACCGAGCGCATCGGCGAGGCGGCGGCCTCCTCGGGGGTCAGGTCGCCGGAGTCGACCAGCGCCTGCACCAGCGAGTGGTCGGTGGTGAGGCGGGTGAGGACGCCGGCGCGCAGCAGGTGGGCGCGGCTGTCGCCGACGTGCGCGACGACGACCCGGCCGTCGCGGGTGAGCACGGCCGCCGTGCAGGTGGTGGCCATGCCGGCCAGCGCGGGGTCGGCCGCGGCGGCCGCGCGCACGGCGGCGTCGGCGGCGGCGAGCGCGTCGGCGAGCCCGGCGTCGGGCGCGGCCTCGGTGCCGTCGGCGCGGGCGGCGGCCGCGCGCGCGACGACCTCCTCCACGGCCAGGCGGGCCGCGGTGGCCCCGCCCCGCCCGCCGCCCACGCCGTCGGCGACCACGAGCAGCGCGGGACCGGCGGACCCGGCGTCCTGGTCGGCGCCGCGCGGGCCGGCGAGGGAGACCGCGGCGGGGTCGAGGACCAGCCGGTCCGGCCCGGCCCCGTCCGGCGGCGGGACCCGGCGCCCGCCGGGCGCCTCGGCCGCGGGGAACCACGGCAGCGGCATCGACGGGGCGGTCACGGGCGACAGCATGGACCGCAGCACGCGGTTCCGGAGGGTGACGGCGCGCGCCGCCCTCCGGCGTGCCCGCGGCGACCGGCGGCGCCGGCCGCGTCCCGCGGTGCCCGTCCTTCCCCGCGCAGCGCGAGGTCGGGCACCGCGCGGTGGGGCCGGGCCGGGAGACTGGGGCGGTGACGAGCGCGACGGGCGGGCACGCGGCCGGGCGGGACCAGGAGAGCAGCCGGGCGCACGCGGTGCCGCGGGAGGCCGCCGACGGGCCGCCGCCGTGGGTGGCCGCGTGCGGGACGCCGGTCGCCGTCGTCCAGGGGGCGTGGCACGGCCGGCGCGGGCTGGGCTCGGACGACGTCTGCCCGGAGTGCCGGCGCCTGGTCCCCGCCTGAGGCGTCCTGGCTCACCGCCGCGGGGGGGGGGGGGGGGGGGGGGGGGGGGGGGGGGGGCGGGGGGGGGGGGGGGGGGGGGGGGGGGGGGGGGGGGGGGGGGGGGGGGGGGGGGGGGGGGGGGGG
>NZ_JBJGZJ010000048.1:0-18348 GCF_054050435.1 Geodermatophilus sp. SYSU D01036 | reverse complement strand
ACTTGGCACTGACTTTCGGCACGCTGTTGAGTTCTCAAGGAGCGGACGCGCTCGTACTCCGGCCCTCGCAGGCCCTCGTTCGAGGCGGTGACCCCACTCTAGCACCGGCTCCGCAACAGTCCGGCCCCCAGGCCGGCCCGGCGGTTTCCCGCGCCTTCCGGCCCGGTCCGTTCTCGCTCGGTGCAGGAAGAACCATACACGCCCCCGAAGAAGCTCTGCACGGGGGTCCCCCGAGGTCTGGGCCACACCCCTCACCGGGATCGGTCAGGAGGGCGGGGCGTCCTCCGCGTCGTCGTCGGACAGGTCCTGCGGCACGCCCTCGGACGGCGCGCGGTGCCGCTCCGGATCGGTCTCGCTCGCCAGCCGCTGCTCGACGTCGGGGATCTGCTCCGGTTCCGTCACAGGAGGGACTGTCCTCCCCCACTCTCTGCCCCGCAGCGCGTCCCGTGCGCCCCGTGCGGGGACCGGCGCCGGTCACGGCGGGCGAGGGGCCGGTCACGAGGGCGGGGCCCACGCCCGGTAGGGCCGCCCGGGGCGATCACCGGGGACCAACGTCGGTGACGGGCCGCCGGGCCCGTCGCTAGCGTCCGGCCCGACAGTCCCCGTCCGGGTCCGCCGGCCCGGTGTCCCGGAGGGCCCGGTCATGGGCAGGTCGTACGCGTCCCGTGTCAGTTCCCCACGGCTGAAGTGGGTCGTCCTCGTCGTCTGGCTGGCACTGGCAGCTGCGGCCGCTCCCCTGGCCGGCGGGCTCACCGGCGAGCAGGAGAACGACATCGCCGCCTGGCTGCCCCAGGACGCGGAGTCCACCCGCGTGCTGGAGCTGCAGCGCGGGCTCGGCGCGAACCCCGACCTCATCCCCGCCGTGGTCGTCTACGAACGGACGTCCGGCCTGACCGAGGAGGACCTCGCCGCCGTCCAGGAGGACGTGGGCGCCTTCGGGGAGCTCGACGCGCTGTCCGGCAGCGTGGTGGGTCCGATCCCGGCCGAGGACGGGCAGGCCGTGCAGCTCGTCGTCCCCCTGGACGTCGGGCCGGACGGGTGGGAGGCCATCGCCCCGATCGTCGACGACATCCGCGCCGAGGCGTCGCAGGCGCCCGACGGGCTCGGGACGTGGGTGACCGGGCCCGCGGGCAACGCGGCCGACTCCTCGGAGGCCTTCGCGGGGATCGACGGCACGCTGCTGTTCGCCGCGCTCGGCGTCGTCATCGTCATCCTGCTGCTGACCTACCGCAGCCCGGTCCTGTGGGTCCTGCCGATCTTCTCGGCTGTCATCGCGCTGGTCTGCGCCCAGGCGGTCGTCTACTTGCTGGCCCGGTACGCGGACCTCACCGTCAACGCCCAGAGCGCGAGCATCCTCACCGTCCTGGTCGTCGGCGCGGGGACCGACTACGCCCTCCTGCTGGTGGCCCGGTACCGGGAGGAGCTGCGGCTGCACACCGACCGGCACGAGGCGATGACCGAGGCGGTGCACCGGGCCGGCCCGGCGGTGGTGGCCAGCGCCGGCACGGTGGTCCTCGGCATGCTGTGCCTGGTCGCCGCGGAGATGAACTCGACCGCGGGCCTCGGGCCGGTGGCCGCGATCGGCGTCGCCGTCACCCTGGTCGTGCTGATGACGCTGCTGCCGGCGCTGCTGGTGATCTGCGGCCGGTGGGTCTTCTGGCCGGTCCGGCCGGCCTTCGGCAGCGCCGAGCCGAGCGCCACCGGGTGGTGGGCGCGCGTCGGGGCCTGGATCCGGCCGCGCCCCCGGGCCACCTGGATGGTCACCAGCGCGCTGCTGCTGATCGCCTGCCTCGGCGTCCTCCGGCTGGACCCGAGCGGCCTGACCCAGGCCGAGGGCTTCCGCGGGACGCCGGAGTCGATCGCCGGCGAGGAGGTCGCCGCGGAGCACTTCCCCGCCGTCGCCGGGAACCCGGTGGTCGTGGTGACGACGGCGGGCGACGCCGAGGCGGTCGCCGCCGCCGTGGCCGCGGACGACGGCATCGCCGCCGTCGCTCCACCGCAGGTCGTGGGGGACGGCGCGCTGCTCGAGGCCTCGCTGGCCGACCCGTTCGACAGCGCGGCGGCCGCCGCCACCGTCGAGCAGCTGCGCACCTCGCTCGACGACGTCGGCGACGGGCAGGCGCTGGTCGGCGGGACGACGGCGCTCAACCTCGACGTCCAGACCGCCTCGCAGCGGGACAACCGCGTCGTGATCCCGCTGATCATGCTGGTGGTGCTCGTCGTCCTGGGCCTGCTGCTGCGGGCGCTGGTCGCGCCGTTGATCCTCATCGCGACGGTGGTGCTGTCCTTCGGCGCCGCGCTCGGCCTGAGCGCCCTGGCCTTCGACTGGGTGCTCGGGGTGACTGCGACCGACAGCTCGTTCCCGCTGTTCGTCTTCGTGTTCCTCGTCGCCCTCGGGATCGACTACAACATCTTCCTGATGACCCGGGTGAGGGAGGAGTCCGCCGACCACGGCACCCGGCGGGCCGCGCTCGTCGGCCTGGCCGCCACCGGCGGCGTGATCACCTCGGCGGGCCTGGTGCTCGCGGCGACGTTCGCGGTGCTCGGCACCCTGCCGCTGACCTTCCTGACCCAGCTGGGCATCGCGGTGGCGCTGGGGGTGCTGCTCGACACGATCGTCGTTCGGTCGGTGCTGGTGACCGCGCTGACCCTCGACGTCGGCCGGTGGATGTGGTGGCCCGGCCGGCTGGCGCACCGCCTCGACGAGCCGGAGGCGCCGCCCGCGCCGGCGGCGTCGCCGTCCGAGGCGCCGGCCCGGACCTGACGCCGGCGGGACGTCCCGGCACGGCGGCGTCCCGCTCGACGGCACGGGCCTGGGGTCCCGCGGGCCCGCGGGGCAGGGTGGAGCGGCCTGCGGGACCCGCCGCGGCGGACCGGAGGAGCCCCGGGTGGAGCACGGAGGACGGCTGCGCCTCGCCGAGCAGCGCCGGGTCGTCGTCGACGACGACGACTGGGCCGGGGACCCCGACGGCCTCGTCGCCCTGGCCCACCACGTGCTGTCCCCGACCAACCGGGTGGTCGCCGTCACCAGCTCCTTCCTCGACCCGCGGTTCGGCCCGCTGGGGTCGACGGCGGAGCGGGGCTCGGCGCTGGCCCGGGAGCTGGTCGACCTGGTCGGTGGCCCCCCCGGCCGCCGGTGCACACCGGCGCGGAGGGCCCCTTCGACGGCGTGCCGGCCTCGGCGGCGTCGGCGGCGATCGTGGCGTCGGCGGCGATCGTGGCGTCGGCGGCGATCGTGGCGTCGGCGGCGATCGTGGCGTCGGCGGCGATCGTGGCGCAGGCGCGGCGGGACGACGACCTGCCGGGGCCGCCGAGGACGACCGGGACACCGACCCCGCCGCCGCCGAGCTCGAGCACGACCTCGGAGACAGCGGCCGGGTCGGCCGGTGGCTGTGGACCCGCTTCCGCGAGCTCCCGCTGCCCGACTGGAGCCCGCTCGGCGGCGTCTGGCATCTCGGCGACAGCCCGCCGGTGCTGGTCACCGCGCTCGACGACGAGTCGAGCACCTGGACCGGGACGGCGGGCGGGACGCGGCGGTTCTACACCGACGTCGACACCCGGCTGCTGTCCGGCGACGTGCTGGCGCGGCTGCGCCTGCACGAGGCCCGGGCCTGACCGGCGGGTCCTCAGCCGGTGAGCACGGTCAGCACGGCGCCGCCCACGAGCCCGCCCCCGGCGACGACGGCGGCAGTGAGGGCGGTGGTCCGCCAGCCGAGGGCCCGGCCGACCATCGCGATCCCGGGCACGCTGACCGCGGGCAGGGTGAGCAGCAGGGCGCCGACGCCACCGAGTGACAGCCCGGCCAGCGCCAGGCCCTGCAGCACGGGGATCTCTCCCCCGGTCGGCAGGACGAGCAGGGTGCCGACGACGGCGGCCAGCACCACCACGAGGGGGCCGGCGCCGAGCGAGCCGTCGACGAGCGGCACCAGCCAGCCGCGGAACGCGCCGACGGCGAGGACCACGAGCAGGTACTCGGGGACGAGGGTGACCAGCAGCCGCAGCAGGGTCCGCGCGAACCGCTCCGGCGCCGACGACGCCCAGCTGCCGGCCGGCTCGGGGTCCGCGGGCAGGTCCCCGGCGGGGACGGCGCGGCGGTCGGCCGGCCGGGCCACCAGCGCCGCGCCGCCGACGACGACCAGCACCCCGACGAGCAGCCGGGTGGCCGTCCACTGCCAGGGCGCCACCAGCGCGAGGAAGACCAGCACCGCCGGGTTGAGCAGCGGGTTGCCCAGCCAGTACGCGACGACCGCGGCGGTGCCCACGCCGTCGCGGCGCAGCGTCGCCGCCACCGGGGCGGTGCAGCAGGTGCACATCATCGACGGGATGCTCACCAGCCCGCCGACGGCGGCGGACCCCAGCCTGCTGCGGCGGTCGAGCACCCGCAGCAGCCAGGCGCGCGGGACCAGCGCCTGCACCGCCGCGCTGATCAGGAGGGCCGCGACCAGCGCCTTCCAGACCGCGGCGAGGTAGGTGCCGGCGAAGGTCGTCGCCGCGTGCCAGGTCGGCGGGTCGCCCGGCTCGACGCCGCCCACGGCGAGGGTGCTGCCGCCGTCCCAGGTGTGGGTGGCGCCCAGCGACGCGGCCTCTCGGCTCGTCGTCGCCACGGCCGGGATCCGACCGGCCGCGGCCCGCAGCGCGGTGGCCGCATGCCGGGGCCGGCGCGCGGACCGGGGTCGTCAGCCTCCCGCGGTCCGCGCCGGGTCCGGGGAGCCCGCGACCGGCGGGCGGGTGCCGTCCAAGGCCGCGAGCTCCTCGTCGCGGCTGGTCACCGCGCGGGCCAACGCGACGACCAGGGCCAGCTCCAGCACCAGGCCCAGCACGGTGAGCACCACCCAGCCCACGGCGGCCTCCCGGGTCCCGTCGTCCGGGCGGCTCAGGACGGGGACCGCTCGACGCGGCCGTGCACGGGTGGGCCGGGGCGGTGACCGCTGGTCATGCGCCCATGGTCGGGACGCGGCGGCGTCCCGCCTCACCCCCGGCGGGGGATCCCGGCGGCCCGGGGCGCACCGCCGCTGTGGGCTCGGCCACACCCGGCGCGGAACGGGCCCGGGCGATGCGTGAACCGGGCCGCGGCCCGGGTAAGCGCGGGGCCCGCGGTGCGACCGCCCCGGGTCGGAACTGCGATGGGTGACGGTGTGACCGACCACGGCGGAGCGGACGCCGACGCGACCGGCAGGGCGCCCGCGGACGGCGTCCCCGGGCCGGACGCCGAGGAGCAGCTGGCGCGCACGGTCGGGGACGCCGGCGTCGTCCGCGCCGCGTTCGACCAGGTGCCGCTGATCCTCGCCGTCTACGCCGGGCCCGAGCACACCGTGGTGGCGACCAACGCGGCGATGCGGTCGTTCTTCGGCCGGGACGAGCTGGTCGGGGCGCCGATCCGGTCGGCGCTGCCGGAGCTGGCGGGGCAGCACGTCTTCGAGCTGATCGACGAGGTGTACGCCACCGGCCGCAGCCGGGTGGCGCGGGAGTGGCGGCTGCAGGTCGACCTCGGCGGCACCGGCGAGCTGCAGGAGGTCTACCTCGACTTCCACATGGCGCCGACGCGCGCCGTCGACGGGCGGGTGAGCGGCGTGGCCACCTACGCCTACGACGTCACCGAGTCCGTGCGGGCCCGGCAGGCCGCCCAGGAGCAGGCCGCCGACGCCGAGCGGCGGGCCCGCGACGCCCGCGACGTGGTCACCGCGCTGCAGGAGGCCCTGCTGCCCACCGACCTGCCGGTGCTGCCCGGCGCCCGGATCGCCGCCCGGTACCTGGTGGCCGACCGCGACCAGGTGGCCGGCGGGGACTGGTTCGACGCGATCCCGCTGCCCGGCGGCAGCGTCGCGCTCGTCGTCGGGGACGTCGTCGGGCACGGGGTCGCGGCGTCGGCGGCGATGGGCCAGCTGCGGGCGGTGCTCTCCGATGCGCTGGTCACCGGCGCCGGGCCGGCCCGGGCGCTGGCCCGCGCGGACGCGTTCGCCGCGCGCAGCCCGCGGCTGCGGGCCACGACCGTGGCGCTGGTCGTGCTCGACCCGGCCACCGGCGACCTCGTCTACGCCTGCTGCGGGCAGCCCCCGCCGGTGGTCGTCGCCCCCGACGGGTCCACCCGCTTCCTCGCCGACCTCGGCGGCGAGCCGCTGGGCACCGGCGTCCCCGGCACCGCGCCGGCGCTGTCGCGCGGCACGCTGGCGCCCGGGGAGCTGGTGCTGCTCTACAGCGACGGGCTGGTCGAGCGGCCGCACCGCAGCATCGCCGACGGCATGGCGGAGCTGGCGAAGGTGGCCTCCGACGCCGCGACCGGGCAGGCGCCCCTCGGCGCCCGCGGCGGCCCGGCCGAGCGGGTCTGCCGGCTGACCGTCGAGCTGCTCACCCGCACCGGCTACGACGACGACGTCACCACCCTCGCCGCCCACCGCCTGCCCGAGCCGGTGCCCGCGCTGCACGCCGGGACGACCACCGACCACGGCGGCATCCGCGGGCTGCGGCGCACCGTCGACGCGTGGCTGGACGGGCTCGACCCGGCCGACGACGACCGCGACGCCGTCGAGCTGGCGATGTGGGAGGCGATCGCCAACGCCGTCGACCACGCCTACCCGCCGGGGCTGCCCGGGCCGGTCCGGGTGGACGCCGCCCTGCTGCCCGACGGCGTGCTGGAGTGCCGCGTCACCGACGAGGGCAGCTGGCGCGACCCGGACCCGAGCGTCACCCACCGCGGCCGGGGGCTGCTCATGGCCCAGCAGCTCACCGACTCCCTGCACGTGTCGCGCGGCGCCGGCGGCCCGGCCGACGCCGGCACGGTGGTCACGCTGCGGCACCGGCTGCACCGGCCGGCGATGCTCGGCTCCGACGTCGGCCGCGACGCCGCGCCCGTCGCCCGCCCGCCGTTCGCCGTCGACGTCGCCCCGGGCGGTGGGGACGGCAGGCCGGCCTCCCGCGACGTGCGGCTGCGGGTGTCCGGGCCGGTGGACGTCACCTCGGTCGAGGCGCTGTCCCGGCAGCTGGCCGCGGCCTCCCGCGGCGGGGTGCTGCCGCTGACCGTCGACCTCAGCGAGGTGACGCTGCTCGCCAGCGCCGGCGTGCAGGCGCTGCACCGGATGCGCGACCAGCTCGCCGGGCACGGCCACGCGCTGACCCTCGTCGCGCCGCCCGGCAGCGCCGCCCGCGCCGTCCTCGACCTCGTGCACCTGCCCGCCACAGGCTGACCCGGGGGCCGCCGAGGACCGGGGCGGGGCGCCCCGCCGCGGCCGCGGCGTCCCCGTGGCGGCGGCGGGCACGGCACGATCGCGGGAGGCGGTCGCAGCCACGCGCGCGGGAGGTGCCGTGGAGCTGGAGCTGGAGGTCCTGCCCGTGGTCAGCGGGCGGCGCGAGCTCGTCGCCTGGCTGGTGCTCGGCTTCCTGGTGACCTTCCTCGTCACCCGGTTCGTCACGCACGCCATCCGCCTCGGCCGCGGGCCGTTCCGGGACGCCAGCGTCGGCGGGGTGCACCTGCACCACGAGGTCTACGGGATCTTCCTGCTGCTGGTCACCGGGACCGTCGAGTTCACCTACCGCCCCGAGGGGGCCGGCGCGGTCCCGGTCGCGGTGCTCTTCGGCGCCGGCGCGGCCCTGACCCTCGACGAGTTCGCCCTGTGGCTGCACCTGGAGGACGTGTACTGGTCCCGGGAGGGCCGCAGCTCGGTGGACGCGGTGCTCATCGCGCTGGTCGTCGGCGTCCTGCTGCTGGCCGGCGCCAACCCGTTCGACGCCGACGACGCCGACAGCGAGGCCGCGCTCGCCCTGACTGTGGCGGTCAACCTGGTGTTCGCGCTGGTCGCCGTCCTCAAGGGCCGCGTCGTGCTCGGCGTGGTGGGGGTGTTCGTGCCGCTGGTCGCGCTGGTCGGCGCGGTGCGGCTGGCCCGGCCGGCGTCCCCGTGGGCCAGGCGCCGCTACGCGCCGGGCAGCCCCCGCGCCGAGCGCGCGCTGCGCCGGTTCCCGCCGGGCCGGCGCAACCGCTGGGACGGCCTGGTCGACCTGTTCGCCGCCGTGCCGCGGTCCACGCCGGCCACGGCGGCCCCGGGCACCCCCGCCGCCGGCTGACCGCCGGCGGGCCGTCCCGGGTCAGTGCGGAGGCCTCCGCAGCCGCCACCGGCGCGGCCGGGGGCGGGGCGCGGCCGGGGCGTCGTCCACGACCAGCTCGTAGCGCCGCCCGTAGGTCTCCACCACCGACTCGACGGCGGCGACGACCGGGATGGCCACCAGCGCGCCCATGGGCCCGAGCAGGCTCACCCCGACGATCACCGAGCCGAGGGCGACCGCCGGGTGCACGTGCACCGTGCGCGCGGTGATCCGCGGCCCGACGAGGTAGTTCTCCACCTGCTGGTAGACGGTGCCGAAGACCACGACCCACAGCGCGTCCGACGGCTGCCCGGCCAGCGCCACGACCGCCGGCAGGCCGATCGCGAGGTAGGTCCCCACGGTGGGGATGAACTGCGACACCAGGCCGGTCCACAGCGCGAGCGGCAGCCAGAACGGCACGCCGAGCACCGCCAGGAACACCGCGGTGACGAACGCGCTGAGCAGGGCCAGCAGGAACCGGGAGAACACGAAGCCGCCGGTCTTCTCCACCGCGATCTCCCAGACGGTGGCGATCACCCGTTGCTGGCGGGGCGGGAAGCGGCGGGAGACGGTGTCCCGCAGCGCGGGGGCCTGCGCGGACATGTAGAAGGCGAACAGCAGGAACGTCAGCGTCTGGAAGATCGCGCCGATCACCGTCGTCACGAACCCGAGGACGCCCGGGGTGAGGTCCTCGACGACCTGCTGGACCCGCTCGGGGGTGAGCTGGAGGGAGTCGACGACGTCGGCGGCCTGCAGCTGGGTGCCGAAGGTCCGGTTGACCGCGTCCACCAGGCTGCGGACGACGTCGGGCAGCGAGGTGACCAGCCCGGCGAGCTGGTCGACCAGCAGGGTGCCGAACGCGGCGACCAGGCCGATCGCGAGGAGCACCACGGCGAGCATCACCAGGCCGGTGGCGGCCCCGCGGCGCAGTCCCCGGCGGGTGAGGGCGTGCACGGCCGGCTCGATGCTGATCGAGAACATCCAGGCGAGGAACACCAGGCCGAGGAAGTTCCGCAGGTGGGTGAACGACCAGGCCGCCACCTGGTAGGCGGCGACGGCGAGCAGCACCAGGAGCAGGACCCGGCGCAGCCACGGCGGTTCGGCACCCCAGCGGCCGGGGGACGCGCCGTCGGCCTGGACGGGGGGCGTGACGGGCGGCGTGACGGGCGGCGTGACGGGCGGCGTGACGGGCGGCGTCACCGGGGGCGCGGCAGCGGGCGGCGTCACCGGCGGCGCGGCAGCGGGCGGCGGGGCGGCCGGCACCTCGCGCCCGGCGGCCCCGTCGGGCTCCCCACTCCCCGGCACGGTGGCACGGTAGAGGGGACCGGGACCTCCGGCACAGGGCGGAGGTCCGCGGTCGGCAGGACCTCCGTCGGGGCGCGCCGGGGCATCTGGACCGGACCCGGGCCCGCCGCCAGACTGTCCGGGCACCCGGGGGTCAGGAGGCACCGCGTGGAGCTCGGGATCGATCTCGGCACCGCCACCACCGTCGTGAGCGACGTGCGCCGCGGGATCCTCTACGACGAACCGACCGTCATGCTCGTGCGCCGCGGCAGCGGCCGCCGCGACCGGGTGCTGGCCGTCGGCCGGGAGGCCGCCGACCTGCTCGGCCGCGCGCCGTCCCGGTACGCCGCGGTGCGCCCCCTCGACGACGGCGTGGTCACCGACCTCGAGACCACCCGGACCTACCTGCGCGCGGTGCTGCGGGCGGCGGGCCAGCGGCTGTGGCGGATGCCCGTCCGCGCGGTGGTCACGGTGCCGGTCGGGTCCAGCGCCCTGGAGCACCGGGCGCTGCTGGAGGCCGCCGAGGAGGCGGGCATCCGGCCGGTGACCGCGCTGGACGAGGCGGTCGCCGGCGCCGTCGGCTGCGGCCTCGACCCGCTGGAGCGGCGGGTGCACATGGTCGTCGACGTCGGCGGCGGGCGGGCCGAGGCGGTCGCGTTCTGCTACGGCGGCGTGCTCGCCTCCCGCACCAGCAAGACCGGCGGCGAGGAGATGACGCTGGCCGTCGCCCGGTTCCTGCGCGAGCAGCACCAGCTGCTGGTCGGCGACCTGGAGGCGGAGGCGCTCAAGGTCCAGCTCTCCTCGGCCGGGGACGAGCCGCTCGTCGTCCAGGGCCGGGACGGCGTCACCGGCCGGCCGCGGCTGGCCACCGTCCCGGCGGCGGAGGTGACCGAGGCGCTGCGCCCGGTGGTCGACGACATCGTCCGGACCCTGGCGCCCTGCCTGGACGACCTCCCGCCGCAGGCGATCGCCGACGTGATGGGCGAGGGCGTGCTCGTCTTCGGCGGGTCCTCCCTGCTCCCCGGCCTCCCGCAGGAGCTGGAGCGGGTGCTCGGCCTGCCGGTCAAGTTGGCCGAGGAGCCGCTGACCTGCGTCGCCGACGGCGCCGCCCGGGCGCTGCGCAACCGGGCGCTGCTGTCGGCCTACGGCCGCCGCTGACCCGCCGGGCGCCGCCGACCGTCAGGGGGCCTGCACCGGCTCGGTCGCGAGGACGTCGGCCCGGTGGTCCAGGTAGTGGCGCAGGCCCGCGGACACGACGTCCTTGGCGTTGTTGGCCCCCGTCCCCGGCCCCTGCACCATCGCCGTCACGACGATCTCCGGGGCGTCCATCGGGGCGGCGACGGTCAGCCAGTTGTCGTACTCGTCGTCGCGCAGCCCGCCGTCCTGGGCCGTGCCGGTCTTGCCGCCGACCGGGGCCGGCAGGCCGGCGAGCCGGACGGCCGTCCCGCTGGTGACGGCGTCGCGCATGCCCTCGCGCACCGGGCCCAGCTCGGCGGCGTACGGCAGCGGCGCGGGGGCCGGCGTGGGGACGGCGGTGTGCGCCCCCTGCGTCCCGATCGACATGCCCAGCCGCGGGGTGACCAGGGACCCGGTGCTGAGCGCGGCGGTCCACCGGGCGTTCTGCAGCGGCGTCACCGTGATCTCGCCCTGGCCGATGCCGAGGATGACGGTGGACCCGCCGTACCAGGTGCCGCCGTCGGCCTCCACGGACTCCGGCGTGCCGAGGTACCCGGCCGACTCGCCGGGCAGGTCGATGCCGGTGCGCCGGCCGACGCCGAGCGACTGCGCGGTGTCGATCATCGCCTCGGGGCCGAGCGCGACGGCGAGCTTGTAGAAGTACACGTCGTTGGAGATGGCGATCGACTCACGCATGTCCATCGGCCCCATCGGCCGCCAGTTGCCGAAGGTGTGCCCGCCGTAGGTGAAGCTGCCCCCGGTCGGGATCACCTGGCCGGGGTCCCACACCCGGTGGGCCTGGTTGGCCGCGGCGACGACCAGCTTGAACGTCGACCCGGGCGGCGCGACCGCCTGCGTGACGTGCTCGAGCGTCGGTGACCCCGGCGCCGAGGCGAGGGCGTCCAGCGCGCCGCGGTCGGCCGGCGGGCCGTAGACGTTGTTGTCGAACGACGGGGCGCTGGCGATGGCGAGCACGTGCCCGGTGCGGGGGTCCATCGCGACGGCGGCGCCGATCTTGCCCTGCGGCCGGGGCTGGGCGCGCAGCGCGGCGGCCAGCCCGGCGGCGAGCTGCCGCTGCAGGCCGAGGTCGAGCGCCAGCCGCAGGTCGGCGCCGGGCACGGGCTCCACGCGGCCGGCCAGCGCGACGGGCACGCCCGCCGGGTCCACGTACACGCACTGGCGCCCGTTGGTGCCGCGCAGCACCGCGTCGTACTCCAGCTCCAGGCCGGCCCGGCCGACGATCTCGCCGTTGGGCAGCCCGGACCAGCGCTCCTCCGCCTCGGGGGTGGCCACGCCGACGAAGCCGAGGACCGGGCCGAGCAGCGCCCCCTCCGGGTACCAGCGGCGGGGCTCCTGGACGACGAGCACGCCGGTGATCCCGGCGGCGGCGATGGTGTCGCCGACGGCCCGGGGCACCTCGGCCACCGGCAGCGACAGCGTGGTGGCCTCCGCCGCGTCGAGCTGGGCCTGCAGCTCGGCGGGCGGGCGGGCGGTCAGGACGGCGAGCCGCTCGACGGCCGCGGCGTCGTCGCGGACGAGGGCGGGCACCGCGAGCACCCGGTCGACGCCGGTGCCGGCGGCCGCGGCGTCGAGGGCCAGCGGGGCGTCGTGCCGGTCGGTGATGGCGCCGCGGGGCGCGGGCAGCCGGATGCAGCGGGTCATCTGCTCCTCGCCGGCGAGCGTGAGCTCCTCGCCCCGGGTGACCTGCATCCGCCAGCCGTAGAGCCCGAAGGCGACGAGCAGCACGGAGAGGGCGGCCGCGGCCAGCCGGAGCAGCCGGGGGCGCGGGTTGCGCCGGCTCGGCGCCGCCCACAGCCGCCGGCGGGCGCTGTCCCGGCGGACGCCCAGCACGACGCCGATCGCGGCCAGGTGCACGACCAGCGCCGTCCCGCCGTAGCTGAGCAGCGGGAACGGCACGCCGGCCAGGGGCAGCAGCCCGAGGTTGGCCCCGATCGACACGACGGTCTCGACGCCCATGAGGATCGCCAGCCCGCCGCCGACCAGCGCGGCCTGCGGCGTGCGCGCCCGCCGGGCGGCCAGCGCGAGCCGCCAGACGAGGACGACGACGGCGAGCACCACCGCGGCGCCCGCGACCAGGCCCCACTGCCCGACCAGGCTGGCCGGCGCGAGGTCGGTCTGCCCCTCGGGCAGGTACTCGGCGCGCAGCTCGCGCAGCGGGTCGCCGGCCCGCCCGGTCAGCCCGCCGGAGGCGACGGCGATGTGCGCCTGCCGCAGCGCCCAGCCCGAGCCGGTCGGCGACTCGTGCGCGCCGACCAGGAAGGTGCCCAGGCGCTGCAGCTGGTAGGGCTGCAGCAGGCTGATCATCAGCGGCGCGGAGACCACGGCCGCGGCGCCCAGCGGCAGCAGGAAGCGCGCGGGCACCCGGCCGAGGACGAGCATCGACCCGGTGAGGACGACCAGCAGCATGGTGGTGCTCAGGTCCGGCTGGAGCAGGGTGAGCGCGATGGGCACCACCGCCAGCAGCACGGCGAGGCCGAAGCGCCGCCAGGCCGGCCGACCGGAGCCGAGGACGGCGGCGAGGACCAGCAGCAGCCCCAGCTTGGCCAGCTCGGAGGGCTGGAAGGTGACCGCGCCCAGGACGAACCAGCGGGTGGCGCCCTTGACCGTCACCCCGACCGTGAGGACGCCGACGAGGAAGACGACGGCCGCCACGTAGGACACCCAGCCCAGCACGCCGAGGTACCGGACGCGGACCCGCCAGAAGGCCGCGAGGGCGAGGATGCCCCCGGCGGCGATCAGGCCCTGGCGCAGCGCGAGGTCGTGCGCGCCGATCAGGTACAGGTTGGCCAGCCCCAGCCCGACCAGGGCGAGGGCGGCGACCACGGCGAGCAGGTCGAACAGGGCGCTGCGGCGCTCCCGGCGCTCCTCCCGGGTCCGGCCCCGTCCGCCCTCGGCGGCCGGCAGCCCGCCCGGCTCGAGCGGGGAGTCCTCCGGGACGGCCCACAGCACGCGGCGCTGGCGGCGGCTCCACCGCCGGCCCGCCCGGCGGTCCCCCGCGTCGTCGTCCGGCCGGCCGGGGGGCACCGAGTACGGCATGCGGCTCTCCCGTCGGGTCAGCGGGTGCGGAGCTCGGGTGGGCAGGAGCCCACGGACAGCGGCGCGGAGGCCGCGGTCGCGGGCGAGTCGGTGACGGCCAGGACCGCGACGGCCGGCAGGGGCGGCAGCGCGACGACGCCGACGGCCTCGGCCCGCTCCCCTCCCGGCGGGACGGCGATCGTGCCGCCCGGCGCGGTGGACGTGTCGCCGGTGCAGCGGTCGACGAGCAGGTAGGACCAGGTCACCCGCTGCTCCGCGGCGTCGGGGACCAGCCGCACCTGCACCCGCACCGTGCACGGCTGCCCCGGCTCGCACGCGTCCAGGCCGCGCAGGTCGACCGCGGCCACGCTGCCGGCCGACGCCGGGGCCGGCGGGGTGACCGGCACGCCGTCGGGCGTCGGCTCCGCGGTCGGCTCGACGCCGCTGCGCCCGGCGTCCAGGAGCACGTCGACGTCGGCGGCGATCTCGTCCCGCAGCAGGACCACCTCCGTCGTGACCGCCGCGGCCAGCACCACGACCGAGAGCAGCCACGCCCCGACCCGCCGCGCGGTGCGGGAGGTCTCGCGCCGGACCGGGCGTGACACGGTTCCGCGGGCGGCGGCCGACGCGGCCGCGCCGACCGGCCCGCCCGCCGCGATGGACCGCACCAGCGCGCCCAGCTCGGCGCGGACGGCGCCGCGGTCGATCGCCGCGGCGGCCTCGGCGGCCCGCCGCGCGACGGGCGGGACGCCGGCGTCCGGCAGGGCCGCCACCGCGGCGTCGACCGCGTCCAGCAGCGGGTCCTCCGCCTCCGCCGCCCCGGGACGGGACCGGGCGGTGGCCGCGACGTCGGTGAGGACCGCGGCGACGGCGGGACCGGCCGGGGTGGCGGAGGGGTGGAGGACCACCTGCCCGTCGGTCCCCACCGCGAGCCGGTCCAGGAGCCCGCGGCCGGCGGTCCCGGTGTCCGGCACCGGCAGCTGCGCCGCCTGCTCCAGCACGCCGGCGGACAGCTCGAGGGCCTGCGGCGCGGTGAGCCGGGCGAGGGCGAGCAGGCGGGTGAGCGCGACGCTGCCGGGGGGTGCCGGGGGTGGGGCGGACGGCCGCTGCTGGGCCGGAGGGGGAGGCGTGGAGCCGTCGTCGAGGCCCCCGGACGCCCGTTCGATCGTCAGGTCTGCCACTGACTGTCACCCGCCCATCCGCGTGCTCAGGATGTCCCCCGGGTCCGGCCCGCCCAGGCTGGTGCACGGAGCCCCCGGCTGTCACCGGGTCGCCGCACGGCGTCGCACCGGAACCGGCGCGTCGCGCTGGAGGACCGGCGCGTCGCGGCCGGGTTCCCCCGGTCCCGGGGGTGCTGCGCCGGTCTCAGCCCGGGGTCCGCGGGGCGGAGTTCCGACCGCGCAGCGCCGCCAGCCGGCTGCGGTACTCGTCCTCGCCGATCTCCCCGCGCGCGAGACGCTCGGCCAGCAGCTCCTCGGCCGTCGGCCGCGGCGGGGCGGGCGGCGGCTGTCCGCCCGTCCGCATGAGCGCCCGGAACAGGCCCACCACCACGGCGATGAGCAGCACGGCGCTGGCGGTCAGGGTGAACCAGCCCCAGCCGCTCATGTGGTCCCAGCCGTACCAGCCCATGGCCGTCCGCCTCCTCGCCGGCGCGTCCTGCTCCCGCCCCGCGACGTCACCGTCCCGGGCCGGCGCGGTCCGCTCCAGGGGCGGTGGCCCCTCCCGGCCGCGGGCGGAGTGCCCTGTCCACCGCGGGCCGCGGGACCGCACGGCGACGCCGGCCGGCCCGCCGGCGGCAGCGCGTCCCCGGGGCCACCGCTCCCGCCGGGGACCGTCCGGCCGTCCGGAGGGTCTTCCGCCCCTGCCCGCGGCCTCCCGTCCAGGGTCACCGTGACCCTGCAGGGCGAGGCCGTCGGAGCGGGAGGAGACCGCGATGCAGGACGGGAGCACGTCGCGACTGCGGGACGAGCTGCGGCAGGTGGAGGCGGAGATCGAGCGGACCCGGCGGGCGGCGCAGGAGAGCCGCGCCTGGGTCGGGCAGCGCGCCGAGGGTGCCACCGATCCCGAGGACAGGAGCGCCGCCATCGCGGAGGCCGAGCTCCAGGAGGCGCTGCTCGGCGTCCTGACCCGCCGCCGCGACCGGCTGCTCGACCGCGTGCGCGCCCTCGACGCAGCGGCGGGGTGAGCCGGTCCGCCCCTGCTGCGCCGGGCTCAGCCTCCCCGGTGCCGCGGCCACGACCGGCCGACGGCGAGCGCCGCCCCGGCGGCCGCGGCCGCCCCGAGCCACCGGCGCGGGTCCTGCCGGTCCGGCCGCCTCGCGAACGACATCAGGTCGAAGACCAGCCGCGGCGGGTCCTCCTCGGTGAACACCACCCGGGTGGTCCGGCCGTACTCCGGGGTCTGGACCCGGAACACGCGCGGGTCGCCGGGGTCGTCGGGGTGGAGCACCATCGCGCGGGGCAGGACGCGGGCCGGGGTCAGCGGGACCAGCACCAGGCGGCCGCGGCGGACGGACACCCCGAACCCCGCGCCCGCGAGCAGGTGCGGGAAGACGTCCGTCACCGGACCGGCGTCCGGCGCGTACCAGCCGCACAGGTCCGGCCACACCTCCGGGTGGGGGACGACGTCGTCCCGGGCCCGGTCCTCCGGCAGCCCGAGCAGGAGGCGGAGCAGCGCGCCGGCCAGCGGCTCCGCGGCGCCGCGGCCGTCGAGCGCGCCGGTGTTGGTGAGCACGACGACGCCGGTAACCGCGTCCGGGGCCATGTCGAGGGCGGACAGGAACCCCGCGAGGATGCCGCCCTTGCCGACGAGTGCGCGGCCCCCCTCCTCGTGCGGCTCGAAGCCCAGGCCCATGCCCGCCGCCCGCGGGTCGGGCCGGAAGTGCGGCCGGACCATCGACGCGACCGACTCCGCGCTCAGCACGCGGCCGTGCTCGTTCGCCCCGCCGTGCAGCACCGCCGCGACGTAGCGGGCCAGGTCCCTCGCGGTGGAGTACGCCCCGCCGCCCCCGGGTGTCGGCACCTCCCGGTGCCGGACCGCCTCCGGCCCGCGCCGGCGCAGCACGTACCCGGTGGCCAGGGCCGAGCGCAGCCGGCCGTCGAGGACGAGGGCGGTGTCGGTCATGCCCAGCGGACGGAAGACGTGCTCGCGCAGGTACCGGTCGAGCGCCTCCCCGGAGACGTCCTCCACCAGCTGCCCCAGGACGGCGAAGCCGTGGTTGCTGTAGGCCCACCGCGTCCCCGGCTGCACGTCGACGGGCAGCCCGCCGCGGTAGTAGTCGGCGAGCGGGACGACGCCCCGGGCGACGAGGCCCGAGCCGGCGCCGGGGTGGAGCAGCAGGTCCGAGCCCCGCCGCCAGTAGCCGATCCCGCCGGTGTGGGTCAGCAGGTGGCGCACCGTGGGCTGGGCGATGCCGGCCCGGGCGGGGACGAGGCGGACGGCCCGCAGGTGGTCCGCGGCCGGTGCGTCCAGGTCCACCAGGCCCCGCTCGGCCAGCTGCACCACCGCGACCGCCGTCATCGTCTTGGTCAGCGAGCCGATCCGGAACACGGTGTCCTCCCCGACCGGCCGGCCGGAGGCGACGTCGGCGACGCCGGAGCAGAGGAACCGCGGGGCTGCGTCCCCGCGCACGAGCGCGACCGCGAGCCCGGCCGAGGGCCATCGGCCGAGCGTCCGCGCCACGGTGCGGCGGAGGTCGGGCTCCGCCAGGGCCGTCGTGCCGGGGTCCACGTGCAGGGTGGTCATCGGACTGCTCCCGTCGGGAGACGAGCAGGTCGGCGCCCTCCAGCGTCGGCGGCGCCGGCGCCCCGGGCGAGGACCGGACGTCCCGCGGGGGCACCGCCGTCGGTCCCGCCCGGGCGGGGCGGGGTCGACGGACCCGCGGTGCGGGACCTCCGCCCCTGCTCGCCGGAACGGGGCCCTCGGCACGGTGGTGGGGTCCCCGTCCGATCCACCACCGAGGAGACGACCTCATGACCACCCTGCAGGAACGGGACAAGCGCACCCTCGAGTCGCCGTGGAGCCGGCTGGACCGCCTGTTCGACGAGTGGATGCGGACCATGCCGATGCGCCGGCTGCTGGGCGAGGGCCCCGGCGAGGAGGTCATCCGCGTCGACGAGTACCGCGACGACGACACCCAGGTCATCCGCGCCGAGCTGCCCGGCATCGACCCCGACCGGGACGTCCAGCTCACCATCTCGAACGGGATGCTCCGCATCGACGCCGAGCGCCGGATCGAGGAGGAGACCCAGCAGAAGGGCTTCACCCGGCACGAGATGCGCTACGGCAGCTTCACCCGCACCCTCCCCCTCGCCGAGGGCGCGACCGAGGACGACATCCACGCCGAGTACAAGGACGGTGTCCTCGAGATCCGGGTGCCGGTCGCCCGGCGGCCGGTGGAGACCGGCCCGAAGAAGATCCCGGTCTCGCACGGCTGACCCGCACGGGCGTCGCCGGGAGGGGTCCGTCCCCTCCCGGCGACACCGGCCGGACACGTCCCCTTGTCGGCCGGGGCGGGCTCCGGGACCCTCGACACGTGGACGCGCCGGACCCGCGGCCCACCGTCGAGCCGCCCCACGACGAGCCCCCCTCCACCGCGGCGGCCCGGAGGGCGCCGGACCCGCGGCCTCCGGAGGGCGCCCGGACCCCACACGACCGGGCCTCCGCTGCTCGCGCCCGGGGGCGCGCGCAGCGGCGGCGGCCGCGGGCCCAGGCCCCCCCGGTGGCCGCCACCGAGGACAGCCTCGCCGGCACCCTCCACGGCATGGCCGCCGAGGCGCG
>NZ_JBJGZJ010000047.1:0-18424 GCF_054050435.1 Geodermatophilus sp. SYSU D01036 | reverse complement strand
GCGCGCCCCCGAAGGGGGGCGCGCGCCTCGGCAGGTGAGGTGCTGGAACGGCCCCCTGGCAGGGTCCCGACCCGAGCGGAGCGAGGGGTGGGGGGCCAGGGGGTCCTTTCAGTGGGCGACGGCCTTCTCGGCACCGATCCCGGTGAGGGAGCGGACCTCCAGCTCGGCGGTCTTGTCCAGGTCCGGCTTCTCCTTGGACAGGACCGTGCCCAGCCAGCCGAGGAAGAACGACAGCGGGATGGACACGATGCCGGGGTTGTTCAGCGGGAACCAGTGGAAGTCCACGTCCTGGAACAGCGACGGGGACAGCCCCGTGGCCGGGTTGACCGGCGCACCCGACACGACCGGCGAGAAGATGATCAGCACGATGCAGGCGACCAGGCCGCCGTACATCGACCACAGCGCGCCCTGGGTGGTGAACCGCTTCCAGAACAGCGTGTAGAGGATCGTCGGGAGGTTCGCCGACGCCGCGACGGCGAAGGCCAGCGCCACCAGGAAGGCGATGTTCAGCCCGGCCTGCAGGGCGAGGATGCCCAGGCCGATCGAGATCGCGCCGATGACGACGGCGGTGATGCGGGCGACCCGCACCTCGCCGTTGGGCGGCACGTTGCCCTTCTTGATGACCGACGCGTAGACGTCGTGCGCGAACGAGGCCGACGCGGTGATCGTCAGGCCGGCGACCACCGCGAGGATCGTCGCGAACGCGACGCCGGCGATGATGCCGAGCAGCACCGTGCCGCCGAGCTCGAAGGCCAGCAGCGGGGCCGCGGAGTTGACCGCACCCGGGGCGCCGAGGATGGTGTCCGCCCCGACGAGGGCTCCGGCGCCGTAGCCGATGACCAGGCTGAACAGGTAGAAGATGCCGATCAGCCAGATCGCCCAGACCACCGAGCGACGGGCGTCCTTCGCCGTCGGCACGGTGTAGAAGCGCATGAGCACGTGCGGCAGGCCCGCCGTGCCGAGCACCAGGGCCAGGCCCAGCGAGACGAAGTCGAGCTTCGAGGTGCTGGTCGCGCCGTACTGCGCGCCCGGCGCCAGGACGTCGCGGCCCTCGACCGCGTTGGCCTGCGCGCCGCCCAGCAGCGAGGACAGGTTGAAGCCGAACTCGCCGAGCACCCACAGCGTCATGACCAGCGCGCCGGCGATGAGCAGCGAGGCCTTGATGATCTGCACCCACGTCGTGCCGCGCATGCCGCCGACCAGCACGTAGATGATCATCAGCGCGCCCACGAGGACGACGACGAGGGCCTGCGCGGCCTCGCCGGTGACCCCGAGCAGCAGGGTCACCAGGCCGCCGGCGCCCGACATCTGGGCCAGCAGGTAGAACAGCGACACCGCCAGCGTGGAGATCGCCGCCGCCGTCCGGACCGGGCCCTGCCGCATCCGGAACGCGAGGACGTCGGCCATGGTGAACCGGGCGGTGTTGCGCATCAGCTCGGCGACCAGCAGCAGCGCCACCAGCCAGGCGACGAGGAAGCCGATCGAGTACAGGAAGCCGTCGTAGCCGTAGACGGCGATCGCCCCGGCGATGCCGAGGAACGACGCCGCCGACAGGTAGTCACCGGCGATGGCCAGGCCGTTCTGGGTGCCGCTGATGTTGCGGCCGGCGGCGTAGTAGTCCGCCGCGCTCTTGTTGTTGCGGCTGGCGCGGAAGGTGATCACCAGGGTGACCAGGACGAACGCGCCGAAGATGCCGATGTTGAGGGCCGGCGTGCCGATGGTGGCGTCGGCGGCGAGCACGTCAGCGGGCACGCGTGGCCCCCTTCCCGAGGTCGGTGCCGGCGCGGTGACCGGCGGCGTACTCGTGGTGCTCGAGCCGCTCGCGCATCTCGTCGGCGATCGGGTCGGTGCGCCGGTTCGCGTGCGAGACGTACAGGTGGGTGATCACGAACGTGGACAGGAACTGTCCGAGCCCGAGCAGGAGCCCGAGGTTGACGTCGCCGAACACCCGGGTCGCCATGAAGTCCGGCGCGTAGGTGGAGAGCAGGACGTAGAGCAGGTACCAGGCCAGGAAGGCCACGGTCATCGGGAACGCGAAGGCGCGGAAGCGCCTGCGCAGCTCGGTGAACTCCGGCGAGTTCTGCGCCTGCCGGTACTCCTCCGGCGTCAGCAACCGCCGTTCGGCGGGTTCGGTCACGACTGTGCCCCCTCGTGTCGACCTGGTCGGACGTGTGACGGCGCTCACCATAGGTCGGCGACGGTTGAGTCGGAAATGATCGAAACTATCGGTGTGGAGCCGTGACCTGAGCTTCCGACCGCCGTAACGCCGTGGTAGTGCGCCGGCGGTGCACTTGGGGCATGACCGCGACGGCAGGGACGTCGACCGCACGGTCGACGGGGTGGTTCCCGGTGGCCCGCGCCACCGAGGTCGGGACGACGCCGGTGCCGGTGGGCGCCGGGGGACGCGCATACGTCGTCGTCCGGCTCCGGCCGGGCGGGGAGGTCAGCGCCTTCCCCGCCCGGTGCCCGCACCGGCTGGTCCCGCTGGCGGCGGCCGCCGTCGTCGGGGGCCGGCTGCAGTGCCCGTACCACGGCTGGCGCTTCGACGCGGACGGCCGCTGCGTGGACGTCCCCTCCCTCGGGCCCGACGGCAGCCCACCGCCCCGGGCGGACCTGCCGGTGCCGTGGGCGGTCGAGGAACGGCACGGCTGGGTCTGGCTCGCGCCCGAGCGGACCGTCGTCGCCCTCCCGCCGGCCCCCGCCGCCGAGCCGGTGCCCGAGCCCGCCCCGGCTCCCGGGCCGCCGCCGGGGCCGGTGTTCGGCAACCTCGACCCGTCGCTGGAGCACGCCTGGCACCCGGTCGCGCTGTCCCGCGAGCTGCGGCCCGGCGGCTGGCTGCAGGTCCGGCTGCTCGGCCGCACCTGGGCGCTGTCCCGCGGCGCGGACGGCCTGGAGGCGGACCCGCCGGCGTGGGGCGTGCGCGAGCGGTTCGGCGTCGTCTGGCTCGCGCCGGCCGAGCCCCGCGACGTCCCGCTCGAGCTGCCCGAGGACGGCGACCGGCGCTTCGTCCGCGGCTGGCCGGCGCCGGTCCGGTCGGCCGGCCCGGCCGGGCCGCTGGCCGACGCCCTCCTCGACACCGCGCACGGCCCGTTCGTGCACGGCGGTCCCGAGGACCACGGGCCGGCTCCCGAGGTGACGCCGGAGCCGGGCGGGTTCACGAGCGTGCGCGAACACCACGCGACGGTGACCACCGCCGTGCACCGCGTGCCGTTCCAGCTGCGGCGGCGGGTGGAGTCCGCGGCGTCCGGCGCGGCGACGACGACGCTGTTCCTCCTGCAGCCCGAGGACGCCGACTCCACCCGCGTCTACGCGTGCGTGCTGCTGCGCGCGGGGGACGGCGAGCCGCTGCCCGGGCCGGAGGTGGTGACCGCCGAGGTCGCCCGTACCCAGCGGGCGCTGGCCGAGGACCTGGAGCTGCAGGCGCAGCTGGCCGCCAGCGGGCTGCCGCTGTCGGCGCGCGACGAGCTGCACGTGCGCTCCGACCGGCACGGCCTGGCGCTGCGCCGCGCCCTGGCCGACTTCGCCGCCGGCCGCTGAGCACGATCAGGTGAGCTGATCGTGCCGCGTCCTGGCTCGGTGTCGACGGTGAGCCAGGACGCTCCGCGGTGAGCCAGGACGCTCCGCGGTGGGCCAGGACGGCGTCAGGCCGGCTCGAGCTCCTCGCCACACGCGGGGCAGCGGGTGGGCGGGTCCTCGTCTGCCATCCGCCCGCACGCCGGGCACACCCGCGCCAGCCAGCACGCCGGGTCCCCGCCCTCGTCGCCCGGCCCCGCACCGCCGGCCGGGCCCGGGCGGACCTCCTCCTGGGACATCCCGCCTCCTCCTCGCCGTGGGGCCGACGGTACGGCGACCGGGACGGTGACGCGGGTCGCGGCGACCGCCCGGGGCCGGCTGGGAACATGGACGTCGTGCCGTCGCCCGCCCCGCGCCGAGAACGAGCGCGCCGCACCGCCCTGACCGCCGCCACCCTGGCCCTCCCCGCGGGCTGGCTCGCCCGCGCGCTGTGGGGCCTGCCCACGGCGATCGGCGCCGGCCGGCGGGAGATCCGGCCCACGGCGGCCGGCTCGCCGCAGTGGTCGCACGGCAAGTTCCACAACACGCTGCCCACGCCCACGCTGCCGCCGCCCAACGCCCGCCGCGGCCTGCTCCGGCAGTGGCACGACGACCGGCACGTCGGCCTGCCCGCCCGCCCGGTGCCGCTGGCCCGCCCGGAGATCCCGGCCGAGGCCGACGAGCTCGCCGTCACCTGGTTCGGGCACTCGAGCGCGCTGCTGGAGGTCGACGGCGCCCGCGTGCTGGTCGACCCCGTGTGGGGGTACCGCGTCTCGCCGTCGCCGGTGTTCGGCCCCACCCGGCTGCACGAGCCGCCGGCGCCGGTGGAGGCCCTCCCCCGCGTCGACGCCGTGCTCATCTCGCACGACCACTACGACCACCTGGACCTGCCCACGGTGCGGGCGCTGGTCGAGCAGCAGGACGCGCCGTTCGTCGTCCCGCTGGGCGTGGGCGTGCACCTGCGCCACTGGGGCGTGCCGGAGGACCGCGTCGTCGAGCTGGACTGGGACGGCGCGACGACGGTCGGCGACCTGACGATCACCTGCACCGAGGCGCGGCACTTCTCCGGCCGCTACCTCACCCGCGACACCACGCTGTGGTCGTCGTGGGTGGTGGCCGGCCCGCGGCACCGCGTCTTCTTCGGCGGCGACACCGGCTACACCCCCGCCTTCGCCGGCATCGGCGCCCGGCTGGGCCCCTTCGACCTCACGCTGCTGCCGATCGGCGCCTACAACGAGGCCTGGGCGCACATCCACATGGACCCCGAGGAGGCGGTGCGCGCGCACGGCGACCTCGGCGGCGGGGTGCTGCTGCCGGTGCACTGGGCCACGTTCAACCTGGCCTTCCACCGCTGGGACGAGCCGGTGCAGCGGCTGCTCGCCGCCGCCGGGCGCTCGGGAGTGCAGGTGGTCGTGCCGCGGCCGGGTCAGCGGGTCGACGTCCTGGCGCCGCCGCCGCTGGAGGACTGGTGGACCGCGGTCGGCTCGCCCGGGGCCGGTCCCGCCCCGCACGACGACGCCGGCGTGAGCGAGACCGTGCTCGCCCGCGTGCTCTCCCGGCTGATGGCGCTGCGGGTCGGCTGACGCTCAGGCGCTGCGGCGCACGACCAGCTCGGAGGGGAAGAACTCCGTCTCGTGCGCCGCGGCGCGGGTGAGCACGGCCCGCACCGCCGCGCCGGCGATCCGCTCCACCGGGTGCGTCGCCGTCGTCAGCCCGGTGACCCCGGCGAGGGGGACGTCGTCGAACCCGGCGACCGCGACGTCGCCGGGGACCTGCCGGCCGTGCCGGCGCAGCACCGCGAGGACGCCGAGGGCGACCTCGTCGCAGCCGGCCAGGACCGCGTCGGTGTCCGGCCAGCGGGCGAGGACCTCCTCGGCTCCGGCCTCCCCCGCCGCGGCGTCGAAGCCGCCGGACACGGTGCGCGCCTCCAGCCCGGCCGCGGCGACGGCCGCGCGGTAGGCCGCGACCGGGCGCTGCGCGCACGGCAGCCACGGCGGGCCGGTGACCATCGCGATCCGCCGTCGTCCCGACCGGAGCAGGTGCGCGACCGACGCCCCGGCCGCCGCGGCGCCGTCCACGTCGAACGACGGGACCTCCGCGCTGCCCGTGCCGATCGACACCACCCGGCCGCGCAGCCCCCGCGGCACGGCGGTGAGCAGCTCGTGCGTGGTGTTGACCAGGACGACCCCGCCGACGGTGCGGTCGCGGGCCAGGGCGTCCAGCTCGGCACCCGGCGCGTGCAGCGGCAGCCGGCGGACGGCGATCCCGAGCCCCTCCGGGGTGAGCACCCGCGCGCCCGCGGTCACCACCCGCGCCAGGTACTCGCAGTCGAGGACCGCGTCCGACGTGCCGGTGACGGCGACGACGACCCGCGTGCCGGTGCCGCTGGCGAGGGCGCGCGCGACCGGGTCGGCCGCGTAGCCGAGCGCCTCGGCGGCGGCGCGCACGCGGGTCAGGGTCTCCGCGGACACCGGCCCGCTGCCGGTGACCACCCGGGACACCGTCGCGCGCGAGACGCGGGCGGCCCGCGCGACGTGCTCGAGGGTCACCGTGGGAGGCGGGGCGTCGTACACCCGGCCGTCGTACCACCCCGGCGGCGCCGGAGGGGAGCCCCCGGCGGGCTGGGACCGCTCTCAGCGCAGCAGCTTGCTCATCCGCCGGTCCGCCAGCGGCTTGCCGCCGGTCTGGCAGGTGGGGCAGTACTGCAGCGAGGTGTCGGCGAAGCTGACCTCGCGGACGGTGTCGCCGCACACCGGGCACGGAAGGCCGGTGCGGGCGTGCACCTGCAGCCCCGACCGCTTCTCGCCCTTGAGCGTCGCCGCGGCCTGGCCCACCTGCCGCTCCAGCGCGTCGGTGAGCGTGGCCCGCAGCGCGTCGTACAGGCGGACCAGCTCGTCGTCGGTGAGCCTGTCGGCCATCTTGAACGGCGAGAGCCGGGCGGCGTGCAGGATCTCGTCGGAGTAGGCGTTGCCGACGCCGGCCAGCACGGTCTGGTCGGTGAGCGTGCCCTTGAGCTGCGCGTGCCGCCCGGCCAGCAGCGCGGCGAACTGCTCGCGGTCGACGGCCAGCGCGTCGGGGCCGAGCCGCCCGATGCCGGGCACCTCCGACGGCGAGCGGACCAGGTACACGGCGAGGCTCTTGCGGGTGCCCTGCTCGGTGAGGTCGAAGCCGTTGCCGTCATCGAGGTGGACGCGCAGCGCGAGCGGGCCCTTGCCGGGCTTGGGCGGCGCGGTGGGCAGGCCGGTGCGCCAGTGCAGCCACCCGGCGCGGGCCAGGTGCACCACCAGGTGCAGCCCGGAGACGTCGAGGTCGAGGAACTTGCCGTGCCGGGCGGCGCCGGTGACCTCCAGCCCGGCCAGCGCCGACAGCGGCGGGTCGAAGGTCTTGAGCGCCTGCAGCGCGGTCAGGTCGGCGCGCGCGACCACCCGGCCGACGGCGTTCTCGCGGAGGAACGCGGCCAGCGCCTCCACCTCGGGCAACTCGGGCACCCGGCCATGATCCCCGCCGTCGTCCCCTCCCGTCGTCCCCGATCGTGTGCACTTCCGCGGAAGTGCACGGGGCACTTCCGCGGAGGTGCACGGGCTTCAGCCGACGAACGACGTCCGGTCGGTGACCGTCGCGGTGGCGCCCGGCTCGGCGCGGGCGGCGTCGGCCACCGCGGCCGCCACGGCCTGCGTGACGGCCGGGTCGAACACGCTCGGGATGATGTAGTTGGCGTTGAGCTGGTCGTCGCGGACGATCGCCGCCAGCGCCTCGGCCGCGGCCAGCAGCATCCCGGTGCTGATCTCGGTGGCGCGGGCGTCGAGCAGCCCCCGGAAGACGCCGGGGAAGGCCAGCACGTTGTTGATCTGGTTGGGCAGGTCCGAGCGGCCCGAGGCGACGACGGCGGCGTGCTGCCGGGCCCGGACCGGATCGACCTCCGGCGTCGGGTTGGCCATCGGGAAGACCACCGCCCGCTCGGCCATCCCGGCCAGCGCCTCCACCGGCAGCACGTTGCCGGCGCTCACCCCGATGAACACGTCGGCGCCGGCCAGCGCGTCGGGCAGCTCGCCGCGCACGCCCGCGGGGTTGGTGCGCCGCGCGAGGTCGGCCTTGGCCGGGGACAGCCGCTCGTCGTCGGGCGAGAGGATCCCCTCGCGGTCCCACACGAGCACCTGGCCGGCGCCGGCGGCGAGCAGCAGGTTGACGATCGCCGTCCCGGCGGCGCCGGCCCCGGCGACGACGATCCGCACGTCGTCCAGCCGCTTGTCCACCACGCGCAGGGCGTTGCGCAGCGCGGCCAGCGCCACGATCGCCGTCCCGTGCTGGTCGTCGTGGAAGACCGGGACGTCGAGCCGCTCGCGCAGCCGGGCCTCGATCTCGAAGCACCGCGGCGCGGCGATGTCCTCGAGGTTGATGCCGCCGAAGCCGGGCGCGATGAGCTCCACCGTGCGCACGATCTCGTCGACGTCCTGGGTGTCCAGGCAGATCGGCCAGGCGTCGATGTCGGCGAACCGCTTGAAGAGCGCGGCCTTGCCCTCCATCACCGGCAGCGCGGCGCCGGGCCCGAGGTCGCCCAGGCCCAGGACGGCCGACCCGTCGGTGACGACGGCGACGGTGTTGCCCTTGATGGTCAGCCGGCGCACGTCCTCGGGGTGCTCGGCCAGCGCCAGGCACACCCGCGCCACCCCGGGGGTGTAGGCCATCGACAGGTCGTCGCGGGTCTTGAGCGGCACCTTGGAGGCCACCTCGAGCTTGCCGCCGAGGTGCAGCAGGAACGTGCGGTCGCTGACCTTGCGCACGGACACACCGGGCACGGCGCCGAGCGCGGTGACCATCTCCTCGGAGTGCGCGGCGTCGGCGGCCGAGCAGGTCACGTCGACGGTCAGCCCGTCGGGCCGGGAGTCGACGACGTCGATGGCGGTCACCGCGCCGCCGGCCTCGCCCACCGCCGTCGCGATCCGGCCGATGCTGGCCGGGTCGCCGTCGGCGGTGAGCCGCACGGTGATCGAGTAGGAGGCCGAGGTGACCGGCCCGCGCGGGACGGCGGCCGGCTCGCCGAGGGCGGTCGGGTCCGCTGCTGTGTCGCTGCTCACACCCCGATCGTGACACCGCCGGGCGCGGGCCGCGCTCAGCCGCCGGGGATCGGTTCCAGCACGACCTCCAGGCCGCCGTCGGCCGCGGCCGCCACCAGCGCGGCGCCGTCGAGCGGCGGCGGGCCGAGCAGCGTGGCCAGGGCGGCCTGCGGCCCGGCCGGGACGGCGACGACGACCACCCGCGCCGCGGCTTCCCCGCCGGCCAGCGACCAGGGCACGCCCCGCGGGCAGACGACGGCCGAGCCGGGCGGGCGCGGCCGCGCCGGCGCGGAGCCGACCGCCACCAGTGGGCAGCCGGCGGTGACGACGAGCACCACGTCGGCGCCGCGGGCCACCAGGCGGCGCGGCGGGCAGCCCGGCGGGACGGTCACCGCCTCGGCGGCGGGACGGCCGGGCGGGGGGACGGCGGCGGGACGGCCGGGCGGGGGGACGGCGTCGAGCGGCTCCATGCCCCGCACGGTGCGCCCGCGCGCTGGTGGGCCGCTGGTCCCGCCCCCGCCAGCGGCCGACCAGCGCCCGACCAGCCCCGGCTCCGACGGTGGGCGCCGATCGAGACCGACCTCCCCTGGAGCCGCCATGAGCACCGCCCCGTCCCTGTCCACCTCCTCCCCGTCCGCCCCGCCGGTCGCTCCCGCGGCCCGCACGTCGCCGTGGCGGGAGATCGGTGTCTTCCTCGGCGCCACCGCCGGCCTGCTCACCCTGACGACCGCCGTCGCGGCGGCCGCGGACGCCGACGTCGCGCACGTCGACCAGGAGCCGCCGCTGGTCCAGGCGCTGCTGTTCGGTCAGGCGCTGATCCCGCTGCTGGCCGCCGTCCTCGCCCGGCTGGTCACCGTCGGGACGCTGCGCCGGCCCGGCTGGGGCTTCCGCCGGACGTCGTGGCGCAGCCTCGGCACCGCCTGGCTGTGGGGCCTGCTGCCGACGCTGGCCGCCGGCAGCCTGCTCTGGGCCACCGGGCTGGCCGGCTTCGCCTCCGACGGGCTGACGCCGACGGTCGCGCTCGGCCTGACGCTGCTGGTCCTCCCCTACGTCGCCCTCGCGCTCTTCGAGGACGTCGGCTGGCGCGGCCTGCTGGTGCAGCGCCTGGCCGAGGTCGCCGGCCCGCGCACCGTCGTCCTGGTCAGCGGGCTGGCCTGGTCGCTGTTCCACTGGCCGCTGGTGCTCTTCCTCGGCGGCGCGCCCGCGGGGATCCCGCTGCCGTTCGCGCTGCTGTGCCTGACCGTGGGCACCACCTCGCTGGGCGCCGTGCTCGCCTCGATGCAGCTGCGCTGGGGCATCTGGCCCGGCGTGCTGGCGCACGCGGTGCTCAACGCGCTGCTCTACCACGTGCTCGCGCCGCTGACCGCCGACAGCGGGCCCACCGAGTGGTTCTCCGCGGAGACCGGCGCCGCGGGGGCCCTCACGCTGCTGCTCACCGCGCTCGCCTGGTGGCGGGTGGCGCCCCTGCGCCGGTCCCCCGACGGCGGCACGGTGGCCGCCTGAGCCCCGGGAGGGCCGCGACCACCTACCCTCCCCGGCCGTGGACCTGCGGCTGGACGTGCTCGGGCCGACGCGGCTGCTCCGCGACGGCGCCGCGGTGGACCTCGGCGGGCGCCGGCCCGCCGAGGTCCTCGCGCTGCTGGCCGCCGCCGAGGGCCGGACCGTGCAGGCCGCCGCGCTGGCCGACCGGCTGTGGCGCGGCGCCCCGCCGGCCACCGCGACGACGACCCTGCAGGGCCACGTCAGCCGCCTGCGCCGGCTGCTCGACCCCGGCCGCGGCGCCCGCGACGCCGCCGTCCTGGTCACCCGCGGCGACGGCTACGCGCTGGTCCTGCCGCGCACCGCCGTCGACGCGCACGCCTTCGCCGACCTGGTCACCGCCGGCACCGCCGCCGGCGACCGGGAGGCCGCCCGGCTGCTGACCGAGGCGCTGGCGCTGTGGCAGGACCGGCCCTACGCCGACGTCGCCGACGTGGAGGACGTCGTGCCCGCGGTGGCGCGGCTGGAGGAGCTGCGGCTGGTCGCCGTCGAGCGGCTGGCCGAGGCCCGGCTGGCGCTGGGCGCGGGTGCGGAGCTGGTGCCCGACCTCACCGCGGCCGCCGCCGTCGCCCCGCTGCGCGAGCACACCGCCGCGCTGCTGGCCCGGGCGCTGTACCGGGCCGGGCGGCAGGGCGACGCGCTGGACGTGCTGCGCCGCACGCGCGAGCGGGTCGCCGACGAGCTGGGCCTGGACGCCTCGGCCGAGCTGCGCGACGTCGAGGCCGCCGTCCTGCGGCAGGACGCCGCGCTGGCCGCCCCGGCGCGGACCCCGGCACCCGCCGCCGCGCCGGCGCCGCGGGCCGAGCCGGCCGGGGACGGCTTCGTCGGCCGGCCCGAGGAGCTGGCGGCGCTGGGGGCGGCGTGGGCGGCCGCGGGCGCGGGCCGCGGCACCGCCGTCGTCGTCACCGGCGAGCCGGGCATCGGCAAGACCCGGCTGGTCGAGGCGTTCGCCGCCCGCGCCGGGGCCGCCGTCCGCTGGGGCCGCTGCGCCGAGATCGGCGGCGCCCCGCCGTACTGGCCGTGGCAGCAGGTGCTCGGCGGGCTGCCCGAGGCGGCGCTCGGCGCGGACACCGGTGCCCGCTTCGCCCTCGGCCTGGACACCGCCCGCCGGCTGCACGCCCTCGCCGCCGAGCGGCCGCTGCTCGTCGTCCTCGACGACCTGCAGTGGGCCGACGGCGACTCCCTGCACGTGCTCGAGGTGGTCCTCTCCCAGCTGCACGGCAGCCGGCTGCTGCTGGCGGTGACCTGCCGCGAGGAGGCCACCGCCGACCCGGTGCTCACCCGCGTGCTGGGCCTGGCCGCCCGGCTGCCCGGCGCGCGGCGGCTGCGGCTGGCCGGGCTGGCCGCCGACGAGGTGGCCGACCTGGTCGCCGGGCTGCGCGGGGACACCCCGGCCGGCGCCGCCGTCGCCACGCTGGCCGAGCGCACCGGCGGCAACCCGTTCTTTGTCACCGAGCTGGCCGCGCTGCCGCCGTCGGCCGGCGAGACCGTGCCGGCCGGGGTCCGCGACGTCGTCCGGCTGCGGCTGGCCGCGCTGCCCGGACCCGCGCGCGACGCGCTGGCCGCGGCCGCCGTCGCGGGCCGGGACGTGCCGGTCGGGCTGCTGGCCGCCGTCCTGTCCGGCGACGACGGCGGGGTGACGACGGCGCTGTCCGCAGGGCTGCTGGTGGAGACCTCCCCCGGCCGGGTGCGCGTGGCGCACGACCTGGTGCGCGAGGTGCTGCTGGCCGACCTCGGGCCGGTCGAGCGGGCGCGCGTGCACGGCCGCACCGCCGACGTGCTGGAGGCCGGGCCCGCGGCGGCGACCGCGGCCGGCGCCATCGCCGTGCACCGCAGCGAGGCCGCCGCCGGCGGGCCGGACCCCGCGGCCGCCCGCGCGTGCCTGCGGGCCGCCCGCGAGGCGCTGGACCGGGCCGGCGTGGAGGAGGCCGCCGCGCTGGCCGACCGGGGGCTGGCGCACGTCCCGCCCGGCGAGGCGGCGCTGTCGGCGGACCTGCACCTGGTGCGCGGCCGGGCGCTGCGCCGGCTGGGGCTGCTGGAGGAGAGCGGCGCCGCGCTGCGCGCGGCCGCGGACCTCGCCCGCGGGATCGGCGACGCGCCGCGGCTGGCCCGGGCCGCCGTCGCCTCCGCCGGCGGCGGGCTCGGCGGCTACTGGGCCTCGGTCGGCGCGCCGGCGGCCACCGACGTCGCGCTGCTGGAGGAGGCCGCGGCCGGCGCCGACGCGCTGCCGCCGGAGCTGGCCTCGGCGGTCCTCGCCGCGCTGGCGGTGCAGCGGTCCTCGATCGGCGAGGCGGGCGGCCGGGAGCTGGCCGACCGCGCGCTCGCCGCGGCCGGCGGCGTCCCGTCCGCGCGGCCGCGGGCGCGGGTGGCCCGGTTCGTGGCCGACTGGACGCCGGCGCACGCGGCGCAGCGGGTGGAGCTGGCCCGGGCGCTGCTGCGCGAGTCGGCCGGCGACCCCGCCGCCGAGGCCACCGCCCTGCACCTGCTGCGCTGCGCGCTCACCGAGACGGTGCAGGCCGACGAGGCCGCGGCGGTGTCCCGCCGGTTCACCGAGCTGGCCACCCGGCGCGGCGACGGCGACCTGCTGCAGCTGGACGCCTGGTGGTCCGCGGGGCTCGCGCTGGCCCGCGGGGACGCCGACGGCGCCCGCCGGCTGGCCGACGCCGCCGTCCGCGAGGCGCCGACCACCTCCCCGGCCGCCGCCGACGTCACCCGGATGTCGCGGCAGACGATCGAGGGGATCGCCGCCTGGCACGAGCGCGCGATGGGCGCGCTGGTGCCCGAGGTCGTCGACCTGGCCGCGACCGTCGACGCCGGGTTCCTGTCCGTCCTCGCGCTGGCCCACGCGCAGGCCGGGCGGCGGGAGCAGGCGCACGCCGTCGTCGAGCGGTGGCTCGCGTTCCCGGCGCACGGCGCCCGCGAGCCGGTGCGGGCGGTGCTGCTCGCCGACGCCGCCCTGGAGCTGCGCGACCGCGACCTCGCCGCCTCCCAGCTGCCGGCACTGCAGAGCTACGGCGACACCGTGGTGGTGCTGTGGGCGGGCACGACCGTCCTCGGCCCGACCGCGCTCTACCGCGGCGGCGTGCTCGGGCTGCTCGGCCGGCCGGGCGCCGCGGCGGAGCTGCGGCGGGCTCTGGAGATCTGCGACGCGTTCGGCTTCGCCCCGTTCGCCGCCCGCGCCCGCGCGCTGCTGGCCGAGCACGGCTGACCCCGTCCCGGGCTCAGCCCGGGCCGCGCAGCCGGAACGGCCGGTCGGCGGCGAGCGGCTGCCGCGCCCAGGCCACCAGCCCGGCGACGTCGATCCCGTGCGGCGGCGCGGCCGCGTAGGGCGCGACGTTGCCCGCGCCGCGCTCGACCAGCCGGGCGGCGCCGGGCCCGTTGCCCCGGGCGGCGTGGGTGAGCCCGACGGCGAGCTGCGCCAGGCCCCGCCACAGCTGCCGCTCCGTCTCCGGCGCGGCCTTCCAGGCGTCCTCCAGCACCTCGTGGGCGTGGAACGGGCGCCCGGCGTCGAGCAGCCGCTGGGCCTCGGTCAGCGCCTCGTCCGGCGTCCGCGGCACCCCCTCCGGCGCGCGCTCCTCGCCCACGGCGCCGCGGGGCAGCGGGCGGCCGAGGGCGTCGCGGGGCCGGGCGTTGCGGGCCCGCCCCGCGGCGTCCCGGTCCCGGGGGGAATCCACCGGACGATCCTCGCGCGAACACCGGACGACGGCGCGGTGCGCCGCCGCTCCGGGGGTTGTCACCAGGGCCGTGTAGTGCATGGATGGGAGTCGAGGACGGCCCGTGCGCGAGGCCGCCCCCGCACCGACCCGCGGTCGTTCGCGACCGGTCCGGACCTGGAGGGGGTGGGCCCCGTGGGCCCTGCCGTGGAGGAGCGCACCGCGCTCGACCTCGAGACCGCCGTCGCCACCGTCACCGCCACCGCGCTGCGGCCCGGCCCGGCGGGCCCGGTCGGCCTGGAGCTCGAGGCGCACCTGGTCGACCTCGACGCCCCGGCCGCCCGGGTGCCCTGGGACCGGGTGTGCGCGGCGGTGGCCGGGGTGCCGGCCCTGCCCGGCGGCAGCCGGGTGACCGTGGAGCCCGGCGGGCAGGTGGAGCTGTCCGGGCCGCCGCTGCCCGGCGCCGCGGCCGCGGTGGCCGCGCTGCGCGCCGACCGCGCCGTCCTCGCCGCCGCGCTGGGCGCGCGCCGGCTGGGGCTGGCGCCGGTGGGCACCGACCCGCTGCGCCGCCCGGCCCGGGTGAGCCCGGCGCCGCGCTACCGCGCGATGGAGCGGCACTTCGCCGCCGCCGGCTGCGGCCCGGCGGGGACGGCGATGATGACCGCGACCGCGTCGCTGCAGGTCAACCTGGACGCCGGCCCGCGCAGCGGGTGGAGCCGCCGGGTGGCGCTGGCCCACCAGCTCGGCCCGGTGCTGGTCGCCGTCTCGGCCTGCTCGCCGCTGCTCGGCGGGCGGGTCACCGGCTGGCGTTCGTCGCGGCAGCAGGTGTGGGGCGCCCTCGACCAGGCCCGCTGCGGGCCCATCCTCGGCGGGGCCGACCCGGCCGGCGAGTGGGCCGCTTACGCGCTCGCCGCGCCGGTGATGCTGGTCCGCGACCCGGACACCGGCGACGCCGAGCCGGTGCTGTCCCGCACCCCCTTCGCCGACTGGGTGACCGGCGCGGTCCCGCTGGGCGGGCGCCGGCCCACCCCGGCCGACCTGGACTACCACCTGTCCACGCTGTTCCCGCCGGTGCGGCTGCGCGGCTACCTGGAGATCCGCTACCTCGACGCCGCGCCCGAGCCGTGGTGGCCGGCGCTGGCCGCGGTCACCGCCGCGCTGCTCGACGACCCGGCCGCCGCCGACGCCGCCGCCGAGGCGACCGCGCCGGTCGCCGGGGCGTGGACCCGCGCCGCCCGCGACGGGCTGGCCGATCTGGAGCTGCGCGCCGCCGCGGTGCGCTGCCTGGCCGCGGCGCTGCCCGCCGTCGACCCGTGCCTGCGCGGCGACGTCGCCGCGCTGGCCGGGCTGGCCGGGTGCGGCCGCAGCCCCGGTGACGTCCTGGCCGACGCCGCCCGCGCCGGCGGCCCGGCGGCCGCCCTGGCCGCCGCCACCGAGACCGCCCCGCAGCCCGCCACCCCCACCGCCACCGCCCCCGAGACCGACCCGGAGGTGCAGCCGTGAGCACGACGCACGAGCGGCTCGCCCGCGAGCTGGAGACCGCCCGGCAGCGGACGCTGCTGCTCACCGACCTCGACGAGCCCGAGCTGCTGCGCCAGCACAGCCCGCTGATGAGCCCGCTGGTGTGGGACCTCGCGCACGTCGGCCAGCAGGAGGACCTGTGGCTGCTGCGCCACGGCGACGCCCGCCGCGCCGGCCTGCTGCCGCCCGCCGTGGAGGAGCTCTACGACGCCTTCACCCACCCGCGCGCGGTCCGCGACAAGCTGCCGCTGCTGCCGCCGGTGGAGGCCCGCTCGTTCGTCGCCGAGGTGCGCGGCCGGGTGCTCGACCGGATCGAGCACGCGGGGCCGGACGACGACCCGTTCGACGTCGCGATGGTCGTCAGCCACGAGGCGCAGCACACCGAGACGATGCTGCAGACCCTGGGGCTGCGCGTCGGGCCGCCGGTGCTGGGCACGGGCGGCCCGCTGCCGCCCGGCCGGCCCGGGGTGGCGGGGACGTCGGTGCTCGTGCCCGCCGGCCCGTTCGTCCTGGGCGTGGACGCCGCCGACGAGCCGTACTCGCTGGACAACGAGCGCGGCGCGCACGTCGTCGACCTGCCCGCCTTCCGCATCGGGCGGGTGCCGGTGACCAACGCCGAGTACGCGGCGTTCGTGGCCGACGGCGGTTACGACACCCCCGGCTGGTGGTCGCCGCGGGGCTGGGCGCACCGGCAGGAGGCCGGCCTCGAGCGGCCGCTGTACTGGGGCCCGGGCGGCGCCCGGACCCGCTTCGGGGTGCTCGAGGACGTCCCGCCCGACGAGCCCGTCCAGCACGTCACGTTCTTCGAGGCCGAGGCGTACGCGGCGTGGGCCGGCGCCCGGCTGCCCACCGAGGCCGAGTGGGAGAAGGCGGCCGTCTGGGACCCGGCGACCGGCCGCCGGCGCCGCTGGCCGTGGGGCGACGCCGGCCCGACGCCGGCGCTGGCCAACCTGGGCGGGGCGGCGCTGCGCCCGGCGCCGGTGGGTGCCTACCCGGCGGGCGCCTCGGCGTACGGGGTGGAGCAGGTCGTCGGCGACGTCTGGGAGTGGACGTCGTCGGGCTTCGAGGCCTATCCCGGCTTCACGCCGATGCTGTACGCCGCCTACTCGGCGCCGTTCTTCGGCGGCGACTACCGGGTGCTGCGCGGCGGCTCCTGGGCGGTGGACCCGTCGATCCTGCGGCCGTCGTTCCGCAACTGGGACCACCCGGTGCGGCGGCAGGTGTTCAGCGGGATCCGGCTGGCGTGGGACGTCGACGAGGCGGGTGCCTGACCGTGTGCCGGCACCTCGCCTGGCTGGGCCGGCCGCGGTCGGTGGCCTCGCTGGTCCTCGAGCCGCCGTCGTCGCTGCTGGTGCAGTCCTGGGCGCCGCGGCGGCAGCGGTACGGCACCGTGAACGCCGACGGCTGGGGCGTCGGCTTCTTCACCCCCGGCCGGGCGGAGCCGGTGCGCTGGCGCTCGGCGCGGCCGCTGTGGGCCGACCCGTCGTTCGCCTCGGTGGCGCCGGTGCTGGAGTCCGGCTGCGTGGTGGCCGCGGTCCGGTCGGCGACGGCGGGCATGCCGCTGGAGGAGAGCGCCGCGGCACCGTTCACCGACGGCCGCTGGCTGCTGTCGCACAACGGCCGGGTCGACCGCGCCGTGCTCCCGCCGGTGCGCGACGCCGAGTCCACCGTGGACAGCGCGCTGCTGGCCGCCCTCGTGTTCGCCCGCGGCCCGGACGCGCTGGGCGACACCGTGCGCGAGGTGGCCGCCGCCGACCCCGCGGCCCGGCTCAACCTGCTCGCCGCCGACGGCACCCGCCTGCTGGCCACCACCTGGGGCGACACGCTCTCCGCCCTGGTCACCGCCGAGGGGACGGTGCTGGCCAGCGAGCCCTGGGACGACGACCCCGCGTGGACCGACGTGCCCGACCGCTCGCTGGTCGAGGCGACCCCGGACGGCCTGACCGTCACCCCGCTGACCTGACCCGATCGCGAGCCGAGGAGACCCGTGACGACGACCCGCCACCTCGCCCCCGACGACGTCGCGGCCGCGCTGCGCGCCGACGCCCTCGCCGGGCTGACCGCGACGCCGAAGGCGCTGCCGCCGCGCTGGTTCTACGACGCCCGCGGCAGCGAGCTGTTCGACGAGATCACCCGGCTGCCCGAGTACTACCCGACCCGCGCCGAGCGGGCGGTGCTCGCCGCGCGCGCGGACGAGATCGCCGCGGCCTCCGGCGCCGAAGTGCTGGTCGAGCTGGGCAGCGGCACGTCGGAGAAGACCCGCCTGCTGCTGGATGCCCTCACCCGGGCCGGCACGCTGCGGCGGTTCGTCCCCTGCGACGTCGACCCGTCCGTGCTGGCCGCCGCCGGGGAGGCGGTCACCGCCGAGTACCCGGGCATCGCCGTCGACCCCGTCGTCGGGGACTTCACCGCGCACCTGGGCCTGCTTCCGCGCTCCGGCCGGCGGCTGGTGGCCTTCCTCGGCTCGACGATCGGCAACCTGGAGCCCGGCCCGCGGGCGGCGTTCCTCGCCGAGCTGGCCGGCACGCTCGCACCGGGCGACTCCTTCCTGCTCGGCACCGACCTGGTCAAGGACCCCGGCCGGCTGGTCCGCGCCTACGACGACGCCGCGGGCGTGACCGCGGAGTTCAACCGCAACGTGCTGCGGGTGCTCGACCGCGAGCTCGGCGCCGACTTCGACCCGGCGGCGTTCGACCACGTCGCGGTGTGGGACGCGGCGAACGAGTGGATCGAGATGCGGCTGCGCGCGCGGGCCGCGCAGGTCGTCACCGTGCCGGCGCTGGACCTGACCGTGCGCTTCGCCGCGGGTGAGGAGATGCGCACCGAGGTGTCGGCGAAGTTCCGCCGGGAGGGCGTCGAGGCCGAGCTCGCCGCGGCCGGCCTGCGGCTGACGCACTGGTGGACCGACCCCGACGGCGACTTCGCCGTGTCCCTCGCGGTCCCGGCCTAGTCCCGGGGGGGGGGGGGGGGGGGGGGGGGGGGGGGGCGGGCCGGGGGGGGGGGGGGGGGGGGGGGGGGGGGGGGGGGGGGGGGGGGGGGGGGGGGGGGGGGGGGGGGGGGGGGGGGGGGGGGGGGGGGGGGGGGCGGGGGGGGGGGGGGGGGGGG
>NZ_JBJGZJ010000046.1:0-18977 GCF_054050435.1 Geodermatophilus sp. SYSU D01036 | reverse complement strand
CCCCCCCCCCCCCCCCCCCCCCCCCCCCCCCCCCCCCCCCCCCCCCCCCCCCCCCCCCCCCCCCCCCCCCCCCCCCCCCCCCCCCCCCCCCCCCCCCCCCCCCCTCGCGCGTTCAGGCGGCGCGGGCGGGAGCGGCCTCCGGCAGCGGGGCGTCGGACAGCGCGGCGTCGACCGTCGCCACGGCGGCCGCGGTCGTGGGGGCGGTCCGGCGGGAGCGGCGCACCGCCCAGCGGGTGACGAGGGCGGCGAGGACGACCAGGCCGGCCAGGGCCTCGCGGGCCGAGCCGGTGGCGGCACTGGCCACGGCGACGGCGAGCGCCGCGGCGTAGACCGCCGTCAGGACGACGGCGGGGGTGGGCAGGTGCACGGGGGACCTCCGGGGACTGCCGTTCCGGGTGCGGCCCCGCCGGGCCGGCGGCCGGGCTGCGGGAGCCCGGCCGCCGGCGCGGCGACGGCGCGGTGATCGGGAGCTCAGCGGCTCACTTGAGCAGGTCCTTGGCCTTCTGCAGCATCGTGTGGGCCTCGGTCTGCGGGGTGCTGTAGAGCCGCGGGTCGCCCGGGGGCAGCGTCGGGGCGTCGGCGGTGGCCTCGATCGCCGCCGCGCGGAGCTGGTTGTCCGTGCCGTCGAGCGCCGGCCCCGACGCCCAGCGGCCGTTGGCGGCCTCGGGGCCGTCGGAGGCCTGGATGAAGGTGTAGCCCAGGTCGCCGACCTCGTCGGAGAGCGGGAAAGCCTCGGGCACCGGGAGCCCCTCGAGGTCGTCCTCCTTGAGCTGCTCGATCGCGGCCAGCCACTGCTGCTGGTGCATGTGGTCGCGGGTGATGAGGAAGCGCAGCAGGTCCTTCACGCCCGGGTCGTCGGTCATGTTGTAGAGCCGGGCCACCTGCAGCCGGCCCTGCATCTCGGCGGTGGCGTTGTAGTAGAAGTCCGCCATCAGGTTGCCGCTGGCGGTGACGTACGCGCCGGTCCACGGGTTGCCCATGCTGTCCATGTAGGACGCCGCCTGGCCGTTCTGGATGAGGTGCTGCGGGTTGTGCTGCCCGTAGCCGGCGGCGGCCTCCTTGCTGCGGTCGGCCGAGTCGGGCTTGAGCGGCGCGTGGTCGAGCAGCCGGTCGATCATCGTGATGATCATCTCGACGTGGGCCAGCTCCTCGGTGCCGATCGAGAGGAGCATGTCCTTGTACTTGCCGGGCAGCCGGCAGTTCCAGCCCTGCAGCAGGTACTGCGTGGCGACGGTCATCTCGCCCCACTGACCGCCGAGGACCTCCTGCATCTTGCGGGCGAAGTCCGGGTCGGGACCGTCGGGCTTGGCCTCGTACTGCAGGGCGTGGGTGTGCGTGAACACGGGCTCTCCCTCACTCGGCTTGCGTCGTCGCGCCGCCGCCGCTGCGGCGACACCCGGGATCTGCCCGCGCCCGGTGGCCCGCCCGTGCCGTCCCGTGGCCCCCCGGTGCCATGTCTCCCGGGTCGTCCGTCGGCCTGCCGGCCGACACCGCGGCCAGGTGCCGTCCCCTCCTGCGCCGAGCCGTTCCCGGCCCTCGCTCGCGGGACCCTCCGGGCCCCACTCCTCGGCCCGCCTCGCGGGGCGGCTCACGCCAGGAGGGGCGTCTCACCGGTCGGGGAGCTGGACGCAGAGGGTGAGCCCGGCGTCGGAGGTGGCCCAGACGACGGCGCCGCCGAGGTCGTGCGCGTGCCGCTGCACCGACCACAGGCCCAGGCCGGTGAGGTCGACCGGCGGCGCGTCGTGGCGGAGGTACTGCACGACCCGCCCGGGGTGCGCCACGTCCTGGGTGAGCGCCAGCCGGACCCAGCCGTCGCGGTGGACGGCGGTCAGCAGCACCGCGGCGCCGTCCCCGTGCCGGTGGGCGTTCTCCAGCAGGTTGGTGAGGATCCGCTGCACCCGGGCGTCGGCCACCCGCACCCCGGCGGCGCACTCCTGCACCGCCAGGGTCAGCTGCCGCAGCGGCAGGCCGGAGGCGGCCACCGACGCGCGCAGCACCTCGCCGAGCAGCCGCCCGCCGGGGGGCCGCCGCGTCGCGCCGCCGGAGGCGTCGGCGGTGCGCAGCATCGAGGACAGGTGGGCGGTCTGCGCGCGGGCCAGCTCCAGCAGCTCCTCGCGCTGGGCGGGCTCGCGGTCCAGCGAGCCGAGCAGCGCCTCCAGCGAGGCCAGCGGGCTGCGCATGTCGTGGCACATGGCCCGCAGCAGCGCGCCCTCGGGTGTGGGCGGCGGCTCCTGACCCGGCCGCGGGCCGCGGGCGGCGCGGGCGACGTGGTCGCGCAGCACGCGGGCCAGGTCGCCGAGCAGCCGTCCGGAACCGGACCGGACGGTACGGGGTGTGTCGGGCGCCAGGGTCACGGGCACCTCCGGGTGCGTGGAGCCCGGCGCGCCGGGCGCGCCGGGCCGGGGTGAGGAGGGTCGTGGGGTCGACCGACGCCGGGGCTGAGCGTCAGGGGTACGTGGACGTGGTCGTCGTCGACGACCATCCGCTGTTCAGCCGGGGGCTGTCACTGCTGCTCCCCGGGGTCAGCGACGGCCGGGTGCGCGTCGTGGCCACCACCGACGACGCCTCCGCGGCCGCCGCGCTGGTCCGCCGGCACCACGCCGACGTCGCCGTCGTGGACCTGCACATGCCGCCCCCGGGCGGCGTGCGCGCCATCGCGGCGATCCGCCGGGCGGACCCGGCGGTGCGCGTGGTGGCGCTGTCCGGGCTGGCCGAGGCCGACGCGGCCCTCGAGGCCCTGCGGGCGGGGGCGGCGGGCTTCCTGCCCAAGAGCGCCGACCCGGAGCACCTCGTCCGCCCGCTGCTGTCGGTGCTCGACGGCTGGTCGGTCCTCCCCGAGGCGCTGCTGCGCCGGCTGCTCGACGACGCCGCGCCGACCGGCGAGCAGACCGTCGCCGACCGGCTGACCAGCGACGAGCGCCGGCTGTGGCGGCTCGTGGCCGACGGCACGAGCACCGTCGACATCGCCACCACGCTGCACGTGTCCGAGCGGACCGCCAAGCGGCTGGTCGCCTCGCTGCTGCGCAGCCTCGGGGTGGCCACCCGCGTGGAGGCGGCCGCGCTGGCCGGCCGCGTCGGCCTCGGCAGGGAGACCGGCGGGCTGCGCTGAGCGGGCGTACCGCGGTGCGGCGGTCATCGAGCGCCGGGCTACCCGGGCGGATGATCGACACTCCCGGGTTCCGGTGAACTGGCCCCGACGGGCCAGGGACCTCCCCGGTCAGCCCGTCGGGCGGGGCGCTCCCGTGCCGGGCGCGGTGGCCCACGGTCCCGACGCGGCGGCGGTGAACGCCGCGACGTCGTCGGCGGCCATGTCCACCGCCGCGTAGCCGCCGCTGCCCGCGCCGACGCAGGCGACGACGGTGGCCAGGCCCGCGCGCCGCTGGAACCAGGTCTGCCGTACCTGCCAGCCGACGACGGCCCGCCGCTGCAGCACCGCCTGCTCGCGCACCAGCAGCCCGCTGCGCACGCTGAACGAGCCGGGCCCGGTGGCGTGGCCGAGTGCGGCGTAGCGGCCGAGGCCCAGCGGCACGCCGAGGACGGTGAGCACGACCCCGGCGGCGAGCACACCCCAGAAGCCGGTCAGCGCCGTCAGCACGGCCCCGGCCGCGGCGACCAGCAGCCCGGTGGCGATCGCGCGGACCAGCGCCCGCCGGCGGGCGGCGGGCGGGTGCGGCGTCAGCGGGCCCGGGTCGTCGACCAGCAGGCCGAGCAGCCGCACCGCCTCCGCGCGCGGGCCCAGCGGGAACAGCTGGCCGCGCCGGCTGGCCGCGCCCAGGCCGGTGACCAGGGCGTTGACCCGCGCGGCCCGCACCAGCCGCATGCCCAGCCCCTCGGCGAGGGTGCCGCCGCGGATCCGGTCCACCTCCAGCTCGGTGTGCCGCCGGGTCACCAGCCCGCGGACGGCGACCAGCGAGCCCCCGCGGCGCACCAGCCGGAAACCCCAGTTGACCACCGCCGCCCCGGTGACCGCCCCCACCGCGAGCAGCACCACCGCGACCACCGCGGTGAGGACGAGGACGCGGACGTCGGTCAGGTCGGGGCCGTCGAGGTCGGGGCGCAGGTCCCGGGGCAGCTCCTGGAGCAGCCGCGACAGGGCGCCGACCGCGGCCAGCGGCACGGCCAGGTAGCTGGCGACCAGCGGCGCGTAGAGCAGCCAGCGCCGGTCGAACCGGGCCAGCTCCTGCTCGGCCGACTCCTCCGGCGGCGGGGCGGACGGGTCCGTACCGGGGAACGCCGCCGCGGCCCGCCGGTGGGTGAGCACCGAGGCCCGCAGCCGGTCGCCCTCCGCGCGCGGGACGCCGTCGACGACGACCTCCTCGTCCCCGCCGGTCATCGTGCCGGCCGCGGCGTCGACGCGGACCCGGACCAGCCCGAACAGCCGGTGCAGCGCCGGCGCCTCGACCTCCACGCCGCGGATCCGGTCGTTGGGCACCGTGCGCACCGACCGCGCGAGCAGGCCGCGGGTGACCACCACCGCGGTGGGGGCGTCGAGGTAGGTGAACCGCCACCACGACAGCGCGGCGAACAGCAGCGACAGCGCCGTCACCGCCACCACCAGCGCGACGACGACCCCCGGCCCGTCCACGCCGACCGCGGCGACGACGGGGATCGCGGCCGGCACCACCTGCCGGGCCTGGCGGAACGTGACGGTGTGCACGAGCACGATCAGCGGCGAGGTGCGCCGCGGGGCGGTGAGCTCGGGCGCCGTCAGCACCGGGTCCGTCACGTGGCCTCGTCCCGCACCTGCTCGGCCCGCCGGGCCAGGTCCTCGGCCACCCGCTCGGCGACGGCGACCTCCAGGTGCGGCACCCGGACGGTGCCCTGCGACGAGGCGGTCAGCACCGCGACGCTGGCCAGCCCGTAGAGCTGCTGCAGCACGCCGCGGGTGACGTCGACGGTCTGGATGCGGGCGACCGGCACCAGCGTCCAGGTGCGGCTCAGCCAGCCGGTGAGGGCGTGCACCGCGTCCGCGGTGACCTCCCAGCGGTGCACCCGGTAGCGGATCCACGGCCGCACGCCGATCGCCACCACCGCGTACGCGACCAGCAGCACCGGCAGCAGCCACCGCAGCACCGGCACCGGCCCGCCCACCGACGCCGGCACGGTCAGCACCAGCACCGACACGAGCACGCCGTAGACGAGCGTGCCGATCACGCCCTGGGTGACCCACAGCCAGATGGCCGAGCGGGACAGCGACCAGGCCGGCTCGCGGACCGGCGGCGCGGGGGGAGCGGACGTCACGGCCCGATCCTCCCAGCCCGCCGGTGCGGCGGGGCCCGACCTGGGAGGATGGGGCGTGTGATGCCGCAGCAGGTCCCGACCGTGTCCGCCGCCGAGGTGCCCGAGGACGCCGCGCTCCTCGACGTCCGCGAGGACGGCGAGTGGGTGGCCGGGCACGCCGAGGGCGCCACGCACATCCCGATGGGCGACGTCCCGGCCCGGCTCGACGAGGTCCCCGACGGCGACCCGGTGTACGTCGTCTGCCGCAGCGGCGGGCGCTCGGCGCGGGTCGCCGCGTGGCTGAACCTCAACGGCTACGACGCCGTGAACGTCGGCGGCGGCATGGGGGAGTGGGAGGCGGCGGGCCGGCCCCTGGTGAGCGAGACCGGCCTGCCGCCCTTCGTCCGCTAGGAGCCCCGTCTCAGGACCTGGGCTCGTACTCCGCGAAGCGGCTGCGCAGGTCCTTCTTGGAGAACTTGCCGACGCTGGTCTTGGGCACCTCGTCGATGAACTCGACGGCGTCGGGCATCCACCACTTGGCCACCAGCGGCTTGAGGTGCTCGAGGATCTCCTCCTCGGTCGCCTCCTCGCCGTCCTTGAGGACGACGCAGGCCAGCGGCCGCTCGTCCCACTTCGGGTGCGGGATGCCGACGACCGCGGCCTCCTTGACCTTCGGGTGGCTCATGATCGCGTTCTCGAGGTCGACCGAGCTGATCCACTCGCCGCCGGACTTGATGAGGTCCTTGGTGCGGTCGGCGATGCGGATCGAGCCGAAGGAGTCCATCGCCGCGACGTCGCCGGTGCGCATCCAGCCGTCGTCGGTGGTCAGGACGACGCCGGCGTCGGGGTTGTAGTAGTCCTTCGCGCACCACGGGCCGCGGACCTGCAGCTCACCGGTGGCCTTGTCGTCCCAGGGCTGCGGCTCGAGGGTCTCGGCGTCGACGATGCGGGCCTCGACGCCGAGGAACGGGATGCCGGCGCGGGCGCGCTGGTCGGCCTTGGTCGCCTCGTCGGCGTCGGCGTACCGCTTGGGCAGCACGCCCGAGGAGGCGACCGGGTGGGTCTCGGTCATGCCCCAGGCCTGCAGGATCGGCAGCCCGACCTGCTCGCGGTAGGCCTCCGACAGCGCCTTGGGCACCGCGGAGCCGCCGCAGCCGATGTCGCGCAGCTTGTGCGGCTTGCCGGCGAGGTGCGGCAGCACGCCCTGCCAGATGGTCGGGACGCCGGCGGTGAAGGTGACGCCCTCCTCGACGATCAGCTTGGCCAGGGCCTCGGGCTGCATCATCGGCCCGGGCATGACCAGCGAGGCGCCGGCGGCCGGGGCGGCCTGGGCGATGCCCCAGGCGTTGGCGTGGAACATCGGCACGACCGGCATCGCGACGTCCTGGATGCCGAGGCCGAAGGCGTTCGGCTGCATCACGCCCATGGTGTGCAGGAACGTCGAGCGGTGGCTGTAGACGACGCCCTTGGGGTTGCCGGTGGTCCCGGACGTGTAGCACATGGACGCGGCGCGGTTCTCGTCCTCGACGTGGAACTCGACCGGCTGCGCCTCGGCCAGCAGCGCCTCGTAGTCCAGGACGCGCGGGTCGTCGGGGATCTCGTTGTCGCCGCCGTCGTCCATGACGACGACGTGCCTGACCGTCTTCATCGTGTCGACCAGCGGCCAGAACAGCGGCAGGACGGTGCGGTCGACGAAGACCACCTCGTCCTCGGCGTGGTTGGCGATGTAGGTCAGCTGCTCGGGGAACAGCCGGATGTTGAGGGTGTGCAGCACCCGCCCGGTGGCCGGTGCGGCGAAGTACAGCTCCAGGTGCCGCTGGCTGTTCCAGCCGAAGGTGCCGACCCGTCCGTCCTCGCTGACGCCGAGGGTGTCGAGGACCCCGCCCAGCCGGCGGGTGCGGTCGGCCCACTCGGCGTAGGTGCTGCGCACCGGTCCGGTCGGGCTGCCGGTGACGATCGTCCCGTCGCCGTAGTGCTGCTCGACGTGCCGGAAGATCGCGTCGATCGTGAGAGGGAAGTCCTGCATGAGGCCGCGCATGGCGGCATCGTGCCAGTGACCGCGCTCACGATCTACCGCGGAGTACGCCGTTCCAGCTCCCTCAGGGCGTCGGCGCCGACCCAGCGGGCGCCGCGGCCGCCCGACCGCAGCTCGCGCGCCGTCGCGACGGCGCGGCCGTGCAGGCCCGGGCTGCGCTTGCCGATCTGCCGCAGCGCCCAGCTCGCCCCCTTCCGGACCACCGGCCGGTCGTCGTCGGCCCGCTCGGCGACCGCGCGGAGGAACGGCTCGAACCGGTCGTCGTCCGCTCCCTTGTCAGCCACCGCCAGCCCGGCCATGACGGCGAACCCGGCCCGCTTGACGAACTCCTCCGGCCGCCCGCTCCACGCCAGCGCCGTGTCCCAGGCGGACGGGGTGTGCCGCACCAGGTTCTGGCAGACCTGGTCGCACAGGTCCCACGAGTCGAACGCGGCCGCCCACGCGTCGAGCTGCGCGGCGTCCACCGCGGCCGGCTCCTCGACCATGCCGGCCAGGATCCGGGCCTCGTGGACGCCGGAGTCCCACAGCCCGGCGGCCAGCGCGTGGTCGCGGCCGAGCTCCCTCGCCAGGGTCCGCAGCTCGGCGACCGTGACGCCCAGCGTCTGCGCGCCGCCGACGCCGGAGCGGGCCATGCCGGCCAGCCGCGACGGGTCGGCCAGCTCGCGGAGCCGGCCGAGCACCGCCGCGGTCGCGGCCACTACCGGGTCAGGACGACGGGCAGCTCGGCCAGGCCGCGGATGACGAACTCGGGACGGCGCCGCGCCGGGCGGGCGAGCTGCAGGTCGGTGGTGCGGCCCAGCAGCGCGCCGAAGGAGGCCTGCAGTTCCACGCGGGCCAGCGGCGCCCCGATGCAGAAGTGCACGCCCGCGCCGAAGGAGATCTGCGGGTTGTCGGTGCGGCCGACGTCGAGGGTGTCGGGGTCGGCGAACACGGCGGGGTCGCGGTTGGCGGCGCCGAGCAGCGCGGCGACCTTCTGCCCCTCCCGCACGGTCACGCCGCCGACCTCGACGTCGGCGGTCGCGGTGCGCTCGAACAGCTGCAGCGGCGAGTCGAACCGCATGAGCTCCTCGATCGCCGTCGGCAGCAGCGCCGGGTCGGTCCGCAGCCGCGCCAGCTGGCCGGGGTGCTCGAGCAGCGCGAGCAGGCCGTTGCCGCTGACGTTGACCGTGGCCTCGTGGCCGGCGTTGAGCAGCAGGATGCAGGTGGTGACCAGCTCGTCCTCGGTGAGCCGGTCGCCGTCGGCGTCGCGCACGGTGACCAGGTGGGAGAGCAGGTCCTCGCCGGGCGCACGGCGGCGTTCGGCGGCCAGCTCGCGCAGGTAGGCGACGAACTCCGCGGCGGCGCGCTCGGCGGCGTCCTCGACCGCGGTCGTCCGGCCGTACTCGTACATCTTCACGATCGCGTTGGACCACGGCCGCAGCAGCGGCCGGTCGGCGGCCGGGACGCCGAGCAGCTCGGCGATGACCGCCACCGGCAGCTCCTCGGCCATCCCCGAGAGGACGTCGACCGGCTCGCTGCCGCCGGAGCGCTCGACCAGCCCGTCGACCAGCTCCCCGGCCAACTGCTCGACCCAGGGGCGCAGCCGCTCGACGTGCCCGCGGGCGAAGGCCGCGCTGATCAGCCGGCGCAGCCGGGTGTGGTCGGGCGGCTCCATCTCGAGGATGGCGTTGCGGTGGATGAGGTTGAACTGCCCGAACCGCTCGGCGGGCTCCTTGTCCCGCCAGATCCGCCCCAGCCGGCGGTCGCGCAGCACGGCGTTGCTCTCGGCGTGGGTGAACGCCAGCCACAGCCGCAGCCCCTCGTGCCACTGGACCGGGGCGACGGCGCGGGCGGCGGCGAAGGCGGGGTACGGGTCGGCGACGACGGCCGGGTCGGTGAGGTCGAGCGGTGCCGCCAGCGAGGTCACGACCCCGAGCCTATGGCCCGCCGGACCCCGTCCCGCCCCCACATACCCTGGGCCGCATGGCCCGTTCCGCGACCCGCCGCCGTCCCGCGCCCGCCGCCGTCGAGGGTGAGATCAACCCGAAGGCCCCGTGCCCGTGCGGCTCGGGCCGCCGGTACAAGCACTGCCACGGCTCGGGCTACGCGCCCCCGGTGACCCGTCCCTTCGAGGGCCTGCCCGGCGAGCCGGACTGGGTGGCGCTGCGCGAGCTGGTGCCCGCCGCCACCGCGCCGCTGACGACCACCGACGGCCGCCAGGTCACCCTCGCCAGCGTGCTGCCCGGCGGCGCCCCGGCGCTGGTCCGCAGCAACGGCGAGATCCTGCTCGGCGTCCAGCTGCAGGCCTCCTCCGACGACGTCAGCCGGGACATCGGCACCGCGCTCGCCGCCGCGCTGGACTCGCCGGCCGGCGCCCCCGTCGACCCGGGCCCGATCGGCGCGGCCGGCTCGGCCGGGCCGCGGCTGCAGGAGCTGCTCGACCCCAGCGTGCCGCTCGAGGTCACCGTGCACCCCGACTTCGGCTTCTGGCTGGAGGGCACCGACCCCAACCCCGCCGCGCAGGCGGGGCTGGAGCGGGCCAACGAGGCGGTGCTGCCCACCGAGCGGCTCGAGGGCCTGGGCGCCGCCTACTGGGTGCGGCCGGGCAACGAGCGGGCGCACCTGCGCTGGGTGCGCCCCGAGGCCGAGGAGCCGCTGCTCGACGCGCTGGCCCGGCTCTCGGCGTCCGAGCAGCTCCTGCTGGGCGAGGGCACCCGGTACGCCGGCGCCTTCCGCGCGCACGGGCTCGTCGTCCCGGTCTGGGACCTGCCGGCCGACACCCCCGCGCAGGAGTGGGCCGGCCCCGCGGCCGAGTTCGCCACCCGCCTCGAGCAGGCGCTGGCGGTCACCGACCCGCTGGACAGCGACGAGCGCCGCGCCCGCGCCGGCCTGCTGTCCCGCCAGGTCACCCTGCGCTGAGGCATCTCCCCGGCGCGCTCGTGCTCTGCCCACACCCGTGGGCAGAGCACGAGCGCGCTCAGAGGTGGGCGATCAGGTGCCGGAAGAACACCGCGCCCCGGTGCAGGGCGGCCACGCTGATCCGCTCGTCGGCGGCGTGCAGCGCGTCGAGCTCCCCGCGGGACAGGTCGAAGGGCATGAACCGGTAGACGCTGTCGCTGATCTGCGCGAAGTGCCGGGCGTCGCTGGCCTGCACCATGAGGTACGGCGCGACGACGGCCTGCGGGTACACCGCCCGCACCGCCGCCCCGAGCGCCGCGTACGCCTCGTTGTCGGTCCGCGAGACCGGTGAGGGGTCGTCGCCGGAGAGCACCCGGATCTCCACGCTGTCGTCGGCGACGACCCGGCGCAGCCGCTCGACCGTCGACCGCACGGTCTCGCCCAGGGCGATCCGGACGTTCAGGTGCGCCCGCGCCCGGGTGGCCAGCACGTTGCGCGCGCCGCTGCCCTCGAGCTCGGTGACCGCGACCGTGGTCCGCACCATCGCGGCGGCCTCCCGGCCGGCCCGGGCCAGCGCCGCCGCGAGCAGCGGCCGCAGCGCGCGGGCGTGCGCGAACAGCGCGCGGGAGGGGCCGGGGGCGTGCCGGCCGGCGGCGTCGACCATCCCGAGCACGACGTCGGGCAGCCGGGCCGGGAAGGGCGAGGCGTCCAGCCGCAGGACGGCGCGCGCGAGGCGGGCCGGGGCGCCGTTCGGCGTCGGCGAGGACGCGTGCCCGCCCGGGTCGGTGGTCACCAGCTCGCAGTCCAGCACCCCCTTCTCGGCCAGCCCGACGGCGGCGATCTGTCCCGGCACGCCCGGGAAGACGCCGGTCACCACCGCGCCGCCCTCGTCGACGACCGCCCACGGCGTGGTGCCCCGCTCGCGGAACACCTGCACCGCCTGCGGGGCGCCGACCCCGAGGACCTCCTCGTCGTTGCCGGAGAAGACGAACACGTCCCGGGCCGGCGTGTGCCCCGCCGCGACCAGCGACTCGACCGCCTCGAGGACCGCGACCAGCGCGCCCTTGTCGTCGACGGCGCCCCGGCCGTGCACGACGCCGTCCTCGACAGCGCCGCAGAACGGGTCGCGGGTCCACGCCTGGCCGGTGACCGGGACGACGTCGTGGTGGGCCATGAGCACCAGCGGCGGCCGGTCGGTGCCGCTGGGCCAGCGGTAGAGCAGCGAGCCGCCGGGGAGGACCTCCCGCTCGAGCACCCGGTGCGTGTGCGGGTACAGCTCGCCGAGACGGTCCCGGAACCGCTGGAACACCGCGCGGTCGGCGTCGCCGGGGTCGCGCGTGGAGACGGTGGGGATGCGGATCAGCTCGGCCAGGCGGGCTGCGGCGGCGTCGGCGTCGAGGCCGGCGGCGTCCGCGGGCGGGACGGGCGTGTCCGCCGGCCGGAAGCGGGCGACCCGCCGCGCGACCGCGGCGACCCCCGCGGCGGCCGGGGCGAGCAGCAGCGGCGCGGTCCTCATCCGGCCTCCCTCCGTCCGGGGCCCCGGGAGGAGGCCCGCCAGGGCACCGTACGGACGCCCCGGGCGGCTAGGGGAGGGGCTCCCGCCGGACGGGGCAGGACATGCACCGCGGGCCGCCGCGGCCGCTGCCGAGCTCCGAGCCCGCGATCCGCACCACCTCGATGCCGGCCGCCTCGAGCGCGGCGTTGGTGACGGTGTTGCGCTCGTAGGCCACCGCCAGCCGCGGGGCCAGCGCGAGGGTGTTGTTGCCGTCGTCCCACTGCTCGCGCTCGGCGGTGACCGGGTCCAGGCCGGTGTCGATCACCCGCAGCCGGTCGATGCCCATCGCCTCGGCCGCGGCGACCACGAACGGCGCGGGGCCGCGGACGACGAGGTCGGTGGTGTCGGCGTCGTCGGGCGGGGTGTCGGCGGTGACCGTCCAGGCGACCAGGGTGTCCGCCACCGCGGGGTACATGACCATCGCGTCGACGTCGACCATCGTGGCGATGGTGTCCAGGTGCATGGTCGCCCGCTCCTGGGCGATCGGGACGACGAGCACCGTGTGCGCCAGCCCCCGCGCGAACACCCGGCGGGCCAGCCGCTCGGCGCCGCCCGGCGTCGTCCGCTCGCCCACGCCCACGGCCACCACGCCGGCGGCCAGCAGCAGGACGTCGCCGCCCTCGAGGTGCTCGAGCGAGGAGTCGTAGAGCTGCTCGGCGCCGGCGAAGCGCGGGTGGTGGGTGGCGATGGCCCGGAGGATCGTGCTCTCCCGGTGCCGGGCCGGCATGGCCAGCGACGTGACGGCGACCTGGTCGCCCACCCACACCGACGAGTCCCGGGTGAACAGCAGGTTGGGCAGCGGCGGGACGACGAAGTCGTGCCGGTCCATCAGCTCGTAGGCCAGCCCCCGCCCGCCGCGCAGCTCGTGGTGCGCCAGCCCGGCCATGAGCGCGCCGGCCAGGTCCCCGGCCGCGAGGCCGGACAGGTGGTCGACGGCGGTGCGCTGGAGGGTGGCGCCCAGGCGCGGGTCGTCGACGGCGGCGGCCACCAGCTCCTCGCGCGCCGTCGGGTGGTCCAGGACGTCGGTCAGCAGCCGGTCCAGGTAGAGCACCTCGACACCGCGGTCGGTGAGTGCGGCGGCGAACGCGTCGTGCTCCTCCTGCGCGCGGGCCACCCACGGCACGCCGTCGAAGAGCAGCTGGTCGTTGTTGCGCGGCGTGAGCCGGCGCAGCTCGGCGCCCGGCCGGTGCAGGACCACCGTCCGCAGGGGGCCGACCTCGCTGGTCACGCCGAGGGGACTGGGGGCCGCGGTGGTCACGGGGGGAGAGGCTGGCACAGTGGCCGGGCCGGCGCACGGCACCCCACAGGAGGAGGCACCGCGTGGACCTGTTCGACCTCACCGGGAAGGTCGCCGTCGTCACCGGCGGCACCCGCGGCATCGGCCTGATGATGGCGCGCGGCCTGCTGCAGGCCGGGGCGTCGGTCTACGTCAGCTCGCGCAAGCCCGAGGCCGGCGAGCAGGCGGTGGCGGAGCTGTCGGGGTTCGGCCGGGTGGAGTCCATCCCCGCCGACATCAGCACCGAGGCCGAGTGCGTCCGGCTGGCCGAGGAGGTCGGCCGCCGCGAGGAGCGGGTGCACGTGCTGGTCAACAACGCCGGCGCCACCTGGGGCGAGCCGCTCGAGACCTTCCCCGCCTCGGCGTGGGACAAGGTCCTCGACCTCAACGTCAAGGCGCCGTTCTTCCTCACCCGGGCGATGCTGCCGCTGCTGGAGGCCGCGGCCACCGACGACGACCCGGCCCGGGTGGTCAACGTCGGCAGCATCGACGGGCTGCACGTGCCGGTCCTGCCGACCTACTCGTACTCCTCCAGCAAGGCCGCGGTGCACCAGCTCACCCGGCACCTGGCCAAGGAGCTGGGGCCGCGGCGGATCACCGTGAACGCCGTCGCGCCGGGGCCGTTCGAGTCGAAGATGATGGCCGCCACCCTGGCCGCCCGCGGCGACGAGATCGCCGCCAGCTCGCCGCTGGGCCGCATCGGCCGGCCCGACGACATGGCCGGCGTCGTCGTCTACCTGGCCAGCCGGGCGGGCGCGTACGTGACCGGCGCGGTCATCCCCGTCGACGGCGGCCGGGCGACCACCCTCTAGGCCGAGCGCGGCGTCGGCGGGTCGGACCGCCGGCGCCGCGGCGGCCGGTGCGCCTGCTCGGCGGGCACCCGCGCGAGGTGGGACTCGGCCAGCGCCACCTGGTGCGGGCAGCCGACCCTGCGGCCCTGCTCGCGGGCGCCGGTCCACCAGCCGCGGGCGGCCACCGTGTCGCCGGTGCGCTCGGCGATCCGGCCGAGCAGCTCGTCGTAGGCGCCCAGGCTGAACGCCGGGGTGCCGAGCACCGCCTGCCGCCCGCGGAAGGGCATCAGCTGCACGGTGGCCATGGTCAGCTCGGGCTCGTCGCCCAGGTGCAGCGCGGCCTCGGCCTGCAGGAGCACCGCGACGTCGCTGGCCCAGTCGCGGATCTGGGTGCGCCCCCAGCGGGCGCGCAGCCGCCGGGCCACCGCGAGGTCGCCGGACTCCGCGGCGGCCACCACCGCCATGAGCTGCAGCAGCGGGTTGCCCTCGTCGCCGGTCTCCACCAGCAGGTCGATCGCCTCGGGCAGCCGGCCGTCGCCGCGGCGCAGCGCGAACACGTGCGCGGCGTAGGCGTGCCGCGCGTGCGGCGTCACCCTGCGGTAGAGCTCGTGCGCCTCGGTGGTCAGCTCCTCGGCGCGGGCGGCGTCCCCGGCCAGCCAGGCCGCGCCGGCCTGCTGCCACAGCACGTGCGGGCGCACCTCCGGGCCCGACAGCGAGAACGCCAGGCGCCGCCCCGCCTCCAGGTCGGCGTCGAAGCCGGCGCGGTCGGTGAGGTGCAGCCGGATCGCCGCGCGGTGCAGCCGGGCGTAGAACTCGGTGCGCCGCGGCAGCCCGCGCCCGGCCAGGGCCAGCGCCTCGTCGGTCGCGGCCAGCCGCAGCTCGGCGGCGCCGGGCCGGCCCCACACCGCGAGCGAGTAGTTGTTCAGCGTCCGGCCGAGCAGCTCCGGGTCGCCGACGCCGCGGGCCAGCGCCACCGCCCGCTCGGCGTACCGCACGCCGCGCTGCAGGTCCTCGCTGAAGGCCAGCTCGACGCCGAGGGTGCCCAGCAGCCGCGCGGTCAGCCGGTCCCGCTCGGCCTCGGTCGCGTCCGGGGCGATCTCGTCGCGGTGCTCGAGCAGGTCCTCCAGCAGGGCGACCATCTCGACGTCGACGACGCCGTGCGGCCGCCAGTTCCACAGCGTCACCTCGCCCCAGACCGCGGCGGACTCCAGCTGGCAGCGCGGGTCGCCGAGCTCGCGGGCCAGCGCGATCGCCTCGCCGACCACCTGGTGGGCCTCGGTGCGCTCGCCGCTGCGCAGCAGGTCGTTGCCCAGCGCGGTGAGCAGGTCGTGCCGGGTGCGGACCGCACCGGGCTGCGCCGGGTCGACCAGCCGCAGCGCGCGGCGGGTGTGCACCGCGGCCTCGCCGTCGGCCAGGCGGGCGCGGGCGTTGGCCGCCGCGGTGGTCGACCACCGCAGCCCGGGCGCCGGGCCGGTCACCGGCGCGGCCTCGACGAAGTGGTGCGCCAGCCGCTCGACCAGGGCGTCGTCGGGGCGGCTGCCGGCCACCTGCCGCTCCAGCGCCTCGCCGAGCCGGGCGTGCAGGCGGGCGCGGCGCAGCGCGGGCAGGTCGTCGGCGAGGACCTCCTGCACCAGCGCGTGGGTGAACCGCCAGCTCCACGGCGTGCCGCCCTCGACGACCAGGCCGGCGGCGACCGCGGCGTCCAGGGCCGCCAGCGCGTCCTCGGCCGGCTCCCCGGCGGCCTCGAGCAGGTCGAGGGTCACCTCGCGGCCGGCGACGGCGGCGAGCTCCAGCACCGGGCGGGCGCCGGCGGGCAGCCGGGCGAGGCGGGTCCGCAGCACCTCGCCCACCGACGGTGGCACCGGCACCGCGTGCAGGTCGCGGCCGCCGCGCATCCAGCGGGACAGCTCGACGACGAAGAACGGGTTGCCCGCCGTGCGGTCGTGGACCGTGGCGGCCAGGCCCGGGTCGCCGGCCGAGCCCAGCTGTGCGGCCAGCAGCGAGCCGACGTCCTCGGCGTCGAGGCCCTGCAGGGTGATCGTGGTGGCGGCCGGCTCGCGGGCCAGCCGGGCCAGGCAGTCGGCGACCGCCTCGGGCAGGTCCTCCCCGACGCTGCGCACGGTGACGACCACCAGCAGCGGCACCCGCGGCAGGTGCCGGGCGAGCAGGGTCAGCAGCTGTACCGACGTCGTGTCGGCGCCCTGCAGGTCGTCGAGGACGACCATCGCCGGCCGCTGCCGGGCGGCGGCGGCGAGCCGGCCGCGCAGCTCCTGGAACAGCCGGAACCGGGCGGCGTCGGCGTCGTCGCCGTCGTCCCCGGCGGGTGCGGGCGGTTCCTGGCCCAGCTGCTCGAGCGCCTGGGTCCACGGCCACAGCGCGGGGGCGCCGGCGTCGTCGGCGCAGCGGCTCTCGGCGACCGCCCAGCCCGCGGCCCGGATCGTGTCCGCGACCGCCTCGGCCAGCCGGGTCTTGCCGATGCCGGCCTCGCCGGCCAGCACGACGACGGCGGGCCGCCCGGCGGCGACCTGCTCGGCGGCCGCCCGCAGCCGGGCCAGCTCGGCGCGGCGGCCGACCAGCGTCTCGTCGCCGGGGACGGCCAGGGCGGTGGGCGGCGGCGGCGGGACGACCGACAGCACCGGCCGGGGCACCCGCGAGGTGAGCTTGGGGTCCTGCCGGAGCACCGCCTGCTCGAGGTCGCGCAGCTCCGGGCCGGGGTCGATGCCCAGCTCGTCGCGGAGCAGCTCGGTGCAGCGGCGCAGCGCGTCGAGGGCGTCGGCCTGCCGGTCGGCGGCGTAGAGGGCGGTGACCAGCCGGGCCCACAGCCGCTCCCGCAGCGGGTGCTCGGCGACCAGGCGCTGCAGGTCGGCGACGGCGGCGTCGGCGCGGCCGGTGGCCAGCAGCGCGTCGCAGCGGCGCTCGCGGGCGCGCACGTGCAGCTCGGTGAGGCGCAGCCGGTCGGTGGCCGCCCCCGGCCCGTCGCCCAGCTCGGCCAGCGGCTCGCCCCGCCACAGCTCCAGCGCGCGGTCCAGCGCGGCCACCCCGCCGGCCGGGTCGCCGGCCTCGACGGCGCGGTCCCCCTCCTCGACCAGGCGGGCGAAGCGGAGGCTGTCGAGGTCCTCCGCGCCGACCTGGACCAGGTAGCCCGGCGCGCGGGTGAGCAGCACCGTCGGCGCCTCGCGCGGCCCGCGCTGCGGCTCGAGCACCCGGCGCAGGTGCGAGACGTAGGCCTGCAGGGTGCCGGTGACCGTGGGCGGCGGCTCGTCGCCCCACAGCGTGGTGACGATGCGGTCGACGGGGACCACCCGGCCGGCCTCGGCCAGCAGCAGGGTCAGCAGTGCGCGGGGCTTGGCGCCGCCGACGTCGACGGGGCGGTCGTCGGGTCCGGTGACCTCGAGGGGGCCGAGGACGCGGAACCGCACGGTCGGGCATGGTGGCAGGTCGCGGGCCGCCTGGGGAGGGGGTCGCGCGCCTCAAGTGCGGCGCAAGTGGCGGTCAAGGCGGGGCGGCCACGGTCGTCCCGGCCGATCCCCCTGCCCCCGAGGACCCGACATGAGCCTGACCGAGACCCCCGCCGCCGCCCCGCTCCCGCGCACGCCGCTCGACGACGCCGCGCCCGCCCCCCTCGACCCCGCCGCCGTCGCGGACCTGCGCGGCCGGGTCCACGGGCCGGTCTACGTCGCCGGCGACGACGGCATGGCGGCCGAGGTCGCGACGTGGAACCTCGCCGTCACCCACACGCCCGCCCTCGCGGTCGGCGCCACCTGCGCCGCCGACGTCGCCGCCGCCGTCTCCTTCGCCGCCGCGCACGGCCTGCCGGTCGCCGTCCAGGCCACCGGCCACGGGCCGGTCCGCAACGCCGACGGCGCGCTGATGATCACCACCCGGCGCATGCAGGGCGTCGCCGTCGACCCGGCGCGCCGCACCGCGCGGGTCGAGGCGGGCGTCAAGTGGCAGAAGGTCATGGCGGCCGCCGCCGAGCACGGGCTGGTCGGGTTGTGCGGCTCGTCGTCCGACGTCGGGGTGGTCGGCTACACCCTGGGCGGCGGGCACGGGTCGCTGGGCCGCAAGCACGGGTTCGCCGCCGACGCCGTCGTGAGCGTGGAGATCGTCACCGCCGACGGCGTGCTGCGCACCGTCTGCGCCGAGACCGAGCCCGAGCTGTTCTGGGCGGTGCGCGGCGGCAAGGGCAACTTCGGCGTCGTCACCGCGCTGGAGTTCGAGCTGTTCCCCGTGCCCGCGCTCGTCGCCGGCGGGCTGTTCTTCGCCGGCCGGGACGCCGCCGCGGTGCTGCACGCCTACCGCGCCTGGGCGCCGACGCTGCCCGAGGAGGTCAGCACCTCGGTCGCCGTGCTGCGGCTGCCGCCGCTGGAGGAGCTGCCGCCGCCGCTGCGCGGGCAGACCGTCGTCCACCTGCGCTACGTCTACGCCGGCGAGGACCCCGCGCTCGGGGCCGCGCTGGTCGCGCCGATGGAGGCCGCGGGCGAGGTGCTGCTCGGCGGCGTCGGGCCGATGCCGACGACGGCGCTGGACGCGGTGCACATGGACCCGACCGACCCGATGCCCGGCTGGGAGAAGGGGATGCTGCTCGCCGAGCTCACCGAGGAGACCGTGGACGCGTTCCTCGCCGCCGCCGGCCCCGACGTGCAGGTGCCGCTGGTCATGGCCGAGATCCGCCAGATGGGCGGGGCGCTGGCCCGCCCGGCGCGGGTGCCCGACGCCGTCCCGGGGCGCGGCGCCGCCTGGTCGGTGTTCGTGATCGGCCCGATGGTCCCGGAGCTGGCCGAGGTGGTGCCGGCGGTCGGCCGCGGCGTGCTCGCTGCACTGGCGCCGTGGGCCGCACCCGGTGCGATGGTCAACTTCCTCGGCGACGTCAGCGGCCCCCAGGAGGTCCTCGCCGCGTGGGACCCGGCCTCGGCCGAGCGGCTGCTGGCCGTCAAGCGGGCGGTCGACCCCGACGACGTCTTCTCCACCGGGTACGCGCTGCGTGGCCGGGGTGCCTGAGCAGTCCACCCGGCCCCGGCCGCCGGCCTGGCTGCGGCGGCGGATGGGGATCCCCCCGGCCCTGCCCCCGCCGGACTGGACCCCGCCGGACGCGAGCACGATCAGGTGAGCTGATCCTGCGGCGGGGGGGGGGGGGGGGGGGGGGGGGGGGGGGGGGGGGGGGGGGGGGGGGGGGGGGGGGGGGGGGGGGGGGGGGGGGGGGGGGGGCGGGGGGGGGGGGGG
>NZ_JBJGZJ010000045.1:0-19634 GCF_054050435.1 Geodermatophilus sp. SYSU D01036 | reverse complement strand
GCGCACCGGTGTTGCCGTGGGTGTGGGCATGCCACAACACCCGCTCCCCGGCGCCGTAGACCACCAGGTTCCCGTCCGGCTGCGCCACCGCCCGGTACTCCCCCGACGGGGACCGCAGCGACTGACCGGCCTGGAGTTCCTGACCGGCGATGAGTACCGCCGTGCCTGCGCCGGTCGCCTCGGGCTGTGAACCGTCGGCCGGCGTCCTCACCGAGACGACGGCCCCGGACGCCGAGGTGCCGGTGACGCTGACCGTCAGCGAGCCGCCCAGCGTCATCCGGCTCCCGGCCGGGAGCACGGTCTGCTGGTCGGCGGGCCACTGCGACTGAGCCGACGGGGTGCCGTCGAGCAGCAGCGAGGTGTCGCCGGCAGGTCCCGGCCCGGTCTCGTGCACGAGGACACCGGCCTCCACGCCCACCCAGTTGCGCCACTCGTCGCCCAGCCACGCGTCCTGCCCGACGGGGGTGCGGTACTCCACCCAGTACCGGGAGCCGTCAGCGGCGGTCAGGGCGAGCACCCGGGTTCCGCTGCGGCCACCCATCGGGGCGAGCGTCCAGGAGCCGCCGGGTGTCGAGGACGCCACCTGCACCTGCGCCGAGGCCGGCAGGAGTCCCAGCCGCGCCGCCTGGGGCGCGTTGAGCGACCCGACCTCGTCCCAGGAGACACCCATGACGTCGTACCAGTCCCAGTAGGGCTGCGTCCGGCACGGCGCACCCTCGGGCGAGCCGTCGCACTGCACCGCCGACGAGTGGCCGAGGCCGAAGTTGTGCCCGAGCTCGTGGGCGATGACCGAGGTCTCGACGCCGCGGACGTAGAGGAAGCCGCCGGACGTGCGGGAGGTCCCGACCTGGGCCAGGCCGTAGGCGCAGGGGTCGTTCGGGTCGTTCCGGTTGCCGGGCACGTAGAGGAGCAGGTGCTTGCCGGGCGCGCGGGTCCAGCCGAGCTGCCTCGCGACGTCCGTCCAGAGGGCCCCCGACGAGTCGCAGGCTGTCCCGCTGGCCAGCCACCCGGCCTGCGCAGCGGTCGCGTGCACGCGCACGGCCCCGTCGCTCTGGGTCTCCCAGAAGTCGGCGACCGGACCGTTCACCTGGTCGACGACCTGCTGTGCGGTCGTGCCGTCCGGCGAGAGGCCGCTCGGGGCGACCAGCACGACGGTGACCTCGTTGGTGTACGGCGCGGACGCCGGCGCGGGCAGAGCTGTCTCCGCGGGCGCCACGACGTGGGCGTCGACGACCTCGCGGGCCGGCTCCAGCCCCTCCGCCGTCCCAGCCTCGTCGGGCACCTCGGCACCGAGGACGACCTCGACGGTCGCGCCGACGGGCACGTCGTCCACGTCCTCGGTGTCCACCCGGACGCTGGAGCCGTCGTCCTCGGTGACCCAGCTGAGGAGGGCGTCATCGGCGTGCTCAGCGGCCTCCTCGGGATCCGCGTGCTCGGCCCACGCCTGGACCAGCTCGCCGACGACCGTGTCGCCGGCAGCCGGCTCGTCGTCGGCAGCGGCCGGTCCGGTCCCCGTCAGCGGGACGAGGACGGCAGTGAGGACCGCGGCGGCGAGGAGCCGCGGACGGGGAGCGAGGTGCACGGACGTCTCCAGGTCAGGGCCGTCGATCGGCGGCGCTGGCTCCTCCATCGGCGCATCGGCGCGGGAACTGGAGCCCTCCTGCGGGGGGGGGGTCAGCCGCGGCGCAGGCGCGGGAGGACCCGCCGGGTGGCCAGCACGGTCCCGCCCAGGCCGACGACGCCGCCGGCCGCGAGCGCCGGGGTGGTCCAGCCGCTGCCGGCGGGCTCCGTGGCGGCGGCCTCGACCGGCGCCGCGGCGAGCGGGGCGGGGTCCTCGACCGCGGGCGCCGAGGCGACCGGCGCGACGGCGGGCGCCGGCGGCGCGGCCGGGACGGCGGCGGGCGCCGGGGCGGCCGTCCCGGGGCTGCCGGACAGGACCTGCGGCTCCGGGGCGGCCGGCGCGGGGGAAGGCGCGCCGGCCGCCGCGGACGTGCGGACGACGGTCACCGTGGCGCCGGCCGGGGTGACCGCGTCGAGGGTGACGGTGAGCGCGCCGCCGGCGACGGCGACCGGCACGCCCGGCACCAGCGCCGTCTGCAGGTCGGCCTCCCAGCCGGCCGCGGCCGACGGGCTGCCGTCGAGCAGCAGCGAGGTGTCCGGCATGCCGCCGGCGCGGTGCAGCAGCACGCCGCTGTCGAGCCGGTACCGGTTGTCCGAGGTCAGCCAGGCGTCGCGGCCGACGGCGGTGCGGTACTCCAGCCAGTAGGCGGTGCCGGCGGCGTCGGTCAGGCGCAGCGCGCGGGTGCCGGTGGCACCGCCGAGGGGCGCGAGCGTCGCCGTCGTCGTCCCCTCGCCGGCGACCTGCACGGCCGCGGCCGGGAGGACGCCGAGCCGGTCGGCCTGGGCGGCGGTGAGGGTGCCGATCCGGTCCCAGGAGACGCCCATGACGTCGTAGAAGTCGCGGTAGGCGGCGGTGCGGCAGGTGCCGGTCTCGACGGCGGCGTCACACTGCAGCGCGCTCGAGTGGCCCAGGCCGAAGTTGTGGCCGAGCTCGTGGGCGATGACCGAGGCCAGGTCGTCGCGGACGTAGAGCCGACCGCCCGCGGCGGGGCTCGCGCCGACCTGCCCCAGGGCGTAGGAGCAGCCGGGCAGGTCCTGCGGCCGGCTGCTGACGTAGAGCAGCAGGTGGCGGCCGGGGCCGGCCTGGAAGCCGACGCGCGCGGCGACCTCGTCCCACAGCGCGGTGGGGTCGGCGCAGCCGGCGGCGGTGGTGAGCCAGTCGTGGGCGGCGGTGACCCCGACGGTCACCGCGCCGGCGGTCTGCTGCGCCCAGAAGGCCGCGACGTCGCCGTTGACCGTGTCGACGACGTCCGCGAGCGCGGTGCCGTCCGGGGTGCCGCCGGCGGGCGCGACCATCGCGACGGTGACCTGGTTGGTGACCGAGCCGGCCGGGACCGTGGCCGCCGCCCGCGCGGTGCGCACGACCTGCGTGTCCAGCACCTCGAGCGCCGGCTCGTAGCCGTCCTCGGTGGCCTCGTCGTCGGCGGTGCCGCCGACGGTCACCTCGACGGTGCTGCCGACGTCGATGCCGGCGACCGCGTCGGTCGGCACGCGCACCGAGGTGCCGTCGGCGCCCTCGACGAAGGTCAGCGGCTGCTCGTGCGACTCCCCCGCGTGCTGGCCCTCGAGCGGGGTCTCCGGCCAGGCCTGCACGAGCTCCCCGACCACGGTGGTGCCGGCGGTTCCGTCGACGGCGCTGTCGGCGTGGGCCACGGCCACCGGCCCGGCGCACAGCGCGACGACGGCGCCGGCGAGGGCGATGGCCCGCGGGAGGGACCGCGACAGGACTCGGGAGGCGTGCATCCCTCCCGGCATCGGCGGGCCGGGGTCCCAGGTGCACCACCCGGGACCCCACCCGTCACACGCGCCCCGGCGGTCCCGTCCCGCGCGCCCCGGCCGTCACACGCGTCACGCCAGCGCGTCGGCCCCCATCAGCCTCCGGCCGGCCTCGGTGATCGAGCCCGACAGCGACGGGTAGATGGCGAAGGTGTGCGCCAGGTCGCTCACGGTCAGGCCCTTGGTGACCGCCAGCGCGATCGGCAGGATCAGCTCGCTGGCGCCGGGCGACACGACCACCCCGCCGACGACCACGCCGGTGGCCTTCCGGGCGAACAGCTTCACGAACCCGGCGTGCAGGTCGCTCATCTTGGCCCGCGCGTTGGTGGCCAGCGGCAGCCGGACGACGTCGAGGTCGTGGCCCTCGGGCAGCGCCTTCTCCTGCACGCCGACGGTGGCGATCTCCGGGTGGGTGAACACGTTGGCGGCGACGGTCTTGAGCCGGATCGGCTGCACGGCCTCGCCGAGCGCGTGCCACATGGCGATCCGGCCCTGCATGGCCGCGACGCTGGCGAGCTGGAAGACGCCGGTGACGTCGCCGGCGGCGTAGATGCCGGGCACGTTGGTGCGCGACACCCGGTCGACGACGACGTGGCCGGACTCGCGCAGCTCCACGCCGCACGCCTCGAGGTTCAGCCCGGCGGTGTTCGGCACGGTGCCGACGGTCATCAGCGCGTGCGAGCCCTCGACGGTGCGCCCGTCGGTGAGCTCGACCAGCACGCCCTTCTCGGTGCGCTTCACCGACGCGGCGCGGCCGCGCTCGGCGATCCGCCCGCCGCGGGCCTGGAAGACCTCGGCGATGACGTCGGCGGCGTCGGCGTCCTCGCCGGGGAGCACCTGGTCGCGGGAGGAGACGAGGGTGACCGGCACGCCGGCCTCCAGGTAGCCGGAGGCGAACTCCGCGCCGGTGACGCCCGACCCGACGACGACGAGGTGCTCGGGCATCTCGTCGAGGTCGTAGAGCTGCCGCCAGTCGAGGATCCGCTCGCCGTCGGGCTCGCTGCCGGGCAGCACGCGGGGGTCGGCGCCGGTGGCGACGAGGACGACGTCGCACTCGAGCGTCTCCCGCACCCCGCCGTCGCGGTCGAGGACCTCGACGCGGTGCTCGACCAGCCCCCGGACGTCGTCGGCGAGGCGGCCCTGCCCGGACACCAGGCGCACGCCCTCGCCCTCCAGCCGGGCGTGGATGTCGGCGGACTGGGCGACGGCCAGGCCCTTGACCCGGGCGTTGACCGAGGCGAGGTCCAGGCCGACGGTGGCGAGGTCGGCGCCGCGCAGGCCGAGGACGCTGGAGTCGCGGACCGAGGTCATGGTGCCCGCGGCGGCGATGAAGGTCTTCGAGGGCACGCAGTCGGTGAGGACGCTGGCGCCCCCGAGGCCGTCGCGTTCGACGACGGTGACCTGCGCACCCAGAGAGGCGGCCACCAGCGCGGCCTCGTAGCCGGCCGGGCCGCCGCCGATGATGACGATGCGGGTCATGCGGGTCTCCTGCGTCGTGGACCGGGGGGTTCGCCGTCCATCCTCCCAGCCCGGGCGGGTGGTGTCGGCAGGCTCACGGGGTCGCGCGGGCCACACCGGCCGTAGGCTCGGTCGGCGATGGGTCTCTACGCCGCGTACGGGTCCAACATGGACCCCGAGCAGATGCTGCGCCGCTGCCCGTCCTCCCCGCACGTCGGCACCGGCTGGATCCGCGGCTGGCGGCTCGCCTTCGGCGGCGAGGAGTACGGCTGGGAGGGCGCGCTGGCCACCCTCGTGCCGGCCGAGGACCGCGAGGCGCCCGGGGTGTTCGTCGCGCTCTACGACCTCACGCCCGCCGACGAGCGCGAGCTCGACGCCTGGGAGGGCGCCGACCGCGGCCTCTACCGCAAGCTCAACCTGCGGGTGCACACCCTCGGCGGCGACGTCGTCGCCTACGTCTACGCGCTGGACGCCTTCGAGGGCGGGCTGCCCTCGGCGCGGCACCTGGGCGCGATCGCCGACGCCGCCGAGGCCGCCGGCGCCCCGGACGACTACCTCGCCGAGCTCCGCGCCCGCGACTGCCGCTCCGCCTTCTGACCCTCCCCCGCGATCATGGCGCCGTGACCACGCTCCGGGGCTCCCGGGTGGTCACGGCGCCATGATCGTCCGGCGCGGGGCGCCCACGAGGTGACGTCGCGCCGTCTCGACCATGCGCTCGTGCTGCCGGTAGACGTCGACGGCGGTGAAGTGCAGCAGGCGCCACCCGCGCTCGGTGATCCAGTTGTGCCGGTCCCGGTCGGCCGCCAGCTGGGACCGCGTCATGTGCGCCTCGAGGCCGTCGAACTCCGCGCCGACGAGGTGGCCCTCCCAGCCGAGGTCGAGCCGGTGCCGCCGTCCCCGGTCGCCGATCTCCACCTGCACCCGTGGCACCGGCAGCCCCGCGACGAGGAACCGCCACCGCATGCGCGACTCCATCGGGGACTCGGCGCCGGCGTCGGCGAGCGGCACGAGAGCACCGAGCCGGACCACCCCGCGGAGTCCCCGCTGCCGTGCACAGGCCTCGGCCAGCTCGTCGCGCGTGCACCACCCGCTGCGCAGCGCGGCGTCGAGGGTGGCCAGGGCGTCGACCGGGTCCCCGAGCCGGACCACGTCGCAGGCGGTCCGCGCCGGAGGCGTGCACCAGACGCCGTCCCGGCGGACCGCGTCGTCCGTCCCCAGCGACGACGGGTGCACCTGCAGTCCGCGCAGTCGCCGGTTGTCGAGGTCGGGCGGACCGAGGAAGTGCAGGACGCGGTCGCGGGCGGGCGAGTCGGCGTGGACGTCGAGGTCCCACAGCCGCGCCGCCGTCGAGTGGCAGGCCACCAGGTCCCCGCCCAGCCACAGCGACGCCGCCCGGACGACGGCGGCGGTCTCGTCCTCGACCGCGCCGTCGAGGTAGATGCCCGGCCACGGCGTCGTCCGCCACGTTCCGCGGCGCAGGAGCCGCCGCACCTCCGCCGGCGTCGCGGCCGTCAGGGCCTGGTCGCGGGTGAGGACACCGCCCTGGCGGTCGATCGTCCTGAGCAGTCCGGCTCGCACCCGGCCGACCCTGCGGCGCCGGTCCCGGGTCCCCGCTGCCCGCCGGGACGCCGTGGACGGGCGCCCACCTGGGGACGGCCCGCGATCATGGCGCCGGCACCACTCCGGAGGCCCCGGAGGTGGTCACGGCGCCATGATCGCGGGGAAGTCAGGTGCCGAGGAAGGTCTCGAGGATCTGGCGGGCGACCAGGGCCGGGGTGAGCTCGCCGGCCAGCACCGCCTTCTCCAGCTCCGGCGCCTGCGACCGCACCGCCGGGTGCGCGCGCAGCCGGTGCTCGAGCCCGTCGCGCACCAGCTGCCAGGTCCAGCGCACCTGCTGCGCGCGGCGCCGCTCGTCGAAGGCCCCCGACGCCTTCGCCCGGTCCTGGTGCTCGACCAGCTTGGCCCACACCTCGGCCAGCCCCTCGCCGGTCAGCCCGGCGCAGGTCAGCACCGGCACGTCCCACCCACCCGGGGTGTGCCCGCGCAGCATCCGGATGGCCCCGGCCAGCTCGCGGGCGGCCTTGCGCGCGTCGGCGGCGGCCGGCCCGTCGGCCTTGTTGACGGCGATGACGTCGGCGAGCTCGAGGATGCCGCGCTTGATGCCCTGCAGCTGGTCGCCGGTGCGGGCCAGCGTGAGGAACAGGAACGAGTCGACCATCTCCGCGACGGTGACCTCCGACTGCCCGACGCCGACGGTCTCCACCAGCACGACGTCGTAGCCCGCCGCCTCGACGACGACCATCGACTCCCGCGTCGCCTGCGCGACCCCGCCCAGCGTCCCGGCGGTCGGCGCCGGCCGGATGAAGGCGTTGCGGTCGACGGCGAGGCGCGCCATCCGGGTCTTGTCGCCGAGGATCGACCCGCCCGACCGCGCCGACGACGGGTCGACCGCCAGTACCGCCACCCGGTGCCCGGCCGCGGTCAGGTCGACGCCGAGCTGGTCGATGAACGTCGACTTCCCCACCCCGGGCACCCCGCTGATGCCGACCCGCCGGGCCGCCCCCGCGTGCGGCAGCAGCTCGACCAGCAACTCCTGCGCGCGCTCGCGGTGGTCGGCGCGGCGGGACTCGACCAGCGTGATCGCGCGGGCCAGCGACCGGCGGTCGCCGCCGAGCACCCCCTCGACCAGCGCGGGGACGTCGGGAGCGGGCATCAGCGGCCCACCGCCTCAGTGACCAAGGCGCTGCGACAGCGTCCGCAGCAGCTCCTGCGCCGCCTCCGCGATGACCGTGCCGGGCGGGAACACCGCGGCCGCGCCCATCTCCCGGAGCCGCGGGACGTCGTCGGGCGGGATGACCCCGCCGACCACGACCAGGACGTCGTCGGCACCGAGCTCGGCCAGCGCGTCCCGCAGTGCCGGCACCAGCGTGAGGTGACCGGCGGCCAGCGACGAGACGCCGACGACGTGCACGTCCGCCTCGACCGCCTGCCGCGCGACCTCCTCCGGCGTCTGGAACAGCGGGCCGACGTCGACGTCGAAGCCGAGGTCGGCGAACGCGGTGGCGATGACCTTCTGCCCGCGGTCGTGGCCGTCCTGGCCCATCTTGGCGACGAGGATGCGGGGGCGGCGCCCCTCGGCCTCCTCGAACGCCTCGGTCATCCGGCGGGTCTCCTCGAGCGGCCCGGAGCTCCCGGCCTCGTCGCGGTACACACCGGAGATGGTGCGCACATGGCCGGCGTGCCGCCCGTAGACCTCCTCGAGCGCGTCGGAGATCTCCCCGACCGTCGCCTTGGCCCGCGCCGCGTCGACGGCGAGCTTCAGCAGGTTGGAGCCCAGCGACGCGTCCCGCCGTCCCTCGGCCGCGGCCCGGGCGGCGTCGGTGAGCCGGCGCAGCGCCTCGGTCACCGCGGAGGCGTCGCGGGAGGCGCGCAGCTCGGCCAGCTTGGCCTTCTGCTGGGCGAGCACGTCGGCGTTGTCGACGCGCAGCACCTCGATCGCCTCGTCGGCCTCGACCCGGTACTTGTTGACGCCGATCACCGGCTGGCGGCCGGAGTCGATCCGCGCCTGGGTGCGGGCGGCGGCCTCCTCGATGCGCAGCTTCGGGATGCCGTCGTCGATGGCCTGCGCCATGCCGCCGTGCTCGGCGACCTCCTGGATGTGCGCCCAGGCGCGGCGGGCCAGGTCGTAGGTCAGCTTCTCCACGTACGCCGAGCCGCCCCACGGGTCGATCACCCGCGTCGTCCCCGACTCCTGCTGCAGCAGCAGCTGGGTGTTGCGGGCGATCCGCGCGGAGAAGTCGGTGGGCAGCGCCAGCGCCTCGTCGAGGGCGTTGGTGTGCAGCGACTGGGTGTGCCCCTGGGTGGCGGCCATCGCCTCCAGGCAGGTGCGGACGACGTTGTTGTAGACGTCCTGCGCGGTCAGCGACCAGCCCGAGGTCTGCGAGTGGGTGCGCAGCGACAGCGACTTGTCCTTCTGCGCGCCGGCCTCCTTCACCAGCCGCGCCCACAGCAGCCGCCCGGCGCGGAGCTTGGCGACCTCCATGAAGAAGTTCATGCCGATGGCCCAGAAGAACGACAGCCGCGGCGCGAACGCGTCGATGTCCAGGCCCGCGGCCTTGCCCGCGTTCAGGTACTCGACGCCGTCGGCGAGGGTGTAGGCCAGCTCCAGGTCGGCCGTCGCCCCGGCCTCCTGGATGTGGTAGCCGGAGATGGAGATCGAGTTGAAGCGGGGCATCTCCGCCGAGGTGAAGGCGAAGATGTCGCTGATGATCTGCATCGACGGCTTCGGCGGGTAGATGTAGGTGTTGCGGACCATGAACTCCTTGAGGATGTCGTTCTGGATGGTCCCCGTGAGCTGGTCCGGCTTCACCCCCTGCTCCTCGGCGGCGAGGACGTAGAGAGCCAGGACCGGCAGCACCGCGCCGTTCATGGTCATCGAGACGCTCATCCGGTCCAGCGGGATGCCGTCGAACAGCTGCCGCATGTCCAGGATCGAGTCGATCGCGACCCCGGCCATGCCGACGTCGCCGACGACGCGCGGGTGGTCGGAGTCGTAGCCGCGGTGGGTGGGCAGGTCGAAGGCGACCGACAGGCCCTTCTGGCCGGCGGCGAGGTTGCGCCGGTAGAAGGCGTTGGACTCGGCCGCGGTGGAGAAGCCCGCGTACTGGCGGACCGTCCACGGCTGGGTCGTGTACATCGTCGGGTAGGGCCCGCGCAGGTAGGGCGGCAGCCCGGGGTAGGTGCGGAGGAAGTCCAGCCCGGCGAGGTCGGCGGGGGTGGCCAGCGGCGGGACGGCGATGCCCTCGGGGGTTTCCCAGGTCGCCTCCTCCACGCCGCGCCCGGTCGCCTCCTCGAACGCCTTGGCCCAGTCGTCGGCGCCGGCGTGCGCGGCCGGCCGGCCCAGCTCGACGCCGCCGAAGTCGGGGATCCCGCTCATGCCCGCTCCTCCTTCCCAGGAGCGGCAGAAATGGCCATTTCTGCCACCACTCCCAGCTGCTCGTGGACGGTGCGGAGCACGTCCAGCGCGTCACACCCGGCGTACACGTACCCGTCGACGCCGTCCACCCCCAGCGAGGGCCTGCCGGCCAGCCACACGTGCGTGGCGCCGGCGGCCCGGAGCTCGGCGGCCAGCGCGGCGGCGGACTCGGCGTAGTCGGCGTCGGTGCCGCAGATGCAGGCGACCGTCGTCCCGGCGTCGGCGAACCCGGAGGTGCCGTCGGCGGCGGGGGTGGCCACGCCGCCGGCCTGGAACAGGTTGCCGGCGAAGGAGGCCCGCGCGGTGTGCCGCGCGATCGGGCCGATCGTGGCGAGGTACACCTGCGGCCGCTCCCCGGCGGCGTCGGCGCGGTCGCGCAGCTCCTCGTACTCCTGCGCGGCCCGCACGCGGGGCAGCCCGCCGGTCGGGTGCAGGGCGGCGGCCGGCTGCCGCTCGGGCAGCTTCTCGGTCAGGTTGGGGAACTCGCTGACGCCGGTGATCGCGTCGCTCCGCTTGGCCAGCCGTTTCGCCCGGGCGTCCCAGGCGGCGGCCAGCCGGTCGCGGACCAGCCCCGAGGTCAGCGCCGCGGCCAGCCCGCCGGCCCGCTCGATCTCGGTGAACCAGGCCCACGCGGCCCGGGCGAGGTCCTCGGTGAGGGACTCGACGTACCAGGAGCCGCCGGCCGGGTCGAGCACGCGGGCGAGGTGGCCCTCCTCGACCAGCAGGCTCTGGGTGTTGCGCGCGATCCGCCGGGAGAAGGCGTCGGGCAGGCCGAGCGCGGCGTCGAAGGGCTGCACGGTGACGACGTCGGCCCCGCCCACGCCCGCCGCGAAGCAGGCGACCGTGGTGCGCAGCATGTTCACCCACGGGTCGCGCCTCGTCGTCATCACCGACGACGTCACCGCGTGCTGGCGCTGCGCCCGGGCCGCCTCCGACGCGCCGCTGACCTCGCCGACCCGGTCCCACAGCCGGCGGGCGGCGCGCAGCGCGGCGATCGTCGTGAACTGGTCGGCCGAGGCGGAGTAGCGGAACTCGACGCGCTCGAACGCCTCGTCCACGGTCAGCCCGCCGTCGGTGAGCGCCCGCAGGTAGGCCACCCCGGCGGCCAGCGAGCAGCCGAGCTCCTCGACGGCGGTGGCCCCGGCGTCGGCGTACACGGTCGCGTCGACGACGACCGTGCGCCAGCCCGCGGGGGTCCGGCGGGCGAGGTCGGCGAGGCCGGCGAGGTCCTGCTCCTCCCCCGAGGCGGCCTGGTCGCCGAGCGGGTCGAGGCCCAGGGAGCCGCCGGGCGCGAGGTCGGTGCGGTCGCCGGCCAGCGCCAGCAGCGCCTCGGCGGCCGGGAGCCCGCCGGAGACGGCGACCGGCGCGAGGTCGAGGTAGACGTCGGCGAGCACGTCGCCGAGGGCGTCCACGGGCACCGCGCCGTCGCCGAGGTGCAGCCACAGCGAGGTGACGCCGTTCTCCAGGTCGGCGGAGATCGCCTCCCGGGTGACCGCGACGTCGGGGTGGGCGTGCCGCTGCCGCACGTCCCAGCCGGCGGGCACCCCGCTCTCCGGGTGCGCCCCGGCGCGGGCGCCGCGGACGAACGGCGGCAGGCCGGGCACGCCGACCGCCGTCGGCAGGTCGCCGGCGTCCTCGGCGGTGTAGAGCGGCGCGACGCTGACGCCGGTGGCCACCGTGTGGCGCAGCGCGTCCTCGACCGGGTCGGGCAGCTCCTCGCGGCCGGCCTTGCGCAGCACCCCGGCGACCAGCTCGCGCCACTGCTCGCGGCCGACCGGCGGGAAGTCGCCGGCGAGGGACAGCTCGTCGGGCACCTCGTGCTCGGCGGGGACCTCGTCCTCGCCCGGCGTCGCGGTGTCGGTGGCGCTCACGAGTCCTCCTCGCTGACGCTCGTCGGCCGCGTTCGCGGCGCTGCTCTGCCCGTCCGTTCGCTCGCGAGCTCGCTCACCGTGAACTCCTCCCAGTCGAGGAGTGTTCTACCGGCGCTCCCGGGAGTGCGGACGCGCGGGGTGGCCCGCCCTGGGCGCACCGGCGGCCGAGCCCGACGTCCCGGCGGCGGCGGCCAGCGCCTGCAGCGCGGTGCGCACCATCAGCCGGATCCCGACCCCGATGGCCCGCTCGTCGACGTCGAAGGTGCCGCGGTGCAGGTCCAGCGGGGCGCCGCCGCCGTGCGTGCCCAGCCGGGCCAGCGCGATCGGCAGCACGTCGGCGAACCAGCCGAAGTCCTCCCCGCCCATGCTCTGCGGCGACTGGCGCAGGTTCTCGCTGCCGACGGTCTGCAGCGCCGCGGTGCGCAGCAGCGCCACCGCGCGCGGGTCGTTGACCACCGGCGGCACGCCGGGGACGTACTCCACCTCGACGCCGGCGCCGGTGGGCGCCACCACCTGCTCGACCAGCTCGCGCAGCAGCCTCTCCGCGCGCTGCCACTCGTCGCGGTCGAGCACCCGCACGGTGCCGCGCAGGGTGCCCCGCTGCGGGATGGCGTTGGCCGCGACGCCGGCGTTGACCGCGCCCCAGACCAGCGAGAACCCGGCCCGCGGGTCGACCTTGCGCGACAACAGCCCGGGCAGCCCGGTGACCAGGCGGCCCAGGGCGTCGACCAGGTCCACGGTCAGCTGCGGGCGGGCGGTGTGCCCGCCGGGCCCGGTGAGCGTGACGTCGATGCGGTCGCAGGCGGCGGTGATCGAGCCGGTGCGCAGGCCGACGGTGCCCACCGGGATCGCCGGGTCGCAGTGCAGCGCGAACGCCCGGGACGCGCCGGCGAGGACGCCGGCCGCCACCACGTGCGTCGCGCCGCCGGGGACGGTCTCCTCGGCCGGCTGGAACACGCAGCGCACCCGGCCCGGCAGGTCGTCCAGCGCGGCGAGCGCCAGCGTCGCGCCGAGCAGCACGGTGGTGTGCACGTCGTGGCCGCAGGCGTGACACATGCCCTCGCGGGTGGAGGCGTAGGGGACGTCCTTGAGGTCGGCCAGCGGCAGCGCGTCGATGTCGGCGCGCAGCACCACCGTCGGGTCGCCGGACCCGACCTCGACCACCAGGCCGGTGCCGCTGGGCAGCCGGCGCGGCGCGAGCCCGGCGCCGGCGAGCCGCTGCTCGAGGAACGCCGTCGTCTCCACCTCGGCGAAGGCCAGCTCGGGGTGCATGTGGAGGTGCCGGCGCACGCCGACCAGGGAGTCGGTGCGGTCGGCCACCCACGCGTCGAGCCCGGCGGCCAGTTCCTCGGGGCTCCGGGTCATGCGGCGTGGCCGCCGGCGCACGCCGCCGGGCCGGGGACGGGGCCGTCGGGGCCGGCCGCCGGCCCGGAGGTCGGCAGGCCGTCCCGCAGCTCGGCGAGCAGCCCGTCGACGACGACGCGCAGGTCCCCGCCGGACGCCAGCGCCGCGGCCCGCTGCCGCTGGTAGGAGGCGCCGACGGCGAGCACCCGCTCCACGCCCGCGAGCTCCGCCTCGCAGCCCAGCCGCTTCGCCGTCGGGGTCAGCTCCTCGGCGAGGTCCAGCAGCGCCTGCCGCACCGGGCGCACCGTGCCCTTCTCGTCCACCACCACGTCGGCGTCCAGCCCCCAGCGGGCCGCGCGCCACTTGTTCTCCTTCACCACCCAGCTCGGCGGGGTGGGCAGCGTGTAGCCGCGGTCGAGCTGGGTGTCGAACTGCTCGACCAGGCACTGCGACAGCGCCGCGACGACGCCGACCTCCTCGAGCGTGGGCAGGCCGTCGCAGATGCGCAGCTCCACGGTGCCGAAGCCGGGGTGCGGGCGGATGTCCCACCACACCTCGCGCACGCTCTCGATGGCGCCGGTGGAGATCAGCGTCTCCATGTAGGTCTCGAAGCCGGCCCAGTCGGGCAGCTGGGTGGGCAGCCCTGCCGTCGGCATGGCCTCGAAGACCTTGCTGCGCGCCGAGGCGAGCCCGGTGTCGCAGCCGACCCAGAACGGCGAGGACGCCGAGAGCGCGAGGAAGTGCGGCACGTACTGGGTCAGCGCGTTGACGATCGGCATCGCCTTGTCCGGCGAGCGGACCCCGACGTGCACGTGGACGCCGAAGATCTGCAGCCGCCGGGCCAGCCACTGCATCCGCTCGACCAGCTGCAGGTACCGCTCCTTGGGCGAGATCAGCTGCGTCTGCCAGTCGGTGAACGGGTGGGTGCCGGCGCACAGCAGGCCCAGGCCGCGGCGGTCGGCGGCGGCGGCCACCTCGGCGACCGTGCCGGCGAGGTCGGCGGTGGCCTCCTCGACGGTGGTGCACACACCGGTGATGACCTCGACGGTCGACTGCAGCAGCTCGTGCTTGGCCTTCGGGTGCTCCTCGGCGCCGTCGGGCCGGATCTCCTCGAGGATCTCCGTCGCCCCGGCGGTGAGCTCCCGGCTCTCCCGGTCGACGAGCTGCAACTCCCACTCCACGCCCAGGCTGGAGCGCTCCGAGGACGAGAACGGGATCTGCACGTTGCCGAGGATAGGGAGATCGGCGCTCCCGCACCCCCTGGACAGCGCGGATCCCGCGCGGGGGTGCACCGCAACCGGACCACAACCGGCGGCGGCCGGGACCGCAACCGCCTCCCGGTCCGCTGGTGGCGTCGCCGGGACCCGCCCGGCGCCGCACCCGGGAGGTCCCCGTGATGTCCGTCCGCACCCACTCCGCGTACACCGTCCTCGTGGCAGGAGTCGTCGCCCTCGTGCCGTCAGCGGCGCTGGCCGACCCGCCCGCCGGCGACGACCGGACCCCGTCCTGCAGCGCACTGCTCGAGGACGTCCAGCACTGGCCGGGCCAGGGCCCCGACGGCCAGGTCCTGTTCTCCGACGCCTACGAGCGCCACCTCCTGTCGCTGCCCGCGTGCACCGGCACCGAGGGCTGACCGGGCTCAGGACAGGTCGGTGCAGGTCGGCTCCCACGCCCGGCCGGGCAGGTGGCGCTCCCACTCCTCGGCGGTCAGGTCCCGCCCGACGACGGCGCAGGCCTCGGCCAGCCACACCTCGGGCCGCAGGGGGTAGCGGCGGCCGTCGCGCGTGCTCCCCAGCACCACGAGTTCGTCGCCGGACGTGGGCACCAGGTAGGCCCAGCTCCACCCGGGCCGGTCGGAGACCGGGAGCGGACGCGCCCGGGCGGTACCGCGGTCGGCGTCGACCAGGGAGACGGTGCCCTCCTCGCCGGACGTCGCGACGGTCCGGTCGGACAGCCACTCGACCTGCAGCACCTCCCCGTGGTTGGTGGGGACCGACTCCCAGGTGGGCTCCCACGTGCGCGTGTCGAACAGGTGCAGCCGCCCGGTCTCCCCGCCGCTGGCCAGCGTGCGCCCGTCCGGGGAGAAGGAGAGGTCGAACTGCCGGTCCTCCCCCGGGAGGCGGAGGGTCTCGCGCACCTCGAGGGTCACGGCGTCCAGGACCTGGACGACCGACTCGCTCGACAGCGCGACAGCCAGCAGCTCGCCGTCCGGACTCGCCTCGACCACCTGGGCCGATCCGCCGACGTCGACCTCGCCGGTGACCTCCCAGTCGGCGGTGTCCACCACGACGAGGCGCCCGCCCGTGCCGGTGGCGAGCTGCCCCTCGGCGCCCAGCAGCAGGCGGGACCCGTCCGGCGTCCAGCCGGCGCACCACACCACCGTCGCCGGGAGGGGCACCCCGTCCAGCACCTCCCCGGTGGCCGGCAGCTCGATCGTCGCCACCACGTCCCCGCTGGCCGTGTCGAGGACCGTCGTCGCGAAGCCGGACGTCACCGCGACGAGGTCGCCGTCCGGGCTGACCGACACCGAGGACCCGAACTGGGCCCCGGGGAGGGTGTCCCCGACGTCGACCTGCTCGACCACCTCGCCGGTGTCCGGGTCGAGGAACGTGGCGGCGACGCCCAGCGACCCCGGGCCCCTGTCGAACGGCGCCCCCTCGGGGGTCCCCGACCGGGTCGGTGCCACGAGCAGCCCGTCCCGCCCGACCGGCTGCGGCCGGTTGGAGATCCAGCGGTCGCGCATGCCGGGCAGGGCCTCGCCGAGACCGCCGTCCGCGGTCGCGTCCCAGGTGATGACGGTGTCGTCCAGGGCGACCGTGAGCAACCGCGTGCCGGTCGGGTCGATCTCCGCGGCGACGACGTCGGCGGTGTGGCCGGCGAGCGGCCCCCGCGAGGTCCACCGGCCCGCCGGCGCGACGTCCCACAGCTCCACCGCGGCCCCGTCCCCGACGGTGACCGCCCAGCTGCCGTCGGGAGCGACCGCGACGTCCTGGACCACTCCCGTGTGCCGTCCGAGCTCCTGCACGGGGCGCCCGGCGGCATCGAAGAGGGTCACCGCCCCGTCCTCCCACAGCTGGGCGGCCCCGGCGGGGAGGGCGAGGAAGCCCGCCACCGCGACGTCACGCTGAGGCACCTGCAGCGGCACCTGCGCGCCGTCCTCGAGGTCGACCAGCGTCGCGGGGGCGCTGCCGTCGAAGCCCCAGAGCACCAGGTGCCGCCCGTCGTCGGAGGGGTCCGCGATGAGGTCACCGAGGGCCGCGGAGGTCGTGCCGCCGAGGCCGGTGTCCCGCCGGCCCGCCGTCGCGGGGTCCACCTCGGCGAGAGCCCACCGTGTCCCGTCCCCGTCGCCGGCCGCGGTCACCAGCCGGACCGTGCGGCCGTCGGGGGTGAAGGCCAGCGCGATCGGCCACCCGCCGACGTCCCGCTCACCGAGGAGGAGCCGCTCGTCCCCCTCGGCGGTCACCGACCGGACCCAGGGGTGCCCCTCCCCCCAGCCGGCGGCCACGACGAGACCGTCGGTGGGCGAGGCGGCCAGGGCCCGCCACTGGTACCACCGCGACCCGACCTCGACGACCGGCCGGGGCAGGGACGTGGGCCCGACCGTCCAGGTCACGAGGTCGGCGCCGGCGCCGATGAACAGGGTCCGGCCGCCGTCCGCGAGCACCGCCCCGCCCGGCTGGCCGGTGAAGGACACCACCCGCTCGGCCCGGCGGTGGTCGACCAGCGCGGCCAGCAGCCCGTCCTCGGTGTCCGGGGTCTCGGCGAGGCGGACCGCCTGGACGGCGAGGAGGAGCGCCAGGTCGAGCGAGCCCACCGAGGTCGACAGTGCCGCCAGGCGGTTGGCGTCTGCGACGAGGGAGGCCCGCTGCGCGGCCCGCTGCGCCCCGACCGCCACGCCGGCCGCGAGCAGCGCCGCGACCAGCACCGCCGCCAGACCGGCCGCCAGCCAGCGGGTCCTCCGCCGGGCCGCCGCCTCGCGGTCGGCCCGCTCACGGGCTCCCACCAGCTCGGCGTCGGTGGCGGCACGGGAGGCGTCGAGGAAGGCGCGCTCGAGCGGCGTCGGGTCGGCGTCGGGCCGGTCGGCCCAGTCGAGGGCGGCGGCCAGGCGGGCGCCGCGGTAGAGCTCGTCGTCCGGGCGCTCGGCGGCGTGCCAGTCGCGCGCGGCCGGGGCCAGGTGCCGGCGCACCGCCCGGCCGGCCGCGTCGTCCTCCAGCCAGCGGGCCAGCCGGGGCCACGCCGTCAGCAGCGCCTCGTGGGTCACCTCGAGGCGGTCGGCGTCGACCGACAGCAGTCGCCGGGCGAGGAACTCCTCCACGACGGCGCGCCGCGCAGCGTCCTGTCCCAGGTCCGCGGTCGGCAGCGGCCGCCGGACCAGCGCGCCCGCGTCGTCGACGTCGGCCAGCCGGACGAACAGCCGGCGGGCGAGCTCGCGGCCCGGCTCGTCGAGCGCGGCGTACGCGGCCTCCGCCGAGCGGGCCAGCGCCCCGGCGACCCCGCCGGCGGCCACGTACCCCGCCAGGGTCAGCAGGTCCCCGCGACGCCGCTCCCAGGTGCCGACCAGCGCCGTCGACAGCAGGGGCAGCGCCCCGGGCCGGCCCAGCCCGTCGGCCACCACGGCGTCCACCAGGTCGTCCTCGACCCGCAGCCCCACCGCCGCCGCCGGCCCGCGGACGACGGCGCGCAGCTCGGGGTCGGTCATGGGCGGCACGAGGACCAGCGCCGCCCCGAGCCGGTCGACGAACCCGGGGTGCTCGGCCAGGCGGCCGACGGCGTCCCCGCGGACGACGACGACGCAGCGGGCCACGAGGCCGTCGTCCAGCAGCGCGAGGACGGTGTCGAGGAACGCCGTCCGCTCCGCCGGGTCCACGCCGGTGGCCCACAGCTCCTCGAACTGGTCGCAGACCAGCAGCACCGGGCGGGGCGGCGGCTCCTCTCCGGTCAGGTCCGCGAGCGTGTCCACCGGGTGCCGTCCGGGCAGCAGGACGACGGGCTGCCAGCCGGCGCTGCCGGGCAGCGCACCGGCAGCGAGGGCCGGCACCAGCCCGGCGCGGACCACCGACGACTTCCCCGCGCCACTGGGCCCCGACACGGCGAGCAGCGGCGCGTCCACCAGCCGGGCCACCAGCGTGGCGACGACGCGCTCCCGCCCGGCGAACAACGAGGCGTCCTCCGCCCGGTACGCCCGCAGCCCCATGTACGGGCAGGCCCCGGACGCCGGGGCGGGCGCCGGCGACAGGAGCGGGACCGGGACCGGGTCGAGCGCGGGGTCCTGGGCGAGGACGGCGGCCTCCGCCGCGCGCAGCGCCGGCCCGGGGTCCGCGCCGAGCTCCTCGGCGAGCACCGACCGTGCCCGGCGCGCGGCGCCGAGGGCGTCCGCCTGCCGGCCCGCGCGGTACAGGGCCAGCACCAGCAGCCGCCACCACTCCTCGCGCAGCGGCTGCTCGGCGACCAGCCGCTCCAGGTCCGGGACGAGCGCGGACGCCTCCCCCAGCGCCAGCCGGGCCTCGGTGCACGCGGTGAGGGCACCGTCGCGGAGCTCGGTCAGCCGGCGGCGCTCGGCCTCGGCGAAGGGGACGTCCGGCCAGTCGGCGTACGGGTCGCCGCGCCACAGGCGCAGGGCCGTGCCGAGCAGCTCCGCCGCCGCGGCCGGGTCCCCCGCCGCGAGGGCGGCCCGGCCGCGGGCGGCGAGGTCGCCGAGGGCCAGGGCGTCGAGGTCGGCCCGCTCGACGGCCAGCGCGTAGCCGGGTCCACGGCGGACGACGTGCCGGCCCGTGGAGCCCCGGGGACGGTCCGGCTCCAGGGCGCTGCGCAGCCGCACCAGGTGCGCCTGCAGCGACTTGCGGGCGGAGGCGGGCGGGTCACCGTCCCAGAGCTCCTCCACGATGCGGTCGGTGGGGACGACGGCGGGCGCGCCGGCGGCGAGGACGGCGAGCAGCAGGCGTTCCTTGGCCCCGGGCACCGCCACCGGCGTCCCGTCGTCCCCCTGGACCTCCAGCGGTCCGAGAACCGCGATCCGCACGGGATCACGGTAGGGCGGTCACCGGCCGACGCGGGCCGTCGCGACGCGCGCGGTGCGCGGCGGGCGCACCGCGTCCTGCCGTGTCGGTCCCGCGCCGGTCCGTGAGGTCCTCCCCCGGGACCGCGGGCGGCCCTCAGCGCAGGTCGCTGCAGGTCGGCTCCCAGGGCCGGCCGGGCAGGTAGCGGTCCCACTCGGCACGCGTCAGGTCGCGGTCCGCGACGGCGCAGGCGGCCCGCAGCCAGGCCGACGGCGGCCACCGCCGGGCTGCTCGCCGCCGCAGGTCCCGCCGGCGCCGTCCCGTTCGAGGGGGACCCCCGCACCACGCACTGCGTGCGCCTGGTGACGTGGACCGAGCTGACCGGCGAGCCGGTCGCCGTCCCCGCCGACCGTCCGGCGGGGACCGTGCCGCTCGTCGCCGTCCTGGTGCCGCTGTCCGACTGCTGAGCCCGCACCCGGCCCCGCTGCCCCGTGCGGCGGGGCCGGGCCGCGTCCGGAGCCCCGGGGGGCCGCCCCCCCCGCGGGGGGGGGGGGGGGGGGGGGGGGGGGGGGGCGCGGGCGGGGGGGGGGGGGG
>NZ_JBJGZJ010000044.1:0-19796 GCF_054050435.1 Geodermatophilus sp. SYSU D01036 | reverse complement strand
CCGCCACCGATCCCGGTGGCGGGGCCCTTCTGCATTCCCGAACAAGGATCGGGTGCCGACGTGGCGACACCGTCGGCACTTCCGTCCTGACGAAACCGGGGCCGTGTGCGTTCGTCGGAGGCCGCCCGACCCCAGGGGACGATGCGGCGGAGGCCCGCTAACGACAGCGCCATGGCGATCACCTCGAGGGCCGCCGGCACGAGGACCGCCAGGGCCAGCATCGACTGCTCGGTCAGCCAGGTGCCGACGTCGCCCCAGGCGTGCTGCCACGAGACGAGGATGGCTAGCCCGCCGAAGAGCAGGATCCCGCCGACCACCAGGCTCCACAGTCCGAGCTGCCCCCACCGCTTCATCACGACGCCGAGGAAGTCGGCGGCGAGCATCGGTGCACTGGAGACGACGACCTGCAGCGCCCAGTTGTCGACGTCGAGTTCGCCGGGCGCCCTGAAGCTCAGCCGGATGCCCCAGCCGCCGGTGGCGTCCTCGATGGCGACCAGGGCCGCGAGGACCACGCCGTACGCGAGGGCGGAGACGACCGCGACGAGGGCGGTGCCCGGTAGAAGGTGCGCCTGCGGAGGCTCATCCCCATGGCGAAGGGCAGCAGCGCTCGTCGAACAGGGTGAGCGGCGCCCGCGGGGCCAGGTCGATGGTGATGCCGACGGCGGAGACCATGCCGCGGGAGAGCTTCTCGACCAGCCGGCGGGGCGGCAGGCCGAAGGCGGCCACCAACGACCGCGCCGGGTCCTCGTCCCAGGTCGGGAAGAGGGAGGCGGCCGCGCTCAGGGCGTCGCGCACCCGGAAGTCGTCCGGGTAGCGCTGGCTCTCCTCGAGGAAGCAGACCTGCTGCAGGACGGCGTCGTCCTCGTGGGGGTCGGCACCCAGCACCCGCACGCTGCCGCGGGTGGGCACGCGGTGCCCGGTGAGCAGCTGCACGAGCGCGGTCTTGCCGGCGCCGTTGCGGCCGAGCAGGCCGGTGATGCCGTCGGTGGCGAAGCCGGTGGTGACGCCGTCGAGCGCGGTGTGCTCCCGGTACCGCATCGTCACGTCGCTGAGCGTGGCGGCGGCGTCGCCCATCGCTCGTCCTCCCAGCGGTCGATCATGGTGGCCAGCTCGCGGGCGCCCGTGGCGACGAACATCCCGACTCCTCGTCTCTCGTAGAGGACCCCGTCGGCCACCAGCTGGTCCAGGCCCTTGGCCGCGGTGGCGGGGTTGATGCGGTGGAAGGCGCTGAGCTCGTCGGACGAGGGGGCCTGGCTCTCCTCGGCGAGGGAGCCGTCGACGACCGCGTTCCCGATCTGCGCGGCGACCTGCCGGGAGATCGGGTCGGCGTCCTCGTTCACCGGAGGCGCCGGCCGCTGCCAGGGACCGGCTCGTCCGCGGCGTCAACCCCGGCTACGGTCGCGCCCGTGGACGACGTCGTCAGGCCCTTCAGGGTCGACGTGCCGCCGGACGCGGTGGCGGACCTGCGCCGCCGGCTCCGGGCCACCCGCTGGCCGGACCCGCCGACGGCGGACGGATGGGCGCAGGGCGTCCCGGTGGACGTGCTGCAGGAGGTCTGCCGGTACTGGGCCGAGGAGTACGACTGGCCGGCCCGGCAGGCGCGGATCAACGCGTTCCCGCAGGTGGTCACGGAGATCGACGGGCTGCCGGTGCACGCCCTGCACGTCCGCTCGCCGCACCCGGACGCGCTGCCGCTGGTCCTCACCCACGGGTGGCCCGGCTCGGTCGTCGAGTTCCTCGAGGTGATCGGCCCGCTCACCGACCCCGAGGACCCGCGCGACGCCTTCACCGTCGTCGTCCCGTCGCTGCCGGGCTACGGGTGGAGCGGGAAGCCGACGGCACCCGGCTGGGGGCCGGCGCGGACCGCCGACGCCTGGGCGGAGCTGATGCGCCGGCTCGGGTACGAGCGCTTCGGCGCCCAGGGCGGGGACATCGGGTCCTTCGTGTCGGCCAACCTGGGGGCGCGGCACCCCGACCGGGTGGTCGGCGTGCACCTGAACATGGTGGTGACCGTCCCGCCGGAGGGGCGGACGGACCTCGACGAGCGCGAGCAGCGGGCGCTGGACCGCATGCGGGCCTTCCGCGACGACGGCTCGGCCTACAGCCACCAGCACCGCACCCGGCCCCAGACGCTCGGCTACGGCCTCACCGACTCCCCGGCCGGCCAGTGCGCGTGGATCCTCGAGAAGTTCCACGCCTGGACCGACACCGGCGGCGACCCGGTCGGCGCACTCGGCGTCGACCGACTGCTCGACGACGTCTCGGTCTACTGGTTCACCGGCACGGCGACGTCGTCGGCGCGGATGTACTGGGAGATGGCCCGGGCGCCGGGGGAGCGGACGCCGCGGGTCGACGTCCCCAGCGGCGTGTCGATGTTCCCCGGGGAGATCTTCGTGCCGCCCCGGGCGTGGGCGGAGCGGCAGCTGACCGACCTGCGGGCGTGGCGCGAGCACGCCAGCGGCGGGCACTTCGCGGCGATGGAGCGCCCGGCGGAGCTGGTGGCCGACGTCCGGGAGTTCTTCCGCCCGCTCAGGTAACCGCCGCGACACACGGGGCAACTAGCGTCCGGGCTCCGCCGACCCCGGAGGACCCCGCGTGCACCTCTCCCCGCACGAGCAGGAGCGCCTGCTGCTCTCCTACGCCGCCGACCTCGCCCGCCGACGGCGCGCGCGGGGGCTGCGGCTGAACCTCCCGGAGGCGACGGCGGTCGTCACCGACCACGTGCTGGAGGGCGCCCGCGACGGCGTCCTGGTCGCCGAGCTCGTGCAGTCGGGCCGCACGGTCCTCACCCGCGACGACGTCATGGACGGCGTCCCCGAGCTGCTGGAGGAGGTGCAGGTGGAGGCCACCTTCCCGGACGGGACCAAGCTCGTGACCGTCCACCAGCCGATCCCGTGACCCCCGGCGAGGTGGTCCCCGCGGAGGGGACGATCGAGACGCTGCCCGGCGCCCCGCGGATCGAGCTCGAGGTGACCAACACCGGCGACCGGCCGGTGCAGGTGGGCTCGCACTACCACTTCGCGCAGACCAACCGGGTGCTGCGGTTCGACCGGGCCGCCGCGCACGGCCACCGGCTCGACGTCGCCGCCGGCACCGCCGTCCGCTTCGAGCCCGGCATCACCCGCACCGTGACGCTGGTGCCGCTGGCCGGCGCGCGCGTCGTCCCCGGCCTGACCCGAGAGGGAGGGCTCGGCTGATGGTGCAGCTGTCCCGCGAGCGCTACGCCCAGCTGTACGGGCCGACCACCGGCGACCGGATCCGGCTGGCCGACACCGACCTGATCGTCGAGGTCGAGGAGGACCGCTGCGGCGGGCCGGGCCGGGCCGGCGAGGAGGCGGTGTTCGGCGGCGGCAAGGTGATCCGCGAGTCGATGGGCCAGGGCCGCGCCACCCGCGCCGAGGGCGCACCCGACCTGGTCATCACCGGTGCCGTCGTGCTGGACCACTGGGGGGTCGTCAAGGCCGACGTCGGCGTCCGTGACGGGCGCATCGTCGCGCTGGGCAAGGCCGGCAACCCCGACACGATGGACGGCGTCCACCCGGACCTGGTGATCGGCCCCGGCACCGAGGTGATGGCCGGCAACGGGCGGATCCTCACCGCCGGCGGCATCGACTGCCACGTCCACTTCATCTGCCCGCAGGTCGTCCCGACGGCGCTGGGCTCGGGCGTCACGACGCTCATCGGGGGCGGCACCGGCCCGGCGGAGGGCTCGAAGGCCACCACGATCACCCCGGGCGACTGGTACCTGGCCCGGATGCTCGAGGCGATGGACCCGTGGCCGGTGAACGTCGCGCTGCTGGGCAAGGGCAACACCGTCTCGCAGGAGTCGATGGAGGAGCAGCTCCGCGGTGGGGCGAGCGGCTTCAAGCTGCACGAGGACTGGGGCTCGACGCCCGCGGCGATCGACGCCTGCCTCACCGTCGCCGGCCGGCACGGCGTCCCGGTGGCGCTGCACTCGGACACGCTCAACGAGGCCGGGTTCGTCGAGGACACCCTCGCCGCGATCGCCGGCCGGTCGATCCACGCGTACCACACCGAGGGGGCCGGGGGCGGTCACGCGCCGGACATCATCACCGTGGCCGGGCACCCGAACGTGCTGCCGAGCAGCACCAACCCGACCCGGCCGCACACGGTGAACACCCTCGACGAGCACCTCGACATGCTCGTGGTCTGCCACCACCTGGACTCCTCCGTGCCGGAGGACCTCGCCTTCGCCGAGAGCCGGATCCGGCCGACGACGATCGCCGCCGAGGACCTGCTGCACGACCTCGGCGCCATCTCGATGATCGGCTCCGACGCGCAGGCGATGGGCCGCGTGGGCGAGGTGGTCCTGCGCACCTGGCAGACCGCGCACGTGATGAAGCGCAAGCGCGGCTCGCTGGCCGGTGACGGCGCCGCGGACAACCTGCGGGCCCGCCGGTACGTCGCGAAGTACACGATCTGCCCCGCGGTGGCGCACGGCATCGACGGCGAGGTGGGCTCGGTCGAGCCGGGCAAGCTCGCCGACCTGGTGCTGTGGGACCCACGCTTCTTCGGCGTCCGCCCGCACGCGGTGCTCAAGGGCGGGGTCATCGCCTGGGCGCAGATGGGCGACGCCAACGCCTCCATCCCGACGCCGCAGCCGCAGCTGCCCCGGCCGATGTTCGGCGCCTACGGCCGCGTCCCCGCGCGGACGTCGCTGCACTTCGTCGCGCCGGCCGCGTTCGAGGCGGGGCTGGGGGACCGGCTGGCGGTCGACCGGCGGCTGGCCGCGGTCACCGACACCACCCGGCTCACCAAGGCCGACATGCCGGAGAACACCGCGCTGCCGGAGATCCGCGTCGACCCGGACACCTTCACGGTGACCGTCGACGGCGAGGTGTGGGAGCCCGAGCCGGTGCGCGAGCTGCCGATGGCGCAGCGGTACTTCCTCTTCTGATGACGGCGGCGCTGCTGACGCTGGCGGACTCGCGGCTCCCCGCCGGCGGGCACACGCACTCCGGCGGGGTGGAGCAGGCGGTCGCGGCCGGGCTGGTGCACGACCCGGCGTCGCTGGCGGCCTTCCTGCTGCGCCGGCTGGCGACGGCGGGTGCCGTGGCGGCCGGCCTGGCGTCCGCGGCGTGCCGGGCCGGGGACCTCGCGGTCCTCGACGCCGAGGCCGACGCGCGGACGCCGTCGCCGGCGCTGCGGGCGGCCTCCCGGCAGCAGGGCCGCGGGCTGGTGCGGGTCGGCCGCCGCGCCTGGCCGTCGCCGGTGTGGGACGCGCTGCCGGCCGCGCCGCACCACCCGGTCGCGCTCGGGGTCGCCGCGGCCGCGGGCGGGCTCACCGCCCGGGACGCCGCCGCGGCCGCCGCGTACCTGTCGGTCAGCGGCCCGGCGACGGCGGCCCAGCGGCTGCTCGCCATGGACCCGCTCACCGTCGCCGCCGTCACCGCCCGGCTGGCCCCCGAGGTCGACGCCGTCGCCACCACCGCCGGGGAGAGTGGCAGAAATGGCCATTTCTGCCACCTGCCCGCCGATGCCGACCCGCTCCTCGACCTGCTGGCCGAGGTGCACGCCACGAGAGGGGACCGCTTCTTTGCCTCCTGACCACGACCTCCAGGACTACGTCGACGCGGAGGTCCCGCACCGGCACGGCGGGCCGCTGCGCGTCGGGCTCGGCGGCCCGGTCGGCTCGGGGAAGACCGCGCTGGCCGCGGCGCTGTGCCGCACGCTGGGTGCCGAGTACGACCTGGCCGTCGTCACCAACGACATCTACACGACCGAGGACGCGGACTTCCTGCGCCGCAACGCCGTCCTCCCCGACGACCGGATCGAGGCGGTGCAGACCGGCTGCTGCCCGCACACCGCCATCCGCGACGACATCACCGCCAACCTCGACGCCGTCGAGCTGCTCGAGGCGCGCCACCCCGCCCTGGAGCTGGTGTTCGTCGAGTCCGGCGGGGACAACCTGACGGCGAGCTTCAGCTACGGGCTGGTCGACGTGCAGGTGTTCGTCGTCGACGTCGCCGGCGGGGACAAGGTGCCGCGCAAGGGCGGGCCCGGGGTCACCGCGAGCGACCTGCTGGTGGTGAACAAGACCGACCTCGCGCCGCTGGTGGGCGCCGACCTCGACGTCATGCGGCGCGACTCCGCGGTGGTGCGCGGGGACAAGCCGACGCTGCTCATCTCGCTGCGCGAGGACCCGGCCGCCACCGAGGTGGCCGAGTGGGTGCGCGCGCAGGTGCGGGCCCGCCGGCTGCAGCAGGCGTGAGGACGCGGGTCGAGGTCGTCGCGCGGCGGGGGCCCGGCGGGCGCACCGTGCTGCCGGTGGTCCGCGCGAGCGGGCAGCTGGCGGTGCGCCGGACCGGTCCGTCCGCCGTCCACCTCGTGGCGACGGCGTTCGGCCCGCTCGGCGGCGACGACGCCGAGATCCGGCTGGTGGTCGAGGAGGGCGCCGCGCTGGCGGTGCGCTCGGTGGCCGCGGCCGTCGCGCTGCCCGCCCGCGACGGCGACCGGCCCTCGGCGCAGCACGTCGTCGCCGAGGTGGCCGGGGAACTCGACCTGCGGATGGAGCCGACCGTCGTCGCCCGGGGCGCGCACCACCGGGCCGGGCTGACGGCGACGCTCGCGCCGGGCGCCGTCCTGACCGCCACCGAGCAGGTGCTGCTCGGCCGCACCGGGGAGGAACCCGGCCGGTGGACCGGCACCACGCGGGTGGTCGTCGACGGGCGGCCGCTGGTGCACACGACCGTCGGCCTGGGGCCGGGGGCGCCGGCCTGGCTGCCGCCGGTCGCGCCGCGCGCCTACGCCTCCACGGTGCACGTGGGGCAGGCTGCCGGGGTGCTGACCGCCGAGGACGCCGTCCGCCTGCCGCTGGAGAACGGGTGGCTGGCCACCGCCTGGGGGACCGAGCTGCACACCGTGGTGCGCGCGGTGGAGGCGGTGGCGTGAGCCTCGTCGTCCGGGCGCGGCGGGTGGTGCTGCCGGGCGGCGAGCGCGCCGCCGCGGTGCACACCGAGGGCGGTGTGGTCACCGCGGTCACCGGCTTCGACGACGCCCCGGCCGGCGCGGTCACCCTCACCGACGACGAGGTGCTGCTGCCCGGCCTGGTCGACAGCCACGTGCACGTCAACGAGCCCGGCCGCACCGAGTGGGAGGGCTTCGCCACCGCCACCCGCGCCGCGGCCGCCGGCGGCATCACCACGATCGTGGACATGCCGCTGAACTCCGTGCCGGCGACCACCACGCTCGAGGCGCTGCGCCTCAAGCGGGAGGTCGCGGCCGGGCGGGTCGCCGTCGACGTGGCGTTCTGGGGCGGCGCGGTGCCCGGCAACCTCGCGGAGCTGCGGCCGATGCACGAGGCCGGCGTCGTCGGGTTCAAGTGCTTCCTGCTCGACTCCGGCGTCCCGGAGTTCCCGCCCCTGGACGACGCCGGGCTGCGCGCCGCGCTGGCCGAGCTGGCGTCGTTCGACGGGCTGCTGATCGCGCACGCCGAGGACGAGCAGGTGATCGAGGCGGCGCCCGAGCCCGCCGGGGCCAGCTACGCGGCGTTCCTCGCCTCCCGCCCGCCCGCGGCCGAGGAGACCGCGATCGGGCGGCTGGTCGCGGCCACCCGGGACACCGGCGCGCGCAGCCACGTCGTCCACCTGGCCGACGGCGACGCGCTGCCGCTGCTGCGCGCCGCCCGGGCGTCCGGCGTGCGGGTCACCGTGGAGACCTGCCCGCACTACCTGACCTTCGCCGCCGAGGACGTGCCCGACGGCGACACCGCGTACAAGTGCTGCCCCCCGATCCGCGAGGCGGCGCACCGGGAGGCGCTGTGGGGGGCGCTCACGGCCGGCGACGTCGACCCACCTGTGATCGACATGGTGGTGAGCGACCACTCGCCGTGCACGCCGGAGCTCAAGCGGCTCGACGTCGGCGACTTCGGGCTGGCGTGGGGCGGCATCGCGGGGCTGCAGGTGGCGCTGCCGGCGGTGTGGACCGGCGCGCGGGCCCGCGGGGTGCCGCTGACGTGGGTGGTCGAGTGGATGGCGGCGGCGCCGGCGCGGCTGGCCGGGCTGCCGGGCAAGGGTGCGATCGCCGTCGGGAGGGACGCGGACCTGGTGGCCTTCGCGCCCGACGAGCGGTTCACCGTGGGCCGGCTCGAGCACCGCAACCCGGTCACGCCCTACGCGGGGCGCGAGTTCACCGGCGTCGTCCGGCGGACCTGGCTGCGCGGGCGGGAGGCCGACGGCAGCCCCCTCGGCCGGCTGCTGGGCCGAGGGGACCGCTGATCACGACTGCTGTTCGCCTTCTTCCCGGGCGGCGTCGTCCATGATCTGCGGGTCGTCGGTGGAGCCGCCGGCGGGGTCGGCGTTGCCCAGCGCGGTCTCGGCGGGCATCTGCTCGACGTGCTCGCGGGCGCGCTCGCGCAGGTCGTCGGTGGGTTCGGACACGGGTCCTCCTCGGATCTCTCGCGGACCCCGGCCCTCTACCCCGCCCGTGCCACAGTGACCCGCGACCGCCGCCGACGAGGAGACCCATGAGCGACCCGTTCGACCTGCCCGACCTCGCCGTCCGCACGCAGGGCGGCGCCGTGGTGGCCGCCAACGACGAGTTCTTCGCCGGCAAGGAGAACCTGGTCCTGCCCGGGCCGGCGCGGGCGCGTGACGACTTCGGCGCCCGCGGCAAGGAGTACGACGGCTGGGAGACCCGCCGGCGCCGGGAGCCCGGGCACGACTGGGCGGTCGTGCGGCTCGGCATGCCGGGCGTGGTGCACGCCGTCGTCGTCGACACCGCGTTCTTCCTCGGCAACTACCCGCCGCGGGCCTCGCTGGAGGGCGCGTCCGTCGAGGGTCACCCGCCCGCGTCCGCGCTGGCCGGCGCCGACTGGGTGCCCCTGCTGCCGCTGTCGGACCTGGCCGGGGGCACCGCGAACCGCTTCGCCGTCGACCCGGGGCCGCGGGTGACGCACGTGCGGCTGTCCATCCACCCCGACGGCGGCGTGGCGCGGCTGCGGGTGCACGGCGAGGTCGTGCCCGACCCGCGGCTGCTCGACGCCGGCCCGTGCGACCTGGCCGCGCTGGAGAACGGCGGGCGGGTCACCGGGGTGAGCAACGCCTTCTACGGCAGCCCGCACCAGCTCATCGGCTGCGGCGAGGCCCGCTCGATGGGCGAGGGCTGGGAGAACGCCCGCCGCCGCGACGACGGCAACGACTGGGTCGAGGTGGCGCTGGCCTGCGAGGGCACGGTGACCCTCGCCGAGCTCGACACCTCGTGGTTCCTCGGCAACGCGCCCGGGGCGGCGTCGCTGACCGGCCGGACGGCGGACGGCGTCGAGGTCGAGCTGCTGCCCCGCACGCCGCTGCAGCCCGACACGCGGCACCGGTTCGTCCTGCCCGGCGACGCCGCGGTGACCGCGGTGCGGATGGACGTCTTCCCCGACGGCGGCATGGCCCGCCTGCGGCTCTGGGGCCGCCCCACCGACGCCGGCCGCGCCGCCCTGCAGCGGCGGTGGGAGGCGACCGCCATGGGCTGAGCGGCAGAAATGGCCATTTCTGCCGCCGACGACGGGTAGGGCCGGTCCGTGGCGACGATCGCGATCACCGGCTCCACCGACGGCATCGGCCGGGCGGCCGCACGGCGGCTGCTGGGCGGCGGGCACACCGTCGTCCTGCACGCGCGCAGCGAGGCCCGCGGCGCCCCGGTCGCCGAGGAGCTCGGCCGGCTCGGGGACGTCCGGCTGGTCACCGGCGACCTGGCCGACCTGGAGCAGGTCCGCGCGCTCGACGGGCAGCTCGGGGAGGTGGACGCGCTGGTGCACAACGCCGGCGTCTGGCCGCCGGACGGGGCGCCGGCGAGCGCGCAGGGCCACGAGCTCGCGTTCGCCGTCAACGCGCTGGCCCCGCACCTGCTCACCGCCCTGGCGCACGAGCGGGTGCGCGGGCGGCTGGTCTTCCTCGGCAGCGGCATGGTCGGCTCGGGCCGCGTCGACCCCGGCGACCTCGGCGGCGCGCGCGAGCCGGCGCGCGCCTACGCAGACTCCAAGGCACTCGACGTCGTCCTGGCCCTGGGCTGGGCCCGCCGCCTGCCGCACCTGCGGGTGGGCGCGGTCGACCCGGGCTGGGTGCGCACCAAGCTGGCCTCCCCGGGCGCGCCCGGGGACGTCGAGGACGGCGGCGCGCGGGTGGCGCACGCCGCGGCCGGCGACTGGCCCGGCGGCTACACCGCCGGCCGCCGCCCGGCGCGCACGCCCCGCGCCCTCGAGGACCCGGCCCTGCAGGACCGCGTGCTGGCCGCGATGGACCGCCTCGCCGGGGGCACCGCGTAGGGCGGCAGAAATGGCCATTCCTGCCGCGGGGTCACGTCCCGGTGACGTGCTCGGGGCGGACGGGGACGCGGGTCAGCGGCAGGCCGGTCGCCTGGCGGATCGCGGCGAGCACCGCGGGCCCGGAGGAGATGTTCGGTGCCTCGCCGACGCCGCGCAGGCCGTAGGGCGCGTGCGGGTCGGCGTACTCCAGCACCTCGATGCGCATCGGCGGCATGTCCAGCACGGTCGGGATGAGGTAGTCGGTGAACGACGGGTTCTGCACCCGGCCGTCGCGGACCAGGATCTCCTCCATCACCGCGAGCCCGAGCCCCTGCGCCGTGCCGCCCTGGATCTGCCCGACGACGGCCTGCGGGTTGATCGCCTTGCCGACGTCCTGCGTGCAGGCCATCTCCACGACCTTCACCAGCCCGAGCTCGGTGTCGACGTCGACCACGGCCCGGTGCGCGGAGAAGGCGTACTGCACGTGCGCGAAGCCCTGGCCGGTCTCCGGGTCGATCGCCTCGGTGGGCCGGTGCCGCCACTCGACGGTCTCCTCGACCGCCGCGTCGCCGAGCACGTCGGCCAGCGGCAGCGCCACGCCCTCGAGGTCGGACACCACCTTCCCGCCGTCCAGCCGCAGGTCGGCCACCGGCCGGCCGAGGGCGGACCGCGCGAGCTCCAGCACCCGGCCGCGGACCGCCTCGCACGCGGCCTTCACCGCGCCGCCGGTGACGTAGGTCTGCCGGGACGCCGAGCTGGACCCGGCCGACCCGACGCCGGTGTCCTTCGGGTGGAGCACGACGGCGTCCACGCCGAGCTCGGTGCGGGCGATCTGCTGCTCGACGGTGACCAGGCCCTGGCCGACCTCGGCGGCCGCGGTGTGCACGGTCGCGACCGCCTCGCCGCCGAGCACCTCCAGCCGCACCCGCGCGGTCGAGTAGTCGTCGAAGCCCTCGGAGAAGGCCACGTTCTTGTAGGCGACGGCGTACCCGACGCCGCGGCGCACGCCCTCGCCGTGGGTGGTGTTGGAGACCCCGCCGGGCATGTGCCGCAGGTCGACGTCGTCGCCGGTGGCGGGCGCCGGCGGCAGCGGCATCGCCTCCAGCCGGCGCAGCAGCTCTGCGACCGGCGCGGGGCTGTCGACGACCTGGCCGGTGGGCGTCTCCGAGCCCTGCTCCATCGCGTTGCGGCAGCGCAGCTCGACCGGGTCCATGCCGAGCTCGGCGGCGAGGGCGTCCATCTGCGCCTCGTAGGCGAAGGCGGTCTGCACCGACCCGAACCCGCGCATGGCGCCGCACGGCGGGTTGTTGGTGTACGCGCCGTAGCAGTCGACGTGCACGTTCGGGACGACGTAGGGGCCGATGCCCATCGTGCCGCCGTTGCCCACGACCGCCGGCGTGCTGGAGGCGTAGGCGCCGCCGTCGAAGTAGATCTCCGCCTTCACGTAGACCAGGTCGCCGTCGTGGGTGGCGCCGTGCTCGTAGCGCATCGTCGCCGGGTGGCGGTGCACGTGCCCGAAGAAGGACTCCTCGCGGTTGTAGGACATCTTCACCGGCCGGCCGGTGTGCAGCGCGAGCAGGCAGGCGTGCACGTGCATGGACAGGTCCTCGCGGCCGCCGAACGCGCCGCCGACGCCGGCGAGGGTCAGCCGCACCTTCTCGGGCGGCATGCCCAGCGCCGCGCAGACCTGCCGCTGGTCCACGTGCAGCCACTGGGTGGCCACGTACAGGTCGACGCCGCCGTCCTCGCCCGGGACCGCCAGCCCGGACTCCGGGCCGAGGAAGGCCTGGTCCTGCATGCCGACCTCGTACTCGCCGACCACGACGACGTCCGCGGTGGGCGCCGGATCGCCCCTGCGCACCTTGAGGTGGCGCACCAGGTTGCCGTGCGGGTGCAGGTGGGCGCCCTCCCGGCTGAGCTCGGTGACCTCGGCCGGCGCGTCGTGCACCTGGTTCCACGTGGGGTGGCCCAGCGCCCGCCGCGCGTCGGTGACCGGCTCCCAGACGTCGTAGTCGACGACGATCCGCGCCGCGGCCCGGCGCGCGGTGTCGGGGTGGTCGGCGGCGACCAGCGCCACCGGCTCGCCCTGGTAGCGGACGACGTCGAGGGCGAGCACCGGCTGGTCGGCGAGCTCGAGGCCGTAGACCTTCTCGCCGGGGACGTCGTCGGAGGTCAGGACGGCGTGCACGCCGGGGACGGCCAGCGCCGGGCCGACGTCGATCGCGCGGATGCGGGCGTAGGGGTGCGGGCTGCGCAGCGTGACGCCCCACAGCATGTCGTCGGTCCACAGGTCGCTGCCGTAGGCGAACTCGCCGCGGACCTTGAGGACGCCGTCGGGGCGCTGCGCGTCGGTGCCGACCCCGCCGCCGGGGCCGGTCAGGTGCGAGGGGGCGCCGCTCGGGGCGCGGGTGGGGGTGCTCATCGCGCGTCACCTGCCATGCGGTCGGCCGCGAGCCGGACGGCGTCCAGGATCTTCTCGTAGCCGGTGCAGCGGCAGAGGTTCCCGGCCAGCGCCTCGCGGATCTCGGCGTCGGCGGGCGTGCGGCCCTCGTCCCGCGCGCGGCGGACCAGGTCGTCGGTGGCCACCAGCAGCCCGGGCGTGCAGAAGCCGCACTGGACGGCGCCGGCCTCGAGGAACGCCTCCTGGACCGGGTGCAGCCCGCCGGCGGGGGCGAGCCCCTCGACGGTGCCGACCTCGCGGCCCTGCGCCTGCCCGGCGGCGACCAGGCAGGCGCACACCGGCAGCCCGTCGAGGTAGACGGTGCACGAGCCGCACTCGCCCTGCTCGCAGGCGTTCTTCGAGCCGGGCAGCCCCATCCGCTCGCGCAGGACGTACAGCAGGCTCTCGCCCTCCCACACGTCGTCCACCTGCTGCTCGGTGCCGTTGACGGTGCAGGTCAGGCGCACGTCGGGTCCCCCTTCCGGTAGTCGGCCCAGGCCCAGGTCAGCGTGCGCCGGGCCATGACCGAGAGTGCGTGGACGCGGTAGCGGGCGGTGCCGCGGACGTCGTCGATGGGCGCCGCCGCCCCGGCCACCAGCTCACCGAACCGGGCGGCGGTGGCCGGCGGCAGCTCGGCCCGGGACTCCCACAGCCCGTCGAGCTCCCCGGCGAGGAACTCCTCGGCGGCGGGGGCGCGGCGCGGGGTGGGGGCGGCCGACCCGATGCCGGTGCCGACGGCGCGGCGGTCGGGGTGCAGCGCCAGCCCGAACGCGGCGACGGCGATGACCATCGCGTTGCGCGTGCCGATCTTGCTGTACTGCTGCGGGCCGGTGGGCGGGGTGATCCGCACGGCGGCGATCAGCTCGTCGTCGGCCAGCGCGGAGCGCTTGACGCCGGTGTAGAACTCGGCGACCGGGATCCGGCGGGTGCCGCGGACCGACGCCACCTCGACCTCGGCGCCGGCGGCCAGCAGCGCGGGGTGCGCGTCGCCGGCCGGGGAGGCGGTGGCCAGGTTGCCGCCGACGGTCCCGCGGTTGCGGATCTGCGGCGAGCCGATGGTGCGGGCGGCCATCGCCAGCCCGGGCAGCCGGTCGCCGAGCTCGGTGATCACCCGGGCGTAGGGGACGCCGGCGCCCAGCCGCACCGCGCCGTCGTCGGGCTCCCAGGCCTGCAGTTCGGCGACCCGGGTGAGGTCGAGCAGCAGCGACGGGCGGAGCCGGCCGAAGTTGATCGCGACCATGACGTCGGTGCCCCCGGCGATGGGCACGGCGTCGCGGTGGGCGGCCCTCGCCTCCAGCGCCTCCGCCCACGTCGTGGGCTGCAGGAACTCCATCGCCACTCCTCGTCGGTGTCCCGGGGGACGGCCACGGTAGTCCCGGTTCGTTCCGGCCGGGTTGCGCGACGGCACGTGGCGACTCGCCGTGTTCACACGCGGTCGGCAGGATGCCGCGGGTGGAGACGACCGCCGACCTGGTGCCCCCTGCCGACCTGCTCGTCCACGACGCCGACCTGGTGGCCACCGTCGACGACGGGCGGCGGGAGATCGCCGGCGGCTGGGTCGCCGTGACCGGCGGGGTGGTGAGCGGCGTCGGCGGGCCCGGGGACCCGCGGCCGGCGGCGGCCCGCACGGTGGACGCGCGCGGCTGCCTGGTGACGCCCGGGCTGGTCAACACCCACCACCACCTGTACCAGAACCTCACCCGGTCCTTCGCCCCCGCGCTGACCGGCGGCCTGTTCGAGTGGCTGGTCACGCTCTACCCGCTGTGGGCGCGGCTGGACGAGGAGGCGGCGTACGTGTCGGCCTACGTCGGGCTCACCGAGCTCGCGCTGGCCGGCTGCACCACCTCGACCGACCACCTCTACGTGCACCCGCGCGGCGGCGGCGACCTGATCGGCGCCGAGGTGCGCGCGGCGCGGGACCTGGGGATGCGGTCGCACTTCACCCGCGGGTCGATGTCGCTGTCGGTGAAGGACGGCGGGCTGCCGCCGGACTCCGTCGTCCAGGACGACGACGAGATCCTCGCCGAGTCGCAGCGCCTGGTGGACGCCCACCACGACCGCTCCCCGCACGCGCTGACCCGCGTCGCGCTGGCGCCGTGCTCGCCGTTCAGCGTGTCGACGTCGCTGATGACGCGGACGGCGGAGCTGGCCGAGCGGCTGGACGTCCGGCTGCACACCCACCTCGCCGAGACGCAGGACGAGGACGCGTTCTGCCTGGAGCGCTTCGGCCGCCGCCCGGTCGACTACCTGGCCGACGTCGGCTGGATGACCGACCGGGTGTGGCTGGCGCACGTCGTGTGGCCCTCGGCCGGCGAGGTGACCCGGCTCGGCGCCGCGCGGGTCGGGGCGGCGCACTGCCCGTCGTCGAACATGGTCCTGGGCAGCGGGCTGTCGCCGGTGGCCGAGCTGCGGGCGGCCGGGGCGCCGGTGGGGCTGGGCGTGGACGGCTCGGCGTCGGCGGACGCGGCGTCGCTGTGGCTGGAGGCCCGGACGGCGATGCTGCAGGGCAAGCTGCGGCACGGCGCCGGCTCCTTCGGCGCCCGCGACGCGCTGGAGATCGCCACCCGCGGCGGCGCGGCCTGCCTCGGGCGCACCGGCGAGATCGGCGAGCTGTCGGTGGGCGCGTGCGGCGACCTCGCCGTCTGGCCGCTCACCGGGCCGGCGTTCGCGGGGGCGCTGAGCGACCCGGTGGAGGCGTGGCTGCGCTGCGGGCCGGTGGCCGCGCGGCACGTCGTCGTCGGCGGGCGGTTCGTGGTGGAGGACGGCGTGCCGGTCCACCCGGGCCTCGACGAGCAGCTCGCCGTCCACCGCCGGGTGAGCGAGCGCGTGCAGCAGAAGGACCCCGCTGCCCCCCACCGCTCGCACGCTCGCGGCGGGCCCCTGCAGCGGGGCCGCTAGAGCGCCGTGGCGAGGGTCTCGAGGTCGTCGAGGGTGCCGTCGACGTGCGGCGACACCCGCAGCACCCAGCCGGTCAGCTCCGCCGGCGCGCGGCCGGGCTCGATCGCCGTGGTCACGATGCCGTGCTCGGTGAGCAGCCGCGCCCGGGTGGCGACGACGTCGACGCCGTCCGGCGGGCGCAGCGTGGTGGTCACGGTGGGCTCGTCGAGCGGCTCCACCACGGCCCAGCCGCCGGCGCCGTCGAGGACCTGCCGCGCCGCCCGGCCCAGCGCGGCCAGCCGCTCGTGCACCCGGTGCGGGCCCGCGGCCAGGTGCTCCCCGACGGCGAGCACCAGCCCGACCCGGCCGGCCACGTGCGCCTCGCCGCTCTCCAGCGCCCGCAGCGGCGGGAGGTCGGCCGGGGCGGGCAGCGCGGGGACCAGCTCCGCGGCGACCGCCGGCCGCGCGCACAGGAGGCCGACCCCGCGCGGGCCGGCCAGCCACTTGCGCGAGGTCGAGTAGACGACGTCGGCGCCGAGGTCGACGTCGACGTGCCCGAGCGACTGGGCGGCGTCCAGCACCAGCGGCACGCCGTGCGCCCGGCACAGCGCCGCGACCTCGGCGGCCGGCTGGACGACGCCGCGGTGGCTGGCCACGTGCGTGAGGTGCACGAACCGCGGCGGGCCGGCGGTCAGCGACCGCTCGAGCGCGGCGACGTCCACCCGCCCGTCGCCGTCGACGGCCATCGGCTCGAGCACCAGCCCCGCGGCGCGCAGCAGGGCGGCGTTCGGCGCGTACTCCCCGGGCGTGCAGGCCACCCGCGTCCCGGCCGGCAGCCGCCAGGCGGCCAGCAGCGCGGTCAGCGCGGCCTGCGCGGACTCGACGAAGACGACGTCGGCGGCGGCCATGCCGACCAGCCCGCCGATGACGCTGCGGCCCTGCTGCAGCAGGTCGCCGGCGGTCGCCTCGGCCACGTAGCCGCCGAGCTCCGCCTCGTGCCGGGCGTGGTGGGCGACCGCCTCGAGCACCCGGTTGCTCTGCCGGCTGCACGCCGCGGAGTCCAGGTGCCGCCCCGCCGGGCGGGGGCGGGCGGTGCGCCAGGAGTCGGCCAGGTCGTCGTGGGGCAGCAGCAGGTGGAGCGCGGTCACCCCCAGACGCTAGGACAGCTGCCCGCGGACGATGGAGACCCCGGAGTGGGCCGGGTCGCCGTCGAGCGGCTCCACCGAGACGTCGACGACCGGGTACTCGGCCAGGTCCAGGCCCGCGGGCAGCTCGAACTCCTCGGTGCCGGCGCGGACGACGCCGAGCGGGACCAGCCCGGACACCGACTCGGTGAGCAGCCACGCCTCGTAGTAGCCATCCTCGGGCGCGCCGGCGGCGAGCTCCACCTGCAGCACCCGGGTGCCGTCGGCGCGCTCGACCACCTCGGCGCGGCCGGAGGCGTCGCTGCCCTCCAGCGGGTCGAGCACGGTCGCGGCGACCGGCACGCCGGCGTCGTCCCGGCCGCCGAGCGCGACCGCCCCGGCGCCGATGGCCAGCCCGGCCACCAGCGCCGCCGCGGCGGCGAGCGCCAGCCGCGACCGGCGGGGCCGCAGCGGCACGACCGGCGCGACGGGCGCGTCGGGTTCGTCCGGCTCCTGGGGCACCGGCGGGGCCCCGGGGACCGGCGGCGCCACCGGGACGACGTCGGGCACCGGGCCGGCCGGGGGCGCCGACGCCGCGACGACGCCCGGGCGCGGCACCACGCCCACGCCGGTGGCCGCGGCGATCCCCGCCCACAGCGAGGGCGGCGGCGCGACCGGCGGGCCGGGCACGGCGAGCTCCGGCACGGCCAGCGCATCGACGGCCCGGCGCAGCCGCGCCACCTCGGCGCCGCAGGCCGCGCAGCCGGCCAGGTGCGCGGCGTCGACGTCGGGGAGCGGCTCGCCGAGCGCGGCCAGCGCGAGGTCCTCAGGCGTGCAGTGCGGCACCGTCCACCTCCAACCGGTCGCGCAGGCGCTCGAGGGTGCGCCGGATGTGGCTCTTGACCGTCCCCAGCGGCAGGCCGGTGCGCTCGGCGATCTGCGCGTGCGTGAGGTCGGCGAAGAAGGCGAGCTCGATGATGCCGCGCTGCGGCTGGCCCAGGCGGTCCAGCTCGCCGAGCAGCAGCACCCGGTCGGCGACCGTGCTGTCCACCGGGGCCTGTCCGCCGGGCGGCGCGGCCTGCGCCTCGGCCAGCGCTGCCTCGGCGGCGCGCCGCTGCCGGTCCCGCCGCGCCCACGTGTCGGCGATCTTGTGGCGGCAGATGCCGACCAGCCAGCCCGGCAGCGCGCCCTGGTCGGCGCGGTAGCCGGCCCGGCCGGTCCAGGCGGAGACGAAGGTCTGCTGGGTGACGTCCTCGGCGTCGGGCCCGGGGCCGAACGCGCGGACCGCCATGCCGTGCACCTGCGCCGCCCACCGCTCGTAGGCCCAGGCCAGCGCCTGCTCCTCACCCGCGGCGAAGCGCCGGGCGACCTCGGCGTCGTCCGGCTCGGCCGCGCCCGAGGGCGACGGCTCCGCCTGGGTGTTCACCGCACCGACCCTAGGGCCCGTCCGGCCGGTCCGGGGCTCAAGGAGCCCGGTCACGGGATCGGCTCCGCCACCACGACGACGTTGTCGCGGTAGCCGCCGACGTCGGGGAGGAACGGTCCGCCGCAGGTGACCAGCGTCAGCCGCGGCGGCCCCTCGCGCGTGAAGAGCAGGTCCACCGGCAGCGCCTGCTTGTCCAGCAGGTCCCGCGCGACCACCCGCCACCGCGTCGTCGCGCCGGCGGCGTCGGTGACGAGCACCTCCTGCCCCGGCTCGGCCGAGCGCAGCGGGGCGAGCGCGCCCAGGCCCTGCTCGGCGTCGTCGACGTGGCCGGCGAGGACCGCGGAGCCGGGCGCCCCGGGGGCCGGGCCGAACCGGTACCAGCCGGCCCGGGCGACGTCGTCCGGCAGCGCCATCCGCCCGTCGGCGGCGACCCCGGCCGGGTCCACCGGCGCCTCGACGCCGAGCGCGGGCACCTGCAGCCGGACGGGCGGGACGACGGCGGGTGCCGGCGCCGGGGCGGCGTCGCGGACGACCGGCCCCGGCGCCGGAGGGGGAGCGGCCGGTGTGCCGAGCACCTGCTCGACCGGCGCGCCCGCCGCCGCCGGGGGCCGGGTCAGCTCCCACGCGGTGGGCACGCCCACGGCGAGGGCCAGGCCCAGGGCCACGCCGGCGGCGGCGGGTCGCACGTCAGGCCCGGGTGGTGGCCAGCCGGCGGGCCGCCACGCCGGCACCTGCCAGGCCGAGGGCGGACAGGCCGAGCAGCGGCAGCGGCAGGCCGTCGTCGTCGGCCAGCCCGGCGCTCCCGCCGGGGACCCCGGACGGCGCCGAGTGCCCGCCGCCGATCGTCTGGACGGCGAGCTCGAAGCCGGCGTCCTGCGAGCCCCACGCGTAGACCACCGTCGTGGCGCCCTCGGTCACCGCGAGGTCGGCCGGGCCGAGCGCGACGGTGGAGGTCCCGGCCAGGACGACGTCGGCGCCGACCGTGCCGGCCGGCACCTCGAGCGACGCCTCGTCCGGGTTGGCGAGGCCCGGCGCGACCACCTGGCCGCCGGCGCGGACGTCGACCGCCGGGGCGGCCGCGACGTGCCGGACCACCACGCGGCCCTGGCCCGCGGGGACCGCGGAGGTGTCGTTGACGAACGGGGTGAGCGCCGGCTGGCCCTCCGCGGTCAGGTGCGCGACCACGGTGGCGTTCGCGCCGGCGGGCACCGCGACGCCGTTCGCCGAGAGCAGCGGCGTGCCCGAGCCGTCGGCGGCGTCGGCGGGGAACAGCGCCAGGTCGTAGGAGCCGGCCGGCAGCGACAGCGGGTCGGTGAGCGTGCCGGGCTGGAAGTCGTCGATCAGCCGCTCGCCGTTGGCGTACACGTCGACCGGGGTGTCCGGGACGGCGTGCAGCACGGAGACGGTGGCGGTGTCGGCCGCTGCGGCCGGCGTGGCGCCCAGCGCGACGAGCGCGCCGGCTCCGGCGACGGTGGCGAGGCCGAGGGTGCGGGTCCGGGTCACGGGGTCCTCCGGGGTCGGGGGTGCTGACACCTCCTCTTCCGGCGCACCCGCAGGTCCGGATGCAGGTCCCGGGGGGGGGGGGGGGGGGGGGGGGGGGGGGGGGGGGCGGGGGGGGGGGGGGGGGGGGGGGGGGGGGGGGGGGGGGGGGGGGTGTGGGGGCGGGTCCGGCCGGGG
>NZ_JBJGZJ010000043.1:0-20924 GCF_054050435.1 Geodermatophilus sp. SYSU D01036 | reverse complement strand
CCCCCCCCCCCCCCCCCCCCCCCCCCCCCCCCCCCCCCCCCCCCCCCCCCCCCCCCCCCCCCCCCCCCCCCCCCCCCCCCCCCCCCCCCCCCCCCCCGGACCGGTCGGGGGACGGTCCGGCCTGGCTGTCCGAGGACACCGGCCTGGGGCGGGCGGCCCGCACTGTCGCCGACGCCGTGACCCGGCTGCTCGGCGGGGGCGCCGACGAGGCGCCCGCCCCCGGGCAGCCGGACACCCGGCGGTCGGCCGCCGGCGTCCTCCGCGACGTCATCACCGCCCTGGGCGCCGCCGCGGCCGGCGCCGCCCGCCGCCCGGGGTCACCCGGCGAGGGCGGGCCCGACGACGACGAGGCGGGCCGGGGCCCGATCGGCGTGCTCGGCGAGTTGCTCGCCGCCGCCGCACCCCGGCTGCCCGTCCGCGACGCCGCCCGGCTGCGCGCCGCCTACCCCGGGAGGTCGGACGAGGAGATCGCCGACGCCCTCGTCACCCGCTCGGCGCGGCTCACCGCCGCGGTCGGCGCGGCCACCGGCGGGCTCTCCGCGGCCCACTGGTTCGTGCCCGGGTCGCTGGTGGCCCTGCCCCTGGAGCTCGGCGCCGAGACCCTGCTCACCGCCGGCGTCGAGGTCGTCCTCCTCGGCGAGCTGCACGAGCTCGCGGGCCGGCCGGCCGGCGGCACCGCCGCCGAGCGCGCCGCCGCCTACCTCTCCAGCTGGACCCAGCAGCGCGCCGTCGAGACCGGCGCGCGGGAGGGGCTGGGCGTCGTCCTCGGCACCGCCGGGTTCCGCGCCCTGCGCCGCCGGCTGTCCCGCCGGATGGCCCGCGGCCTCGGCTCGGCCGCGCCGCTGTTCGTCGGCGCGGCGCTCGGCGGCCGAGGCAACCTCAAGGCCACCGAGACCCTCGCCCGCCGGGTCCGCGCCGACCTGCGCCGCGGTCCGGCCTGAGGTCCCGGCCGGTCCGCCGACCCCGCCCCGGCGCGGTTAGGGTCGCCGTCGTGGCCGACCCCCTCGAGGTCCCCGTCCGGCTGACCGCGGCGGGGGCGACACCCCCGCGCTACGCGCTGCCCGGCGACGCGGGCGCCGACCTCACCGTCACCGAGGACGTGCACCTGGCACCGTTCGAGCGCGCGCTCGTGGGCACCGGCGTGGCCGTGGCCATCCCCGAGGGCTACGCCGGGTTCGTGCACCCGCGCTCGGGCCTCGCCGCCCGGCACGGCCTCAGCCTGGTCAACGCCCCCGGCACCATCGACGCCGGCTACCGCGGCGAGATCAAGGTGAACCTCGTGAACCTCGACCCGGCCACCCCGCTGACGCTGCGCGCGGGCGACCGGGTCGCCCAGCTGGTCGTGCAGCCGGTCGTCACCGCGCGCTTCGTGCCGGTCGAGGCGCTGCCGGAGAGCGTCCGCGGCGAGGGCGGGCACGGGTCCACCGGCGCGGGACAGGAGGCCTGAGATGCCCTTCGGACGACGGCGCAACCGGATCGACCGCAGCCTGCGCGAGCGCGGCGTCCCGCCCGAGCCCCAGCACCGCGAGCGCGACGTCGAGGAGACCACCGGCCCCTACGACGAGGCCGACGCCCCCGACGACGGCGCGCCCCGCGTCGACCTGGGCGCGCTGCGGCTGCCCGCCGTCCCCGGGACCGAGCTGCGGGTGGACCTCAACCAGCAGCAGAAGGTGATCGGCGCGACCCTGCGCTACGGCGACTCGCTGCTGCAGCTGTCCGCCTTCGCCGCGCCCCGCGCCGCCGGCATCTGGGACGACGTCCGCGCCGAGCTCGCCCGCAGCGCCTCCGGCCAGGGCGGGCGGCTGCAGGAGACCGAGGGCCCGTTCGGCCCCGAGCTGGCCGGCACCGTGGTGGTGACCCCGCCCGCCCAGCCCGGCGGCCCCCCGCCGAAGCCGGTGCGCCGCGCCGCGCGCTTCCTCGGCGTCGACGGTCCGCGCTGGTTCCTCCGCGGGATGATCAGCGGCCCGGCCGCCGAGTCGCCCGAGGCGGCGGCGGTGCTCGAGGACGTCTTCCGCAAGGTCGTCGTCGTCCGGGGCACCTCGCCCATGCCGGTGCGCGAGCAGCTGCCGCTCACCCTCCCGCCGCAGGCCGCCGCGCAGCTGGCCCGCCAGCAGCAGGCCGGGCAGCAGCCGGGCCGCCCGCCGGCCCCGCCGCGGCCGACCGCGTGACCCCCGCCGTCGTCGCCTACGGCCCGCACCCCGACCAGTTCCTCGAGCTGACCCTGCCGGAGCGGCAGCACCCGGCGCCGGTGGTCGTCGCGCAGGACCCGGCGCCCGTCGTCGCGCAGGACCCGGCGCCGGTGGTCGTCGCGCAGGACCCGGCGCCGGTGGTCGTCGTGCTGCACGGCGGGTTCTGGCGGGCCGCGTACGGCATCGAGCTGGCCCGCCCGCTGGCCGCCGACCTCGCCGCGGCCGGGTACGCCGCCGTCGCCGTGGAGTACCGGCGGGTCGGCAGCGGCGGCGGGTGGCCGGCCACCCTGGAGGACGTCGCCGCGGCGCTCGACGCGCTCCCGGACCTCGCGGACGCCGGCCGGCTGGACCTCGGCTCGCTCACCGTCGTCGGGCACTCCGCCGGCGGGCACCTGGCCGCGTGGGCCGCCGGGCGGGGGCGGCTGCCGGCCGGCGCGCCCGGCGCCGCGCCGCGGGTGCGGGTGACCGCGGCGGTCCTGCAGGCCGGCCTCGTGGACCTGGGCCGGGTGGCGGAGCAGCGCCTGGGCCGCAGCGCCGTCCAGGAGTTCCTCGGCGGGGAGCCGGGGGAGGTGCCCGGCCGCTACGCGGTCGCCGACCCGGTCGGGCTGCTGCCCACCGGCGCCGACGTGCTGTGCGTGCACGGCACCGACGACGACGTCGTGCCGCCCGAGCAGTCGAAGCGGTACGCGGCGGCGGCCGCGGACGCGGGTGACCGGGTGACGGTGCGCACCGTCCCGGGCGGTCACCGGGTGCCCATCGACCCGGCGGGGGAGGCCTGGGCGGTGGTCCGCGCGTGGCTGGGGGAACGCGCCGCCGGCCGGGTGGGCAGCACTACCCTGGAACCGTGACACAGACCCGTCCCGGCGGCTGGCTCGCACGCACCCTGCAGCGGCTGACCGCCGACGACTCCACCATCGACGCGCAGGAGCTGCGCGAGGAGTCCGACCGCGCCGGCTGCGAGCCGGTGAGCGCCTGCCGCAAGGGGGCGGTGGTGACCGTGACCGGCCGGCTGAAGTCGGTCGTCTACACCCCGCGCGAGACGGTCCCCACCCTGGAGGCGGAGCTGTTCGACGGCTCCGGCTCGGTCACCCTGGTCTGGCTGGGCCGCAGGCGCATCCCCGGCATCGAGCCCGGCCGGACGCTGACCGCCCGCGGCCGGTTCGCCAACTTCGACGGCCGCAAGGTCATCTACAACCCCTGGTACGAGCTGAGCGCGGGGTGATCCCGGCGGCCGACGACGACGGCCGGCGCGATACCGGGGGAGCAGCACCGCACCAGGAGCCCACGCACGCGGACGGCACCACGACCGAGGACACGGGCCGAGGGGTCACCTTCGACCGGCACATGGTGCTGGAGCAGCTCGGCGGCTGGCGCGGCATGGTCGACGCGACCCTGCCCACGCTGGCCTTCATCGTCGCCAACGCGATCGGCGACCTGCGCACCGGGATCTGGGCCGCGATCGGCGCCGCCGTCCTGATCCTGCTCGTCCGGCTGGTCCGCCGGGAGAGCGTGCAGCAGGCGTTCAGCGGCCTGTTCGGCGTCGCGGTGGCGGTCGCCATCGCCGCGGCCTCGGGTCAGGCGCGCAACTACTTCGTGCCGGGCATCATCCGCAACGCCGTCATCGGCGTCGTGCTGCTGGGCTCGGTGCCGCTGCGCTGGCCGCTGGTCGGCGTGGTCGCCGAGTGGCTCGCGCCGAGCCACCTGGGGTCGATGGCCGCGCACTCGATGCCCGGCCTGCGCCGCCGCGTCGACAGCGCCCGCGCCCGGCTGCACCACCAGCCGCCTCCGCCCCCGCCGGAGCCGGCGCCCGCGCAGTCGGGGCGCCCGGTCGACCCGGAGCCCGAGCGGCACTGGCGCGACGACCCGCGGATGGTGCGCGCCTACGGCTGGCTGACCGTCGTCTGGGCGCTGACGTTCCTGCTGCGCGTCGCCGTGCAGACGCCGCTCTACCTCGCCGACGAGGAGGACCTGCTCGGCGTCGCCTCGCTCGTCCTCGGCCTGCCGGTGACCGCCGCCGCCCTCGCGCTCACCCTCTGGGTCGTCGCCCGCCTGCACCGCCACCGCGTGGAGACGGTGGAAGCACCTCGTCCTCCCCACCCATCGCAGGCTCAGGGCGGGCCCCGGGACGAGGCCGGTTAGAGGGCGGTCGGCGAGAGGACCTGCTGGAGCTGCTCCTCGACGTCGGCGTGCGTGACGAACAGCAGCTCGTCGCCGACCTCGAGCGGCTCGTCCGGGGTGGGGGTGATGACCCGGTCGCCGCGGAGCATCGCCGTCAGCACCGTCTCCCGCGGCAGCGGCACCTCGCGCAGCGGCCGGCCGGCCCACGGGGTGTTCTCGGCGAGGGTGATCTCGACCAGGTTGGCCGCGCCCTTGCGGAAGCTCATCAGCCGGACGACGTCGCCGACGGTCACCGCCTCCTCGACCAGCGCGGCGAGCACCCGCGGGGTGGAGACGGCGACGTCGACGCCCCACGCCTCGGTGTAGAGCCACTCGTTGCGCGGGTCCTTGACCCGGGCGACGACGCGGTTGACCGCGAACTCGGTCTTGGCCAGCAGCGAGACGACGAGGTTGGCCTTGTCGTCGCCGGTGGCCGCGACGACGACGTCGCAGGTGGCCAGCTGGGCCTCCTCGAGGGAGGAGACCTCGCAGGCGTCGGCCTGGACCCACTCCGCGCCCGGTACCGCGCGGGTGCGGACCTTGCGGCCGTCCTTCTCGATGAGCATCACGGTGTGCCCGTTGTTGAGCAGCTCCCCGGCGATGGAGCGGCCGACCGCCCCGGCGCCCACGATGGCCACGCGCATCAGGCCCTGCCCCCCTCGGGGTGCTCGACCGTCTGGTGCACGCGGTCGGAGATCTCGTCGGTGGCCGCGACGACGAGCTGGTCGCCGTCCTGCAGCACGGTGGAGGGGGTGGGCAGCTGCGCATCCCCGAAGCGGACCAGCCAGGCGGCCCGGGCGCCGGAGGCGGCCTCGAGCTCGGAGAGCTTGCGGCCCACCCAGCCGTCGGTGACGGTCACCCGCATCAGCAGCACGCGGCCGGTGGGCTCCCGCCAGATCTCGCTGACCTTCACCGACAGCAGCTCGCGCAGCAGCCGGTTCACCGTCCACGGCACGGTCGCGACGCTGGGGATGCCCATCCGCTCGAACACCTCGGCGCGCTTGGAGTCGTAGATCCGGGCGACGACGTGCTGGACGCCGAAGGTCTCCCGCGCCACGCGCGCGCTGATGATGTTCGAGTTGTCGCCGCTGCTGACCGCCGCGAACGCGCCGGCGGAGTCGATGCCGGCGTCGAGCAGCACCTGCCGGTCGAAGCCCAGGCCGGTCACCTGCCGGCCGGTGAACTCGGGCCCCAGCCGGCGGAAGGCCTCCGGGTCCTGGTCGATCACCGCGACGCTGTGGCCGATCTGCTCCAGCCGTCGCGCGATGGCCGAGCCGACACGGCCGCAGCCCATGACGACCACGTGCACGTGTCGCTCCCGCATGCCTCGCACGGGCGCCGTCCGCCCGCGGTCCAGGGCGCGAAGCTACACCCGTCCGCGGGCGGTCCGGGGGTGCGCCCGGATCACGTGCCCCCTCCGGGCGGGGCGCCCGGCGCGGGGCGGCACCGGGTGCCCCCGCGTCCGTACCATCGCCGCCGTGCCCAAGCTGTCCGACCTCGGACAACTCCCCAAACGGCTCGTCGTGGGCCGGCCGGTCCGCAGCGACCGCGCAGGGGAGTCCCTGCTCCCGAAGTCCCTGGCGCTGCCGATCTTCGCCAGCGACCCGCTCTCCTCCGTGGCCTACGCCACCCAGGAGATCCTCATCGTCCTGACGCTGGCCGGCACCGCGTTCCTGTTCCTCGCGCCGTGGCTGGCCGTCGTCGTCGTGCTGCTGCTGGCGACCGTCGTGCTGTCCTACCGCCAGGTGGTGCACGCCTACCCCTCGGGCGGCGGCGACTACGAGGTCGCGATGAAGAACCACGGCCAGTTCGCCGGGCTCACCGTCGCCAGCGCGCTGCTGGTCGACTACGTGCTCACCGTGGCCGTGTCCGTGTCGGCGGGCACCGACAACATCATCTCGGCGTTCCCCGCGCTCAACGAGCACCGCGTGCTCATCGCCGTCGGGCTCGTCGCGCTGCTGGCGGCGACCAACCTCCGCGGGGTGCGGGAGTCGGGCAAGACGTTCGCCGTCCCGACGTACCTGTTCGTCGTCGGGATCATGGTCATGATCGTCACCGGGCTGATCCGCGACCTCTTCACCGACTCCCCGGTCATCGCCGAGAGCGCCGGCTGGTCGGTCGTGCCCGAGGCGGGCTACGACGACCTGGGCGGCGTCGCGCTGGTGTTCTTCGCGCTGCGCGCCTTCGCCTCCGGGTGCACCGCGCTGACCGGGGTCGAGGCCATCGCCAACGGCGTCCCCGCGTTCCGCCCGCCGAAGTCCAAGAACGCCGCGACGACGCTCGCGCTCATGGGCGGGATCGCCGCGACGATGTTCGCCGGCGTCACCGCGCTCGCCCTGTTCGGCGACGTCCGCTATGCGGAGAACACCTGCGACCTCGTCGGCTTCCCGGGCGACTGCGAGACCGATCCCCAGCGCACGGTCATCGCCCAGCTCGCCGCGGCCACCTTCGGCGGCGACCAGTCGGTCGGCTTCTTCTACATCCAGGCGGCCACCGCGCTGGTCCTCATCCTCGCCGCGAACACGGCCTTCAACGGGTTCCCGCTGCTGGGCTCGGTGCTCGCGCAGGACCGGTTCCTGCCCCGTCAGCTGCACACCCGCGGCGACAAGCTGGTCTACAGCAACGGCATCCTGCTGCTGGCCGGCTTCGCGGCGCTGCTCATCCTGGCGTTCGACGCCGACCCGAACCGGCTGATCCAGATGTACATCGTCGGGGTCTTCACCAGCTTCACGATCGGCCAGTGGGGCATGGTCCGGCACTGGAACCGGGAGATCCGGCTGTCGAGCGACGCGGCCGAGAAGCGGCGGATGCGCCGCTCGCAGGTGATCAACACCATCGGCGGCAGCCTGACCACCGTCGTGCTGCTGATCATCGTGATCACGAAGTTCACCCGCGGTGCCTACCTGGTCATCCTCGTGATGCCGGTGCTGTTCGTGCTCATGAAGGCGATCAACCGGCACTACTCGCACGTGGCCGAGCAGCTGGTGCCCGACACCGACGCCCGCCTGCTGCCCAGCAAGGTGCACGCGATCGTGCTGGTGTCCAAGGTGCACAAGCCGACGCTGCGGGCGCTGGCCTTCGCCCGCGCCACCCGGCCCGACGTGCTGACCGCGCTGACGGTCAACGTGGACCCGGGCGACACCCGCTCGCTGCAGGCGGACTGGGAGCGCTACGACGTCCCGGTCCCGCTGACGGTGCTGGAGTCGCCGTACCGGGAGATCACCCGGCCGGTCGTCGACTACGTGAAGGGCATCCGGCGGGACAGCCCGCGGGAGCTGGTCATCGTGTTCGTGCCGCAGTACGTCGTCGGCCACTGGTGGGAGAACGTGCTGCACAACCAGAGCGCGCTGCGGCTGCGCGCCCGGCTGCAGTTCCAGCCCGGCGTCATGATCACCACGGTGCCGTGGCAGCTGGAGAGCTCCATCGGCCGCGGGGACGAGGACGACCGGCGTGCCGGCCCCATGCCCGGCGACCTGCGCCGCGGCCTCACCGACGACCAGGTCGAGGCCACCCCCTATGGCTGACCGGCGGCGCCGTCCGGCGGCCCGCGCGGCCCGCGCGGCCCGGCCCGACCGGGGGGCGGGGTGGACCGGCCGGGAGTTCGAGGTGACCGTCGGCCCGGTGGCGCACGGCGGGCACTGCGTGGCCCGGCACGAGGGTCGGGTGGTGTTCGTCCGCCACGCGCTGCCCGGCGAGCGGGTGGTCGTCCGGGTCACCGAGGACCGCCAGCCCGGCTACTGCCGCGCCGACGCCGTCGAGGTGCTCGAGGCGGCAGCCGACCGGGTGGAGCGGCCCTGCCCGCACAGCGGCCCGGGGCGCTGCGGCGGCTGCGACTGGCAGCACGTCTCCTGGGAGGGGCAGCTTCGGCTCAAGGCCGACGTCGTCCGCGAGCAGCTCACCCGGCTCGGCGGGGTGGACGCCGCCGACCCGGTGCTGGCCGGCCTCGCCGTCGAGGCGCTGCCCGGCGGGCCGCTGCGCTGGCGGTCGCGGGCGCGGTTCGCCGTCGGCCGGGACGGGGTGCCGGGGCTGCGCCGGCACCGCTCGCACGACGTGCACGTGCTCGACGACTGCCCGATCACCGTCGAGCCCGCGGCGCGGGCGGTGCTGTCGCGGCGCTGGCCCGGCGCCGGTGCGGTGGACGTCGCCGTCGACTCCGCGGGCACGGTGACCACCACGCGGCTGGACCGCCGCGGCGTGCCGACGTCGACCCGCGTGCTGCGGCCGGGCGACGACGTCCCCGCCGAGCCGGCCGGGCGCGCCGGGCGCCACGCCGCCGGGCGGGACTGGGAGGTCGAGGGCACCGGTTTCTGGCAGGTGCACGAGTCGGCCGCCGACGCGCTCGTCGGCGCGGTCTCCGCGCTGGCCGGCGTGCGGCCGGGGGAGACCGTGCTCGACCTGTACGCCGGCGCCGGCCTGTTCGGCGGCGCGCTGGCGCCCGGGGTGGGGGAGCCCGGCCGGGTGGTGTGCGTGGAGGCCGACGCCGACGCGTGCGCCGCCGCGGAGGTCAACCTGGGCCACCTGCCGCAGGCCGAGGTGTGGCAGGGCGAGGTGGACGCCGAGGGGCTCACCGGGCTGCTGGAGGAGCTCGGCGGCGCGCCCGACGTCGTGGTGCTCGACCCGCCGCGCGCCGGGGCGGGCGCCGCGGTGAGCCGGGTGCTGGCCGGCACCGGGGCGCGCGCCGTCGTCTACGTCGCCTGCGACCCGGCGTCGCTCGGCCGCGACGTCGCCGCCTTCGCCGGCGCCGGGTACCGCCTGGCCGCCCTGCGCGCCTTCGACGCGTTCCCGATGACCGCGCACGTGGAGTGCGTCGCCCTGCTGGTGCCCGCCGCCTGACCGGCTGACCCGGCACCCGCTCCGGGGCCTTCGTTACGGTGCTCTCCGTGACCACCTGGGAGTACGCCTCGGTCATCACGGCCAACGACACCGAGTCGCAGCGCGCGGGGGTGAGCGTCAAGCTGCCCGGCGGCTCGCTGGAGCGGCAGCAGGGGGACACCAGCTCGGTGCTCAACCGGCTCGGTGGCGAGGGGTGGGAGCTGGTCAGCTACCACTCCAGCGGCGCGGGCACCTGGGGCTTCGAGCAGTTCTGGCTCAAGCGCCAGAGGGACTGACGAACGACCCCCTGCCCCCCGCCACTCGCGCGCTCGCGGCGGGACCCCGCAGGGGGCGGGGGTCCGTCGGTGATCACGACCGGGTGACGACGGCGTGCCCGAGGTCGAACACGTGTTCGACCTGCGGCAGGATGCCGGACGTGGGTGCGAGCGTGCCTCCGGGCTGGCCGGAGCAGGTGCGGCCTCCGGGCGCCCCCGACTGGGAGCACACCGCGGTGGCCTGGCTGTTCGACCTCGTCCCGCCCGACTACCGCGCCCACGAGGTGCTGCGCCGCTACCCGCTGCTGCTCGCCCGGTTCGCCGGCGACCACGTCGCGGCCGGCCTCGAGGCGGCGCGGGCGGGCTGGCGCACGGTCCGCGTCGAGCTGGCCGACCACCTGCCGCCGGACGCCATCGAGGCCGCCGTCGCCGCCTACGAGCGGGAGGGTGCGCGGCTGGCCGCGGCGGCGCGCGGCGTGGAGGTGGTCGCCGGGGCGCTGCGCGGCGAGGCCTGGGTCCCCCGCCTGTAGTAGTGGCACCCGGGGGCCCGGTCGTCGTCCGCGGGCCCCCGGGGCCCTAGCCGGTCAGCCGGTCGGCCTCCCGGAGCGCGACCGCCAGCGCGCCGAGCACCTCCGCGCGGGCCCCGAGCGAGCCGGGGACCACGGTCAGCTGCTCGGCCGCGGCGGGGATGGCGGACTGCTCGAGCGCACGCCGCAGCGGGTCGACGAGCAGGTCGCCGGCGGTGCCCAGCTCCCCGCCGACGACGATGCGGTCGGGGTTGAGCACGTTGACCAGGCCGCCGAGGACGAAGCCGACCGAGGCGCCGGCGTCGGCGATCAGCCGCCGGCAGGCCTGGTCGCCCTCCTGGGCGCCGGCCACCAGCGACCGCAGGTCGGTGTGGTGCGGGGCGGCGGTCCGGATGGCCCGCAGCAGGGCGGTGCCGCCGGCGGTGAGCTCCAGGCAGCCGCGGTTGCCGCAGCGGCACAGCGGGCCGGCCGGGTCCAGGCTCACGTGGCCCATCTCGCCGGCGGTGCCGGAGACGCCGCGCAGCAGGTCGCCGTCGATGACCAGCGCCCCGCCGACGCCGGTGGCCATCTTCAGGTAGAGGGTGGCGCGCGAGCCGCGGCCGGCGCCCCAGCGGACCTCGGCGACGGCGCCCAGGTTCGCGTCGTTCTCCACAATCACCGGGACGCCGAGCCGCTCCTGGAGTGCGGGCGCCGGCGTCCGGCCCGACCAGGTCGGCAGGATGTTGGACCGGGCCACGGTGCCGCGCGCGCTCGCCGCCCGGCCGACCACCGGCGTCGGCAGGCCCACCACCGCGCCGACGACGTCCTCGGTGCAGGCGCCGGCCCGCCGCAGCTCGGCCCGCACCTGCCCGGCCACGGTGTCGAGGACCGCGTCGGAGTCCAGGTCGGCGACCGGCAGCGTGGTCGTCTCCTCGCCGACGATCTCGTGCGAGAGGTCGGCCACCGCGACCCGGACGTGGGTGCGCCCGATGTCGACCCCGACGACGACGCCGGCCCGGCGGGTCAGGTGCACCAGCCGCGCGGGCCGGCCGCCGGTCTCGACCGCGCCCGCGTCGTCACCGGGTGCCACCAGCCCGCGGTCGACGAGGTCGGCCACGTAGCCGGACACCGTGGCACGGGACAGCCCGGTCCGCTCCACCAACTGCGCCCGCGTCGAGGGCCCGCTCATCCGCAGCGCCTCGACCAGCCGCCGTGAGGGGCCCGAGAGGTCGGGCAGCCACGGGCGGGGGTCCATGGCGGGCATCGTCCGAGCACGTCCGTGTTCTGTCAATCACCGACGGAAGGGAGGGGCATGGGCCGGGTGGGCGGGATGCAGAGCGTCGGGAGTGACGGAACCGTCCCGTCTCGACCCCGGCTCGGCAGGAGGTCCGCGCCGCGGCGCGACTACAGTGGGTCGGCGGCCGTCGGAGGGCCGTGCCCCGCCGCCGACAGAGAGGACACCTCCTCCCCGTGTCGCTCCTGCGCTCGCTCCGCGACCCCGCAGACCTCCGGGCCCTGCCCCCCGAGCAGCTGCCCGCGCTGGCCGCGGAGATCCGTGACGCACTGGTCACCAGCGTCGCCCGCACCGGCGGGCACCTCGGGCCGAACCTCGGCGCCGTCGAGCTCACCATCGCGCTGCACCGGGTCTTCGAGTCCCCGCACGAGCCGATCGTCTTCGACACCGGCCACCAGGCCTACGTGCACAAGATGCTCACCGGCCGGGTCGAGGGCTTCGACCGGCTGCGCCAGCGCGGCGGGCTGTCGGGCTACCCGAGCCGCACCGAGAGCGAGCACGACTGGGTCGAGAACAGCCACGCCTCCACCGCGCTGTCCTACGCCGACGGGCTGGCCAAGGCCTTCGCCGTCCGCGGGGACAAGCGCCCCGTCGTCGCCGTCGTCGGCGACGGCGCGCTGACCGGCGGCATGGCCTGGGAGGCGCTGAACAACATCGCCGCCGCCCAGGACCGGCCGGTGGTGATCGTCGTCAACGACAACGGCCGCTCCTACTCGCCGACCATCGGCGGCGTCGCCGACGCGCTGGCGACGCTGCGGCTGCGGCCCGGCTACGAGCAGGCGCTGCTGGCCATCCGTCAGGCGCTGCACAAGGCCCCGGTCGTCGGGTCGGCGCTCTACGACGCGCTGCACGGCCTGAAGAAGGGCGTCAAGGACGTCCTGGCGCCGCAGGGCATGTTCGAGGACCTCGGCCTCAAGTACGTCGGCCCGGTCGACGGCCACGACGTCGAGGTGCTGGAGTCCGCGCTGCGCCGGGCGCGGTCGTTCGGCCGCCCGGTGATCGTGCACGCGGTCACCACCAAGGGCTTCGGCTACCCGCCGGCCGAGACCGACCAGATCGACGCCTGGCACGCCACCGGCGTCTTCGACCCCGACAGCGGCACCAGCCCCGCCGTCGCCCGCGACTGGACGACGGCGTTCTCCGACGAGCTGGTGCGCATCGGCGCCGAGCGCGCCGACGTCGTCGCCGTCACCGCGGCGATGCTGCACCCGACCGGCCTGGCCGCCTTCGCCGAGCGCTACCCCGAGCGGACCTACGACGTCGGCATCGCCGAGCAGCACGCGCTCACCAGCGCGGCCGGCATGGCGATGGGCGGGCTGCACCCGGTCGTCGCGGTCTACTCGACCTTCCTCAACCGGGCCTTCGACCAGCTGCTCATGGACGTCGCGCTGCACGGGCAGCCGGTCACCGTCGTCCTCGACCGCGCCGGGGTCACCGGCACCGACGGCGCCTCGCACAACGGCATGTGGGACATGTCGATCTGCTCGGTCGTGCCGGGGCTGCACCTGGCCGCGCCGCGCGACGAGCCGACCCTGCGCGAGGCGCTGCGCGAGGCGGTCGCGATCACCGACGCGCCGAGCGTCGTCCGCTTCCCCAAGGGCCCGCCGCCGCTGGACATCCCGGCACTGGAGCGGCGCGGCCCGGTCGACGTGCTGCGGCGCGGGGAGCGCGAGGAGGTGCTGCTGGTCGCCGTCGGCGCGATGGTGCCGATGTGCCTGGCCGCCGCCGAGCGGGCCGCCGACCACGGCATCGAGGTGACCGTCGTCGACCCGCGCTGGGTGCTGCCGGTCTCCGACGCGCTCGTCGAGATGGCCGCCGCGCACCGGCTGGTCGTCACCGTGGAGGACGGCGGCCGGGCCGGCGGCGTCGGGACGACGCTGTCGCAGGCGCTGCAGGACCGCCAGCACGACGTCCCGGTGCGCGCGCTGGGCCTGCCGCAGGCGTTCCTCGAGCACGGCAGCCGCGGCCAGGTGCTGGCCGACTGCGGCCTGACCGAGCAGGACGTCGCCCGCCGGATCGCCGAGTGGACCGCGGTGCTCACCGAGCGGGCCGAGCAGCAGCCGGCCGCCGAGCCCGTGGACGGCGCCCAGCAGTAGAAGGACCCTCCTGCCCCCCACGCCTCGCACGCTCGGCGCGGGCCCCTGCAGGAGGGCCGACAAGCCGTGGAACGGAGTGCTCGTGCAGGTCATCGCGGAGATCCAGGTCGCGCCCACGCCGGCCGGGACGCCGGAGGACCCGCACGCCTTCGTCGAGGCCGCCGTCCGGGTGATCCGCGCTTCCGGGCTGCGGCACGAGGTCGGCGCCCTCGGCACGACGCTCGAGGGCGATGCCGACGCGGTGTGGGACACCCTGCGGGCGGCGCACGAGGCGATGCTGGCCGCGGGCGCCACCAGCGGCATCTCGCACGTGAAGATCGCCTCGGTCGACCGGACGATGGAGTCGCTCACCCGCAAGTTCCGCTGACACAGCACGATCAGGCGGCCTGATCGTGCTGCGTCCTGGCTCACCGCCGGGCATGAGTCAGGACGCGCCACGGTGAGCCAGGACGCGCCACGGCGAGCCAGGACGCGCCACGGCGAGCCAGGACGCGCCACGGCGAGCCAGGACGGCGCCGCGACGGCGGACGGCCCGGGCCCCTCGCGGGGACCCGGGCCGTCGTCGTCAGCGCCCTCAGGCGGAGAGGCTCGCCACGCCCCTCGGCAGGAACCGCGAGCCGGTGACCGCCTCGGAGACGCCGGTGCGGTCGAGGTAGGCGGAGATGCCGCCCAGCCAGAACGGCCAGCCGGCGCCCAGCACCATGCACAGGTCGATGTCCTGCACGGCCTGGACGACGCCCTCGTCGAGCATCAGCCGGATCTCCTGGGCCAGCGCCCGCAGCGCGCGGTCGCGGACCTCGTCCTCGGTCAGCGGCGAGTCGCCCTCGTCGATGCCGGCGAGGTCGGGGTCGACGACGCCGGGCTCGGAGTAGACGCCGGTCTTGCCCAGCTCGACCATCTTGCGCAGCCCCTCGCCGACGGTGAACCGGTCGGGGAAGGCCTCGTGCATCCGCTCGGCCACGTGCAGCGCGACCGGCGGGCCGACCAGCGTGAGCAGCTCGAACGGCGACATGGGCAGGCCCAGCGGGTCCAGCGCCCGGTCCGCGACGGCCACCGGCGTCCCCTGCTCGACGGCCGAGGTGACCTCGCCGAGGAACCGGGTGAGCAGCCGGTTGACGACGAACGCCGGGGCGTCGGCGACCAGCACGCAGGACTTCTTCAGCGCCTTGCCGACGGCGAAGGCGGTGGCCAGCGCGGCGTCGTCGGTCTGCTCCGCGCGCACGACCTCCAGCAGCGGCAGGACCGCCACCGGGTTGAAGAAGTGCAGGCCCACGACCCGCTCGGGGTGCTCGAGCTTGGAGGCCATCTCGGTCACCGACAGCGCCGAGGTGTTGGTGGCCAGCACGCACTCGGGGGAGACCACGGACTCCACCTCGGCGAACACCTGCTGCTTGACCGACATCTCCTCGAACACCGCCTCGATGACGAGGTCGGCGTCGGCGAAGACGGCCTTGTCCAGCGCCCCGGTGACCAGACCCTTGAGCCGGTTCAGCGTGTCCGCCGAGAGCCGGCCGCGGCCGGCGAGCTTGTCCAGTTCCCCGTGCACGTAGCCGACGCCCTTGTCCACCCGCGCCTGGTCGACGTCGGTGAGGACGACGGGCACCTCGAGCCGGCGGACGAACAGCAGCGCCAGCTGCGAGGCCATGAGCCCCGCGCCGACGACGCCGACCTTGGTGACCTTCCGCGCCAGCGACCTGTCCGGCGCGCCGGCCGGCCGCTTGGCCCGCTTGTTCACCAGGTCGAACGCGTAGAGCGAGGCGCGGAGCTCGTCGCTCATCAGCAGGTCGGTGAGCGCCTGGTCCTCGGCGGCGGTGCCGGCGGTGAACGCCTCGCCGTCGACGCCGTCGCGGGCCAGGTCGAGCAGCTCGACGGCGCGCAGCGCGCCGGGGGAGGCGTTGCGCGTGCGGGCGGCGACGATGCCGCGGGCCCGCTCGATCGCGGCGTCCCAGCCCGACCGGTCGGCCTCGGGGCGGGGAACCGTGACGTCCCCGGTGAGGACGGCGGCGGCCCACTCCAGCGACCGCTCGAGGAAGTCGGCGGGCTCGAACAGCGCGTCGGCGATCCCCAGCTTCGCGGCGCGCGGGCCGGAGGTGACCTTGTTCTGCGCCAGCGCGTTCTCGACGATCACGGTGACCGCCGGGTCGATCCCGATCAGGTCCGGCAGCAGCTGCGTGCCGCCCCAGCCGGGCACCAGGCCGAGGAAGACCTCGGGGAAGGCGACGACGGCGGTGCTGGCGATCGTCCGGTAGGTGCAGTGCAGCGCCAGCTCCAGGCCGCCGCCGAGCGCCGCGCCGTTGACGAACGCGAACGTCGGGACGCCGGCGTCCTTGAGCCGCCGGAACACCCGGTGGCCGGTCTCGGCGATCTCGCGGGCGGCCTCGGCGGAGGTCACCGCCGGGACGCCGGAGAGGTCCGCGCCGACGGCGAAGACGAACGGCTTGCCCGTGACGGCGATGGCCGCCGGCGCCGGGGTGTGCGCCGCGATCTCGTCGAGGGCGGCGTCCAGCGAGGCGAGCCCGCCGGGGCCGAAGGTGGACGGGCGGGTGTGGTCGTGCCCGTTGTCCAGCGTGATCAGCGCGATCTCGCCGGCCAGGCCGGGCACCCGCAGGTACCGCACCCTGGCGGCGGTGACGACCTCGTTCTCGAAGACGGCGGTCACTTGCACTCCTCGCTGGCGCTCGTCGGCTGCGTGACCGCAGGTGCTGTGCTCATGGGTCCACTCGCGAGCTCGCTCACTCGGCCGCACCCTCCCAGTTGGTGTTCTCCCAGATGACGGTGGCGCCCATGCCCAGGCCCACGCACATGGCGGTCAGGCCGTAGCGGACGTCGGGGCGCTCGGCGAACTGGCGCGACAGCTGGGTCATCAGGCGGACGCCGGAGGAGGCCAGCGGGTGGCCGACGGCGATGGCGCCGCCCCAGGGGTTGACCCGCTCGTCGTCGTCGGCGATGCCGAAGTGGTCGAGGAAGGCCAGCACCTGGACGGCGAAGGCCTCGTTCAGCTCGAACAGGCCGATGTCGTCGATGGTCAGGCCGGTGCGGGCGAGGGCGCGCTCGGTCGAGGGGACCGGGCCGACGCCCATCACCTCGGGCTCGACGCCCACGAAGCCGTAGCCGACCAGCCGCATGCCGGCGGTCAGGCCCAGCTCCTGCGCGACCTCCTCGGCGGCGAGGATGCAGCCGGTGGCGCCGTCGTTGAGCCCCGCGGCGTTGCCGGCGGTCACGTGCCCGTACGGGCGGAACGGCGTCTTGAGCGTGCCCAGGCCCTCGAGGGTGGTGTTCGGCCGCGGCGGCTCGTCGGCGGTGGCCAGGCCCCAGCCGTGCTCGGCCGAGCGGGTGGCGACGGGCACCAGCTCCGGGCCGATCTGCCCGTTGGCGACGGCCTTGGCGTACTTCTGCTGGCTGGCCAGGGCGAACGCGTCGGCGCGCTCCTTGGTCAGGTGCGGGAAGCGGTCGTGCAGGTTCTCCGCGGTGGAGCCCATGACCAGCGCCGAGCCGTCGACGAGCTTCTCGCTGAAGAACCGCGGGTTGGGGTCGGCCCCCTCGCCCATCGGGTGGCGGCCCATGTGCTCCACCCCGCCGGCGATGGCGACGTCGTAGGCGCCGAAGGCGATGCCGCTCGCGGTGGTGGTGACGGCGGTCATCGCGCCGGCGCACATGCGGTCGATCGCGTAGCCGGGCACCGACTTCGGCAGCCCGGCGAGCAGCGCGGCGGTGCGGCCGATGGTCAGGCCCTGGTCGCCGATCTGGGTGGTGGCGGCGATGGCCACCTCGTCGACCCGGTCGGCCGGAAGCGCCGGGTTGCGGCGCAGCAGCTCGCGGATCACGCGCACGACCAGGTCGTCGGCGCGCGTCTCCGCGTAGATGCCCTTCGGGCCGGCCTTGCCGAAGGGGGTGCGTACGCCGTCGACGAAGACGACCTCACGCAGCGAGCGGGACATGGGACCTCCGCAGCAGTGGGAGCCGGCCCGGGCACGGGGACGGCGCAGGTGAAGTTACCCGCCGGTAACAGCCGCTCCAAGCGCGACCCGACCCGCGCGGGGCACCGGGGCCCGCGGCACCTCACCCGGACGGAGGTCACGGTCCGGCAACGCCACCGACCCGGGCTTGCAACCCGTGTGACCAGGGGCGCATATTGGCCGCCGCACTTCTGCAGATTCCCGACGGAACGGTGGACCCATCCATGGCGCGACGGCGCACCACGATGACGGCCCTGGCGGCCGCCCTGGTCTTCAGCCTCGCTGCGTGTGGCAGCGACAGCGGCGACAGCGGCGGCGGCGACAGCGGCGGCGGCGGTGGCGGCGAGGCCGCCGGCAAGGTCGGCGTGATCCTCCCCGACACCGAGTCCTCGGTGCGGTGGGAGAACTTCGACCGCCCCTACCTCGAGGCGGCCTTCGAGGAGGCCGGTGTCGAGTACGACATCCAGAACGCCGAGGGCGACGCCCAGCGGCAGGCGACGATCGCCGAGCAGATGATCACCGAGGGCGCGACCGTCCTCGCGATCGTCAACCTCGACTCGGCCTCCGGTGCGCAGATCCAGGAGCAGGCCGCCCAGGAGGGCGTCCAGACGATCGACTACGACCGGCTCACCCTCGGTGGCTCGGCCGAGTACTACGTCTCCTTCGACAACACCGAGGTCGGCCGGCTGCAGGGCCAGGGCCTGCAGCAGTGCCTCGAGGCCAACGGCGTCACCCAGGGCAACATCGCGTTCCTCAACGGCTCGCCGGACGACAACAACGCGACGCTGTTCTCCTCGGGCGCGCACGAGGTCCTCGACCCGCTGACCCAGTACACCCAGGTCGCCGAGCAGGCCGTGCCGGACTGGGACAACCAGCAGGCCGCGACGATCTTCGAGCAGATGTACACCCAGGCCAACGGCAACATCCAGGGTGTGCTGGCCGCCAACGACGGCCTCGCCAACTCGGTCATCCAGATCCTCGGCCGCAACAACGCCGCCGGTGCGAACAACGTGACCGGCCAGGACGCCACCGTCGAGGGCCTGCAGAACATCCTCAACGGTGACCAGTGCATGACGGTCTACAAGTCGGTCCGTGACGAGGCGAACGCGCTGGCCGAGCTGGCCGTCTCGCTGATCAACGGCGAGGAGGGCGAGACCACCGGCACCGTCGAGGACACCGAGGGCGGCCGCGACGTCCCGTCGGTCCTGCTCACCCCGCAGGCGATCTTCCGCGACAACGTCAAGGACGTCGTGGACGACGAGTTCGTGACCGCCGAGGAGCTGTGCACCGGCGACTTCGCCGCCGCGTGCCAGGAGCTCGGCATCTCCTAGTGGTCACCAGCCGCCGGGGCGCCCATCATGGGACGCCCCGGCGGCTGCTGCCGTAGCCCCCCCAGCGCGACCGAGAGGCCCGGTGTGTCCGCTCCCACCGACCGTCCCCAGGACGGCACCCCCACCCTGGAACTCCGCGGCGTCAACAAGAGCTTCGGCGCCATCCAGGTCCTGCACGACGTGCACATGAAGGTCTACCCCGGCCAGGTCACCGCGCTCGTCGGCGACAACGGGGCGGGCAAGAGCACGCTCATCAAGTCCATCGCCGGCATCCACGCCATCGACTCCGGGGAGTTCCTCTTCGAGGGCCGGCCGGTCACGGTCGGCGGGCCGCGCGAGGCCGCCGCCCTCGGCATCGAGGTCGTCTACCAGGACCTCGCGCTGGCCGACAACCTCGACGTCGTCCAGAACATGTTCCTCGGCCGCGAGCGCAAGAGCGGCATCCTCCTCGACGAGACGTCCATGGAGGTGGCCGCCCGGGAGACCCTCAGCAAGCTCTCCGTCCGGACCCTGAAGTCCGTGCGCCAGCTGGTCTCCAGCCTCTCCGGCGGTCAGCGCCAGACGGTCGCCATCGCCAAGGCCGTGCTCTGGGAGTCCAAGCTCGTCATCCTCGACGAGCCGACCGCCGCCCTCGGCGTCGCGCAGACCCGGCAGGTGCTCGACCTGGTCCGGCGGCTGGCCGACACCGGCCACGCCGTGGTCTTCATCAGCCACAACATGGTCGACGTCTTCGAGGTGGCCGACCGCGTCGCCGCCCTGTACCTGGGCCGGATGGCGGCCGACGTGCCGATCTCGCAGGTCGACCGGCCCCAGGTGATCGAGCTCATCACGGCGGGCCGGTCGGGCAACCTGGGCATCGCACCCGCCGACGCCGCGGCCGTGGAGGTCTGACCCGTGTCCAGCACCATCTCCACGCCGACCAGCTCGCAGGAGCCGGGCGGTGCCCCGTCGGGCTTCGAGGCCGACCGCAGCGCGGACACCCTCGGCGCGACCGTCCGGGCCTACCTCGACCGGGTCCGCGGCGGTGACCTCGGCGCGCTGCCGGCCATCCTCGGCATCGTCGTCCTCGGGCTGCTGTTCTTCGCGCTGCGGCCCGAGACCTTCCTGACGCCGCGGAACATGGCGAACCTGGCCGACCAGGCCGCGCCGATCATCATCCTGGCGATGGGGCTGGTCTTCGTCCTGCTGCTGGGCGAGATCGACCTGTCCGCCGGCGTGGTCAGCGGCGTCTGTGCCGCGGTCATGGCCAAGCTGCTCGCCGACGCCGGCTCACCGTGGTGGGTGGCGGTCCTGGCGGCCATCGTCACCGGCGTGGTCATCGGCCTGTTCACCGGCAGCCTCGTCGGGATGGTCGGCATCCCGTCGTTCGTCGTGACCCTCGCGCTGTTCCTGGGCTGGCAGGGCTTCACCCTGCGGCTCATCGGCGAGGGCGGCACGGTGCCGGTGCGCGACCCGGTGATCTCGGCGATCAGCGACAAGAACGTGCCGGTCGCGCTCGGCTGGGTCCTCGCCCTGCTGACCATCGCCGCCTACGCCGCGCTGCAGCTCAACCGGTTCCGCGTGCAGAAGGCCAAGGGCCTCGCGCACGCCCCGCTCGCGGTGGTGCTCGTCCGGATCGGCGTGATCGCCGCGGTCGTCGTCCTGGTGACGGCGGTGCTGAGCGTCGACCGCGCCCCGGCTCCCGGTGTGGTGCTGGCCGGCATCCCGTACGCGATCCCGCTCGTGGTCATCCTGCTGCTGTTCCTGACCTTCGTGCTCGGCCGGACGGGCTTCGGCCGGCACGTCTACGCGGTCGGCGGCAACGCGGAGGCCTCCCGGCGCGCCGGCATCAACGTCACGCGGATCCGCGTGAGCGTCTTCGTGATCGGCTCGACGCTGGCCGCGATCAGCGGCATCGTCGCGGCGGCCCGCCTCGGCTCCGTGGCGCCGGGCTCCGGCGGCGGCAACACGCTGCTCTACGCCGTCGGCGCTGCGGTCATCGGTGGCACCAGCCTCTTCGGTGGCCGGGGGCGGGTGCGTGACGCCGTCCTCGGTGGCCTGGTCGTGGCGATCATCGCCAACGGCCTGGGCCTGCTGGGCACCGAGGCGTACCTGAACTTCATCATCACCGGTGGAGTCCTGCTGCTGGCCGCCAGCGTCGACGCGCTGGCCCGCCGGCGGGCCGCGGCCACGGGGCACTAGCCCGCGGAACGCAACGAGGGGCCCGGGGGGGGGGGGCCGGCCCCCGGGCCCCCCCCCGCGGGGGCGGCGTGGGGGGGGGGGGGGGGGGGGGGCGGGGGGGCGGGGGGGCGCGCGGCCGCCCCAAACA
>NZ_JBJGZJ010000042.1:0-23196 GCF_054050435.1 Geodermatophilus sp. SYSU D01036 | reverse complement strand
GGTGGCGGGTCGGGCCGAGCGGCCGTCCCGGGCCCGGCGCCGCCCCCCCCGCCCCCCCCGCCCCCCCCCCCCCCCCCCCCCCCCCCCCCCCCCCCCCCCCCCCCCCCCCCCGCCACGGGTCACGGCAGCTGCAGCTCCTGCCCGACGTAGATCTTGTTCGGGTCGCTGACCGTGCCGTTGTTGGCCGACCAGAGGGCCTTCCAGCCGCCCTCGACGCCCTGGGCTCGGGCGATCTTGCCCAGCGTGTCGCCGGACCGGACGGTGTACGAGCCGCCGGAGGCACCGGCGGCGGACTCGCCGGCGCGGGCGGCCGGGGCGGGCTCGGCCGGGGCGGGCGCGGCGGCGGGCGCGGCGGCCGGCGAGCCGGCCTCCGGGGCGTCCGGGTTCAGGCCCTTGCCGCAGGTGGGCCAGGCACCCGGGCCCTGGACGTCGAGCGTGCGCTCGGCGACGGCGATCTGCTGCGCCTTGGTGGCCAGGTCGGCGCGGGCGGCGTACTCGGTGCCGCCGAAGGCCGCCCAGGTGGACTGGCTGAACTGCAGGCCGCCGTAGTAGCCGTTGCCGGTGTTGATGCTCCAGTTGCCGCTGGACTCGCACTGGGCGACGGCGTCCCAGTCGTTCGGGGCGGCGGCCGAGGCCGGGCCGGCGGCGACGCCGATCGCGGCTGCGGCCACGCCGGTCGTCACGAGGGCACGGCGGAGCAGGGACGTGGACGTGCGCATGGGGGATCTCCGATCCGCCGCCTGCGAGGTGAGCTGTCGGGTTCGGAGCGATCGGTGCCCCGGCCGCGCAGAGCGCGGCTTCACCCCGAGGCGCTGCGTCCGGTCCCCCCGTGACCGCGGTGCAGGCGCCGAAGTGGGTCCCCCACCCCCGTCCTGGCTGTGCAGGAGGAACGGAGCCCGGCGGACGGGGTTCGGCGGACCGGCTCCGGCACGCGGCAGTCATTGGCCCGCGTGCGGGAGCAAACGTAACGGTCGCATCACGAGACGGCACACCCGCCCCACCCGTCACGGCGTGTCGCCCGGCGTCCCCGCGGCGGCGCGCGCCCGGCGGCCGGGGGGGAGGTGCAGGTCACGGCGGCGCCGGCCGGCGCCGCCGTGACCTCCGTCTCACTCTCGGACGAGCAGGGCCACCGGCAGCCGGGCCAGCAGCTCGCCGACGGGCGCGCCGCCGGCGTCGGAGACGACCCGCGTGCCGGTGAGCACGTCGCGCCAGGCGCCGGTCGGCAGCGCCAGCGCGGTGTCGCCCCAGCCGGTGGCGGCCAGCGCGACCGGCAGCCGGGTCGCCACGGTCACCGCGCCGCCCTGCTCCCCGGACCCACGGTCGAAGGCGACGACGTGCTGCGCGGCCGACCCGGTGGCGGCCACCGGGGTGTAGCCGGTGAACAGCCCGGGCTCGTCCCGCCGCAGCCGCAGCGCCCGCGAGACGACGAGCAGCTTGGCCGCGCCGGCCTCGTCGACCTCGGGCAGCTCCCCGCCGTCGAGCCGGGCCAGCAGCGCGCGCCGCTGGTCGTAGTCGACCGGGCGGCGGTTGTCGGGGTCGACGAGCGAGTGGTCCCACAGCTCGGTGCCCTGGTAGACGTCCGGGACGCCGGGCATCGTCAGCTGCAGCAGCTTCTGCGCCAGCCCGTTGGACCGGCCGGCCGGGGCGATCCGCGCGACGAACGCCTCGATCTCGCGGTTCGTGGCCTCGTCGTCGAAGGCGGCGTCGACCATCGCGTGCAGCTGCGCCTCGAACGCCTCGTCGACGTCGGTCCACGTGGTCGACTGCCCGGCCTCGCGGGCGGCCTTCTCGGCGTAGGCGTGCGCCCGGTCGCGGGACAGTGGCCAGGCACCGACCAGGTTCTGCCACACCAGGTGCGCCAGGGGCCGGTCGGGCAGCGGGTGGCGGGACAGCCAGCCGCGGACCAGGTCCGCCCACTCGGTCGGCACCTCGGCGAGGACGGCGAGGCGGGCCCGGGTGTCCTCGCTGCGCTTGGTGTCGTGCGTGGTGAGCGTCGTCATCGACTCCGGCTTGCGCTCCAGCCGGCGCGCCTGCGCCTCGTGGAACTCCTCCGGGGTGCTGCCGAAGCGCGCCGGGTCGCCGCCGACCTCGTTGAGCACCACGAACCGGGCCCAGCGGTAGTAGGCGCTGTCCTCGACGCCCTTGGCCATCACCGGGCCGCTGGTCTGCTCGAACCGGGTGGCCGCCTCGGTGCCGGCCTGCGCCAGTACGGGGTGCAGCGCGTCCACCGCGGCGACCAGGTCGGGACGGCGGTCGCGGACGTCGCCCACGGCGGCGTCGAGGTGCTCGCGGCCGTCGGGCAGGTAGGTGCGGTAGACGGAGAACGAGGCCAGCAGCTCGGCCAGCGCCTCCTTCTCCGTCTCGACGTCGACGCCCGGCAGCGCGCCGATCACCCGCACCAGGCGGGCGACCTCGGAGCCGAGGATCCCGTCGGTGACCTCGCGCTTGCAGTCGTGCACCAGCTGTCCGTAGTCGACCGCCCGGCCGGACAGCTCGGTGTCCAGCGCGGTCAGCGCCGCCTCGCCGGCCGGGTCGACCAGGACGTCGTCGACCTCGGCCAGCGCGTCGTAACCGGTGGTGCCGGCCGCCCGCCAGCTCTCCGGCAGGTCCTCGCCGGGCTCGAGGATCTTCTCGACCACCGTCCACCGGCCGCCCGACTCCTCGGCCAGCCGGTCCAGGTAGCCCTTCGGGTCGGCCAGGCCGTCGGGGTGGTCGATCCGCAGTCCGTCGACGGCGCCCTGCTCGACCAGTCGCAGCACCAGCTCGTGGGTGGCGCGGAAGACCTCCGGGTCCTCCACCCGCAGCCCGGCGAGGGTGTTGATGGCGAAGAACCGCCGGTAGTTGAGGTCGGTGTCCGCGCGCCGCCAGTCGACCAGCTCGTAGTGCTGCCGGTCGTGCACCTCCTGCGGGGTGCCCTCGCCGGTCCCGGGGGCGAGCGGGAAGCGGTTGTCGTAGTAGCGCAGCTCGCCCGTGCCGTCGGGGGTGTGGACGACCTCCAGCTTCGCGACGTCGTCGGCGGAGCCCAGCACCGGGATGCGGATGCGCCCGTTGCCGAAGTCCCAGTCGACGTCGAACGCGGACGCGTGCGCGCTGTCGCGGCCGTGCTGCAGCACGTCCCACCACCACGGCGCCTCGGCCGGGTCGGCCACGCCCATGTGGTTGGGCACCAGGTCGAGCACCAGGCCCAGCCCGTGCTCGTGCAGCGCGGCGACGAACCGGTCGAAGCCCTCCTGCCCGCCCCGCGGCTCGTCGACGTGCGCGTGGTCGACGGTGTCGTAGCCGTGCGTGCTGCCGGCGGCCGAGCGCAGCAGCGGGGAGGAGTAGGCGTGGGTGACGCCGAGGTCGGCGAGGTAGCCGGCCACGGCGGCGGCGTCGTCGAGGGTGAACTCGGCGGTCACCTGCAGCCGGTAGGTCGCCGCGGGGGTGGCCCGCCGCCGCTGGACGTCGTCGTCGGACTGGCTGTCGTCGTGCTGGCTCACGGGGCGGCCTGCAGCACGACGGTGGCGCGGGCGGCCACCGTGAGGACGTCGCCGGCCTTGACCTGCACCGGCTCCACCTCCCCCATCTCGGCGGTGTCGACGACGACCGTCCAGCCCTCGGCGTACTCCGACGGCGGCACGGTAAAGTCGATCGGCTCGTGGTGGGCGTTGAACGCCAGGTAGAAGCAGTCGTCGACGACGTCCTCGCCGCGCTCGTCGGTCTCCCGGATGCCGTGGCCGTTGAGGTACATGGCCAGCGACTTGGCGAAGCCCGCGTCCCAGTCCTCGTCGCTCATCAGCTCGCCGGAGGGGGTGAACCAGGCGACGTCCTGCACCGGGTCGCCCTCCTCCCGGCGCACCGGCCGGCCGTGGAAGAACCGGCGGCGGCGGAACGTCGGGTGCTCGGTGCGCAGCCGGGTGACCAGCTTGGTGAACTCCAGCAGCCCCTCGTCGACCGACTCCCAGTCGATCCAGGTCAGCTCGGAGTCCTGGCAGTAGCCGTTGTTGTTGCCCCGCTGCGTGCGGCCGAGCTCGTCGCCGTGCAGCAGCATCGGCACGCCCTGGCTGAGCATCAGCGTGGCGAGGAAGTTGCGCCGCTGCCGGGCGCGCAGCGCGAGCACCTCGGGGTCGTCGGTCTCGCCCTCGACGCCGCAGTTCCAGCTGCGGTTGTGGCTCTCGCCGTCGTTGTTGTCCTCGCCGTTGGCCTCGTTGTGCTTCTCGTTGTAGGAGACGAGGTCGTTGAGGGTGAACCCGTCGTGCGCGGTGACGAAGTTGATGCTCGCCACCGGCCGGCGCCCGGAGTGCTTGTAGAGGTCGGCCGAGCCGGAGATGCGGCTGGCGAACTCGCCGATGGTGGCGTCCTCGCCGCGCCAGAAGTCGCGGACGGTGTCGCGGTACTTGCCGTTCCACTCGGTCCACAGCGCCGGGAAGTTGCCCACCTGGTAGCCGCCGTCGCCGATGTCCCACGGCTCGGCGATGAGCTTCACCTGGCTGACGACCGGGTCCTGGTGCACCAGGTCGAAGAACGCCGAGAGCCGGTCCACCTCGTGGAACTGGCGGGCGAGGGTGGACGCGAGGTCGAAGCGGAAGCCGTCGACGTGCATCTCGGTCACCCAGTAGCGCAGCGAGTCCATGATCAGCTGCAGCGCCTGCGGGGTGCGGACGTTGAGCGAGTTCCCGGTGCCGGTGGTGTCCATGTAGTACTGCTCGTCGCCCTCGACCAGCCGGTAGTACGTCCGGTTGTCGATGCCCTTGAACGACAGCGTCGGGCCCATGTGGTTGCCCTCGGCCGTGTGGTTGTAGACGACGTCGAGGATGACCTCGATGCCCGCCTCGTGCAGCGTCCGGACCATGCCCTTGAACTCCTGCACCTGCTGGCCGTCGGTCTGCTGCGCGTACTCGTTGTGCGGCGCGAAGAAGCCGATCGTGTTGTAGCCCCAGTAGTTGCGCAGGCCCTTCTGCAGCAGCGTGTCGTCCTGCACGAACTGGTGCACCGGCATGAGCTCGATCGCCGTGATGCCCAGCGACTGCAGGTGCTCGATCACCGCGGGGTGGGCGATGCCGGCGTAGGTGCCGCGCAGCTCCTCGGGGATGCGCGGGTGGGTCATCGTCAGCCCCTTGACGTGGGCCTCGTAGATGACCGTCTTGTTGTACGGGGTCCTCGGCGGGCGGTCGACGCCCCAGTCGAAGTAGGGGTTGATCACGACCGACTTCGGCATGTGCGGCGCCGAGTCGTCGTCGTTGCGCTCCCCGCTGCCGAACCGGTAGCCGAAGCAGGCCTCGTCCCAGTCGATCGACCCGTCGATCGCCTTGGCGTAGGGGTCGAGCAGCAGCTTGTTGGGGTTGCAGCGCTGCCCGTTCTCCGGGTCGTAGGGGCCGTGCACGCGGTAGCCGTAGCGCTGCCCGGGCTGGATGCCGGGCAGGAAGGCGTGCCAGACGTAGCCGTCCATCTCCGGGAGCCGGATCCGCTCCTCGTTGCCCTGCTCGTCGAACAGGCACAACTCGACCTTCTCGGCGACCTCGCTGAACAGGGCGAAGTTGGTCCCGGTGCCGTCGTACGTGGCACCCAGTGGGTAGGCGGTTCCGGGCCACACCTGGGTCATCGACGTGTTTCCTCCTGCGCGGGCGCCCCTCGGCGGTCCAGGGCGCGGTGGCCCCCCGCCGCGGCCGTCGGAGGGGGGTCGGGGCACGGGTGCCCGCGGGCTCCTTAGCCCCATCCGGGCGGCTCCACACCTGACGCGGCGGACATCACGCCGCGGCCCGGCAGCGGGCCCCGGGGACGACTCCGGGGACGACTCCGGGGACGACTCCGGGGACGACGACGCCCTCCGCGGCGGGAGCCGCGGAGGGCGTCGTGTGCGGGTCCGGCGCGCCCCGGCGCGGGGCCGGGCACACCAGGTACCGAGGCGCGGGGCGCCGGGGTCCGACCTCGTCCGGGCATCCCGGGTGGCACTGGTCCCCGGCGCGGCACCGCGCCTGCAGGAGGGCACGCTAGCGGGTCCGGGGGTCGAGCACGAGCACGAGGGTGACGCGTCCGCAAGCGACACGCCCCGTCGGTCCCGTGATCACCACCCGTCACTCGCGGCGTCCTGTCACCGGGCGGTCGTACCGTCGTCCCCGTGCGCGCGACCTCCGACATCCGGCCCACCCAGGGGCGTTTCCGCGTCGTCAGCGAGTTCCAGCCCTCGGGCGACCAGCCGGCGGCGATCAAGGCCCTCGCGGAGCGGGTGAACTCCGGCGAGAGGGACACCGTGCTCCTCGGCGCCACCGGCACCGGGAAGTCGGCCACCACGGCGTGGCTGATCGAGCAGGTCCAGCGGCCCACCCTGGTGATGGCGCCGAACAAGACGCTCGCCGCGCAGCTGGCCAACGAGTTCCGCGAGCTGCTGCCGGACAACGCCGTCGAGTACTTCGTGTCGTACTACGACTACTACCAGCCCGAGGCGTACGTCCCGCAGACCGACACCTACATCGAGAAGGACTCCTCGATCAACGAGGAGGTCGAGCGGCTGCGCCACTCGGCGACCAACAGCCTGCTCACCCGGCGGGACGTCGTCGTGGTCTCCACCGTCTCCTGCATCTACGGCCTGGGCACGCCGCAGGAGTACGTCGACCGGGCGCTGAAGATCTCGGTGGGGGAGGAGCGCGACCGCGACGACCTGCTGCGCACGCTGGTCACCGAGCAGTACACCCGCAACGACCTGGCGTTCACCCGCGGCACCTTCCGCGTGCGCGGCGACACGATCGAGGTCTTCCCGGTGTACGAGGAGCTCGCCGTCCGGATCGAGATGTTCGGCGACGAGGTGGAGCGGCTGTACTACCTGCACCCGCTCACCGGCGAGGTCGTGCGCGAGGTCCAGGAGCTGTTCGTCTTCCCGGCCAGCCACTACGTCGCCGGCCCGGAGCGGATGGAGCGGGCGATCCGCACCATCGAGGCCGAGCTCGAGGAGCGGCTGGCCGAGCTGGAGAAGCAGGGCAAGCTGCTCGAGGCGCAGCGGCTGCGCATGCGCACCACGTACGACATCGAGATGATCCGCCAGGTCGGCTTCTGCTCCGGCATCGAGAACTACAGCCGGCACATCGACGGGCGGGCGCCGGGCAGCGCGGGTGCCTGTCTCATCGACTACTTCCCCGACGACTTCCTGCTCGTCATCGACGAGTCGCACGTGACCGTGCCGCAGATCGGCGGCATGTACGAGGGCGACATGAGCCGCAAGCGCACGCTGGTCGAGCACGGCTTCCGGCTGCCCTCGGCGATGGACAACCGCCCGCTGAAGTGGGAGGAGTTCACCGACCGGATCGGCCAGGCGGTCTACCTGTCGGCCACCCCGGGCCCCTACGAGCTCGGCCGCACCGGCGGCGAGTTCGTCGAGCAGGTCATCCGCCCCACCGGCCTGGTCGACCCGGAGGTCGTGGTCAAGCCGACCAAGGGCCAGATCGACGACCTGGTGGGCGAGATCCGCGAGCGCACCGAGAAGGACGAGCGCGTCCTGGTCACCACGCTGACCAAGAAGATGGCCGAGGACCTCACCGACTACCTGCTCGAGCTCGGCATCAAGGTCCGCTACCTGCACTCGGAGGTCGACACCCTGCGCCGGGTGGAGCTGCTGCGCGAGCTGCGGCAGGGGGAGTACGACGTGCTGGTCGGCATCAACCTGCTGCGGGAGGGCCTCGACCTGCCCGAGGTGTCGCTGGTGGCGATCCTCGACGCCGACAAGGAGGGCTTCCTCCGGTCGACCACCTCGCTGATCCAGACCATCGGCCGCGCGGCGCGCAACGTGTCCGGCGAGGTGCACATGTACGCCGACAAGGTCACCCCGTCGATGGCGCAGGCGATCGACGAGACCAACCGGCGCCGCGAGAAGCAGATCGCCTACAACACCGCCAACGGCATCGACCCGCAGCCGCTGCGCAAGAAGATCGTCGACATCCTCGACGGCATCTACCGCGAGTCCGAGGACGCCGAGGCCGCCACCGAGCTGATCGGCGGGTCGGGCCGGCAGCAGTCGCGGGGGAAGGCGCCGGTGCCGGGGCTGTCGTCGAAGGGCCGGTCCAAGGCCGGCGCGATCGACGTCCAGGGCCTGCCACGCTCGGAGCTGGCCGACCTCATCACGCAGATGAACGAGCAGATGCTGGCCGCCGCCCGGGAGCTGCAGTTCGAGGTGGCCGCCCGGCTGCGCGACGAGCTCGCCGAGCTGAAGAAGGAGCTGCGCCAGTTCGACGCCGCCCACGCGTGAGGCGGCGCGGGCGGGGCCTCGACCCCGCGTGTGACACACGTCGCAGGAACGTTACGTTCGGGACCGCACCCGTCCCGGACGAAGGAGTCCTCCGCGTGACCGTCTCCCGTTCCCCGCGCCGTGCCCTGCGGCGCGGGCTCGTCGCCGCCGCGCTCGCGGTCCTGTCGGTGGGCGTGACCGCCCCGGCGACGGCCGCGCCCGGCGGCGGGGGCCCCGTCCCGCTGGCGTCGGCGATCACCGCCGTCAGCGCCACGAGCGCCCCGGTCACCGTCGGCGGGGAGGCGTGGACCCGCACCACCGGCACCGTCTCCGGCGTCGTCGACCCGCGCGAGCAGGTCGCCGGCCTGGCCGGGCTGCCGCGGGACGCCCGGGGCCTGGTGCCCTACACGAGTGAGTTCGAGCTGATCGCCCCCGCCGACGGGCGCGGCAGCGACGTCGTCCTGGTCGAGGCGGAGAACCGCGGGCGGCCCGCCGTGCTGCTGTCCGTGCTCGGCTTCCCGCTGGCCGGGGACGCCAGCCCGGTCGGCTCGGTCTACCCCGACGGCCTGGGCAACGGCTGGCTGGCCGGTCAGGACCTGTCCTACGCGCGGGTGCAGTGGGAGACCGGCATCTCGCCCGGGGTGCCCGCGACCGCCCAGGGCGTCGGCGAGGTGATCGTGCGCGACCTCGGCCGGCTGCTCGAGGGCACCGCGCCGCGGCCGTCGGGGACCGCCCTGCCGGTCTACCGCGCCTCGGTGCTCGCCGGCATCAGCCAGAGCGCGTGGTTCGTCGACACCTTCGTCGCCGAGGGCTTCAACGCCGACGACCGCACCGGCCGCGGGGTGTACGACGCCGCGGTCGCCGTCTCCGGCGCCGGCAACTGGCTGGCGGTCAACGAGCTCGCCGGCGGCGCCGCGCAGCGGCCCTACGTGCTCGAGGACGGCGTCCCGCTGACCTACGACCAGATCCTCACCCGGGACCGGAGCGACCCGCTGTTCGTCGACGTCGCCACCTACACCGACTACCACCGGCTCCGCGCGAGCGTCACCGCGACCGCCGACCGCCCGCGCGACGTCGTCCGCTACGACTGGCCGGCCCCGCACGCCGGCGTCGCCGCCTACGCTGACGCCGTCGTCTTCGGCCAGCTGCGGTGCAACGGCGGCACGCCCGTCCCGCGGAACCCGATCTCCTACAACCCGCACCTGCGCACGCTGCTCGCCGACGTGACCGAGGTCGTGCGGCACCCCGGCCAGGGCGACCGGCGACTGCTCCCGCCGTCGGCGGTCTTCGCCCTGCAGCCCGCGCCGGCCGGGGACCGGCAGTCCTTCAACGACCTGCCCGGCGTCGAGCTGCAGGTCCCGCGCACCGACCCGGGGACCGCCCAGCCGGTCGGCGGGGTGCGCTTCCCCGACGCCGTCGTGCCGCTGGGCCGGCCGGTCCCGGTCGCGCTGGCTCCGGTCGGGACGACGTCGATCACCGACGTGTGCGGCAACTGGGGCGGCTGGCAGCCCTACACCGCGGCCGAGCTGGCCCGGCGCTACGGCTCGGTCGACGGCTACCTGGCGCAGTACGCCGCCGCGGTGGACGCCCAGGTCCGCGACGGGTACCTCGACGCGTCCGAGCGGGCGGGGCTGCTGGCCGGCGCCCGCGCCGCCTACCTGGCCGCGCCGCAGGGGTGAGCTGACCCCCGTCCCGCGGGGAGAGGGGCGCCCGGGAACCCCGGGCGCCCCTCGTCCGTTGTGCCCTGTGACTCCGCCGGGAGCGCTGCGCCGTGCCCGGGGAGCCGTGGAGGGGAGTATCCCGCCCGCGGTGACGTCGTCAGCACGGGTACACGTACCCCGGCGTCACCGGCCGGCCGCGGTCGCGGCCGGTGGGAGAGACCTCCGGTGCTGACTGCTGCCAGTGGACCGGAGGTACCTGCGTTGGACGTCCCCTTCTTCGTCTGGGCGATCACGATCGCCGCCATCGTGGCCATGATCGTCTTCGACTTCATCGGCCACGTGCGGACGCCGCACGCCCCGTCGCTGAAGGAGGCGGCCACCTGGTCGGCGGTGTACGTCGCGATCGCGGTGCTGTTCGGCGTCGGCGTGTGGGTCTTCGCCGGCGGCACGTACGGCGGGGAGTACTTCGCCGGCTACATCACCGAGAAGAGCCTGTCGGTCGACAACCTCTTCGTCTTCGTCCTGATCATGGCCAGCTTCGCGGTGCCCCGGGAGCTGCAACAGAAGGTGCTGCTGTTCGGCATCGCGTTCGCCCTGGTCCTGCGGACGGTGTTCATCTTCCTCGGCGCCGCGGCGATCGAGAACTTCAGCTGGGTCTTCTACCTGTTCGGCGCATTCCTCATCTACACCGCGATCGCCCAGGCGCGGGCCGGCGGGGACGAGGACGAGGAGTTCCAGGAGAACGGCTTCCTGCGGCTGGTCCGCCGGGTCGTCCCGACGACGCCGGACTACCACGGCGACCGGATGACCGCGCGGCTGGACGGCAAGCGGTACATCACCCCGCTGGCCATCGCCCTGGTCGCCATCGGCAGCGCCGACATCCTCTTCGCCGTCGACTCGATCCCGGCGATCTTCGGGCTGACCGAGGAGACCTTCCTCGTCTTCACCGCCAACGCCTTCTCGCTGCTGGGCCTGCGGCAGCTGTTCTTCCTCATCGACGGCCTGCTCGACCGGCTGGTCTACCTGCACTACGGCCTGGCGGTCATCCTCGGCTTCATCGGGGTCAAGCTGCTGATCCACGCGCTGCACGAGAACGAGCTGCCGTTCATCAACGGCGGCGAGCACGTCACGGCCATCCCGGAGATCCCGACCTGGCTGTCGCTGTCGGTCATCGTCGTCACCCTGCTCGTCACCACGGTCGCGAGCCTGGCCCGCAGCCGCCGCGACGCCCGCGAGGCCGTGCCGCACGCCGGGCCCGCGCGGGGAGCCGCGGCGGTCGCCGGGGAGACCGGCGTCCCGACGGTGCGGCACGAGCCGGGGGAGCGCCCCGCCGCGACGCCGACGCAGGGCACCGACGGCCGCCCCGGGTGACGCGCGGGTGACCACCGGGAGGACGGCAGGCCGACGACGCCGGTGTGCCTGTTGCTCCCGGTGATCGTGCGGCACGATCCAGGACACGTCCGCTCCGCTGGGTGCCCGACAGGCACCCCGCGCAGCGGTGCCGGGGGACGCGCCGGGCACTCCGCCCGCGTCCCCCGGCGGCGCCGGTCCATCCGGTGTCCAGTGCAGCGGCGACCGCCGCTGCGCTCCCCGACGGTGACATGGGAGTCCAACTGATGGGTGTCAGCCTCTCCAAGGGCGGGAACGTCTCGCTGACCAAGGAGGCGCCGGGCCTGACCGCGGTGAACGTCGGCCTCGGCTGGGACGTCAACACGTTCTCCGGGGGCGACTTCGACCTCGACGCGTCGGCGATCATGCTCGACGCCAACGGCAAGGTCACCCCCGACGACTCGGGCTTCGTCTTCTTCAACAACCTGCGCAGCCCCGACGGCTCCGTCGTGCACGTCGGTGACAACCTCACCGGCCAGGGCGAGGGCGACGACGAGGTCATCCAGGTCAACCTGGCCGGCGTGCCGCCGACCTGCGACAAGATCGTCTTCCCGGTGTCGATCTACGACGCCGACAACCGGAAGCAGAACTTCGGCGCGGTGCGCAACGCGTTCATCCGCATCGTCAACCAGGCCAACGGCCAGGAGATCGCCCGCTACGACCTCACCGAGGACGCCTCGGTCGAGACCGCCATGGTGTTCGGCGAGCTCTACCGCAACGGCCCCGACTGGAAGTTCCGGGCCGTCGGCCAGGGCTACGCCTCCGGCCTGCGCGGCATCGCCCAGGACTTCGGCGTCAACGTCTGACCTCCGCCGGGCCCGGACGCGCACCCGCGTCCGGGCCCGGCCCCCCGGCGGTGCGGCGACCCCGCCCGCCGGGGTCCCGCCCTGCCCGCACCAGCCCCCGAGAAGCACCAGCCCCCGAGAAGCCGGAGGTCCCCTCGTCATGCCCGACCGCACCCGCCCCGTGGCCACCGCCACCCGGTCCGTCTGAGCGGCACCGGAGTGGTCCACGTCCTCACCCGGGGCGGCAACGTCGGGCTGGCCCAGGCCGGCCTCCCCGGCCCCGTCGTCGTCACGCTCACCTGGACGCCGGCCCCCGGCGTCGACGCCGACCTGTCGGCGTTCCTCACCACCGCGGCCGGCCGGGTCCGCAGCGACGACGACTTCGTCTTCTACAACCAGCCCAGCGGCGCCGGCGGCGCGGTGCGCCACCTCGGCAAGACCGCCCGCGGCGGCGCCACCGTCGACCAGGTCCGCATCGACCCGGCCGCGCTGCCCGCCGACGTCGAGAAGGTCGTCATCGGCGCCTCCCTCGACGGCGCCGGCACCTTCGGCGGGCTGTCCGGGCTCGGGGTCGAGGTGGCCGCCGACGGCGCCGCGGCGCCCGCGATCCGCTGCGAGCTGGCCGCCGGCCCCGAGACCGCGCTGGTGTTCGCCGAGGTCTACCGCCGCGGCGCGGAGTGGAAGGTGCGCGCCGTCGGGCAGGGCTTCACGACCGGCCTGGCCGGGATGGCCACCGACGTCGGCGTGAGCGTCGACGACGAGCCCGCCCCCGCGGCCGCCGCCCCGCCCCCGACCGCCGCCCCGCCCCCGGCCGCCGCCCCGGTGAGCATGGAGAAGAAGCGGCTGGTCGACCTCGAGAAGAAGCTGTCCTCCTCGGCGCCGCAGATGCTCTCCCTGGTCAAGACCGCCGGCGTCAGCCTGGAGAAGCGCGGCCTGGGGGAGCACACCGCCCGCGTCGCGCTGGTCCTCGACATCTCCGGCTCGATGGCCCAGCTCTACCGCACCGGCGCCGTGCAGCGCCTGGCCGAGCGGGTCCTCGCCCTCGGCCTGCGCTTCGACGACGACGGCGTGGTCGACGTCTTCCTGTTCGGCAAGGACGTGCACCAGCCCCCGGGCCTGCGCCTGGAGGGCCACCAGCAGTACATCGCCGACCTCACCCGGCAGTACCGGCTGGAGTACGACACCCGCTACGGCGCCGCGATGGCCGCCGTCCGCAAGGCCTACTTCGGCGACAGCCGCGACCGCGTGGAGCCCCAGCCGGCGCAGGTGCCGGTCTACGTCATGTTCCTGACCGACGGCGCGCCCAGCGACAAGTCGGTCGCGACCAAGCAGCTCAAGGCGGCGTCCTTCGAGCCGGTGTTCTGGCAGTTCATGGGCATCGGCCCGGAGCGGCAGTTCAGCTACCTGCAGCGCCTGGACGACCTCGAGGGCCGCTACACCGACAACGCCGACTTCTTCGCGGTCAGCGAGAGCGACCTCATGGGCCGCCGGCCGATCAGCGACGACGCGCTGTTCGACCGGCTCATGACCGAGTACCCCGACTGGCTGCGGCGGGCGCGCGCCCAGGGGCTGCTCCGGTGACCCCCCAGCAGGAGGCGCCGACGGTGCGCCACTTCTCCCACCTCACCGACGGCGAGCGCGAGCAGCTGTTCGCCGTCCCGCCGGGCGAGGTCGGGCCGGCGACGCCGCGCGGCGTGCTGGCGCTGGCCCTCGGCGCGACGCTCTACAGCCCCGGCACGCGGCCGGCGCTGGACGTCGACGCCGCCCGCGCGGCCGCGGTCGGCGCCACCAGCATGGTCTGGTGCCTCGAGGACGCCATCCCGCACGCGGCCGTCGCCGACGCCGAGACCAACGTCGTCGCCGCGCTGCAGCGGATCGACCGGCGCGCCGCCGAGCGCGACCGGCCGGTGCTGCCGCTGCTGTTCGTCCGGGTGCGCACACCGGAGCAGATCCGCCGGATCGCGTCGGCCGCCGGGCCGGCGCTGGCGCGGCTGACCGGGTTCAGCCTGCCCAAGGCCACCGGCGCCACGCTCGCGCCCATGCTGGCGGCGGTCGAGGAGGTCGCCACCGCCCTGGGGCAGCCGCTGTACGGCATGCCGATCCTGGAGACGCCCGACCTCGCCTGGCGGGAGACCCGCGCCGACGCGCTCGCCGCGCTGGCCGCGGTGGTCGAGGCGCACCGGGAGTCGGTGCTGTGCCTGCGAGTGGGCGGCACCGACCTGTCCGGGCTGTTCGGCCTGCGCCGCGACCGCGACACCACGATCTGGGACGTCGCCGTCGTCCGGGACTGCCTGGCCGACGTGGTCAACACCTTCACCCGCGGCGGCGAGCACGTGGTCACCGGCGCGGTGTGGGAGCACATCCCGGGGCCCCGGCTGTTCAAGCCGCAGCTGCGCCAGACGCCGTTCAGCGACCAGCACGAGGGCGGCCTGCGGCAGCGGATGATCGCCGGCGACCTCGACGGGCTGATCCGCGAGGTCACCCTCGACAAGGCCAACGGCGTGCTCGGCAAGACCGTCATCCACCCGGCGCACGTCTCGGTGGTCAACGCGCTGCTCACCGTCTCCCGCTCGGAGTACGACGACGCCCTCGAGATCCTCATGGCCCGCGGCCGGGGCGGCATCGCGGTGTCCGGGAACGGGCGGATGAACGAGATCGGCCCGCACGCGCTGTGGGCGGAGCTGATCAGCCGCCGCGCCGCGGTCTACGGCGTCGTCGCCGACGAGGCCGCGCTGGTCGACCTGCTGTCCACCGGGCAGCGCCGGCTCGCCGAGGTCTTCGCCGGCGGGGAGGCGCAGCGCGCGTGACCGCCACCCTCCCCGGTGCCGTCGGCCTCGACGGCACCGTCTCCCGCCTGCTCGACGTCACCGCCGCCGACCCCGGCCGCTTCGCCGAGCTGTGCGGCCTGGCGCTGCGGGACAACCCGCGCCGGGCGCACCTGGTCGTCTCCCGCGTCCTCGGCAAGCACGTGCCCGTCACGCCGGCCGCCGTCCTCGGCGCCGGGGCCGCGGTCGGCGACGCCGTCGCCGCGGTCCTGGACGGCGCGGCGCCCGGCCTGGTCGTCGGCTACTGCGAGACGGCGACCGGCCTCGGCCACGCCGCCGCCGACCGCCTCGGCGCGGCCTACCTGCACACCACCCGCCGCGTGCACCCGGGCGTGCCGGTGGCCGCCGCGTTCGAGGAGGAGCACTCGCACGCGGTCGCGCACGCCCTGCAGCCGGCCGGGCCGGTGACGCTGGACGCGCCCGGCCCGCTGGTGCTCGTCGACGACGAGCTCACCTCCGGCCGCACCGCGCTCAACACCGTCGCCGAGCTGCACGCCCGCTGGCCGCGCGAGCGGTACGTCGTCGCCACGCTGCTCGACGCCCGCACCCCGGCCGCCCGCGCCGCGTTCGCCGAGCGCGCGCAGGCCCTGGGCGTGCGGGTCGACGTCGCCGCCGTCCTCACCACGGAGCTCGCCCTGCCCGCCGACGTCCTCGACTGGGCCGCGGCCGCCCGCGCCGCCCTGCCCGGCCCCGCGCCGGTCCCGGCCGGCGCGCCCGGCGCGGTCCGGACGCACGCCGGCCTGTGGCCGGCCGGCGTCCCGACCACCGCCCGCCACGGCCTGACCCCCGCCGGCAGCGCCCGGCTGGCCGCCGCCGCCGACGCCGTCGCGGCCGCGCTCGCGCCGGAGCTGGCCGGCAGCCGCGGGGTGCTCGTGCTCGGCACCGAGGAGCTCATGCACGCGCCCACCGTGATCGCGGCGCGCCTGGCCGGGCGGCTGCCCGGCACCCCCGTCACCACCCAGTCGACCACCCGGAGCCCCGTGCACGCCGCCGACGACCCCGGCTACGCCCTGCGCCGCAGCCTGTCCTTCCCCGCGCCCGACGAGCCCGCGCGCGTCTCCCGCGTGCACAACCTCGCCGACCCCGCCGCCGTCCCCCCGGCCGGCCGCTGGGCCGACCAGCGCGCCGACGACGTCGTCGTGGTCGTGGACGCCCCGGCGGAGGACTGCGCGCCGATGGCGCAGGCGCTGCGCCCGTTCGCCGCCCGCGCCGTGCACCTGGTGCCCGTGCCGGTCGCGGAGCCCGCCCGATGACCGCGCTGTCCGCCCGGCTCGCGCCCGCCGTCCCCGGCCGGTTCGGCTCCTACGCGCCCGAGGAGGTGACCTGGCTGCTCACCGACCTGTCGTCGGTCGCGCTGGAGCGCGGCACCGAGGACCGCGAGGAGGCCATCCAGTCGGGCACCCACTACTCGGAGATGCTCCCGGTCGAGTACCAGCCCGACGACGACTACCTGGCGCTGTTCACCGCCGCGCTGGAGACCTCGGCCGGGCGGCTCGCCGACGCCGTCGCCCGGGTGGGCGAGCTGGTCTGGGACGCCGCCGCCGCGCACGGGCAGACGCCGGTGCTGGTGTCGCTGGCCCGCGCCGGGACGCCGATCGGCGTGCTGCTGCGCCGCTGGTTCCTCGCCTCCCGCGGCGTCGCGGTGCCGCACTACACCGTCTCGATCATCCGCGGCCGCGGCATCGACCAGGTCGCGATGGCGCACGTGCTGGCCCGGCACCCGGCGTCGGCGGTGCGGTTCGTCGACGGCTGGACCGGCAAGGGCGCGATCCAGCGGCAGCTCACCGAGGCCGTCGCCGGCTGGGTCGCCGCGCACCCGGAGGACGCCGCCCTCGACGACCGGCTCGCCGTCCTGGCCGACCCGGGCCTGTGCACCGAGCTGTACGGCACCCGCGACGACTTCCTCATCCCGAGCGCCTGCCTGAACAGCACGGTGTCCGGGCTGGTGTCGCGGACGGTGCTGCGCGACGACCTCATCGGCCCCGGCATGTTCCACGGCGCGAAGTACTACGCCCAGCTCGCGGGCGCCGACGTCTCCGCGCTGTTCGTCGACACCGTAGCCGCCGCGTTCCCGGCGCGGCCGCCGGCCGACGACGTCCCGCCCGCCGACCGCCGGCCGACCTGGGCCGGGTGGGCCGCGGTGGAGGCGATCGCCGCGGAGTTCGGCATCGCCGACGTCAACCTGGTCAAGCCCGGGGTGGGGGAGACGACGCGGGTGCTGCTGCGCCGGGTGCCCTGGCAGGTGCTGGTCCGCCCGGACCGCGCCGAGGACCTGCGGCACGTCGCCGCGCTGGCCCGGGCCCGCGGCGTGCCGCTGGTCGAGGTGCCGGACCTGCCGTACTCCTGTGTCGGGCTGATCCGGCCGGTGGGCCGGTGACCGCGGTCCTCACGGCTCCGCTGGCCGCCGTCGACCTCGACCGCACGCTCATCTACTCCGCGGCCGCGGCCGGGACGACCGAGGGGCTGGAGGTCGTCGAGCACCTCGACGGCGCGCCGCTGTCGCACGCGACGCCGGCGTCGTGGCGGCTGCTGGCCGAGCTGGCCGGACGGGCGCTGCTGGTCCCGGTCACCACCCGCACCGTGGCGCAGTACGGGCGGGTGCGGCTGCCCGTCGTCCCGCGGTACGCGCTGTGCGCCAACGGCGGGGTGCTGCTCGCCGACGGCGTCCGCGACCCGGGGTGGGACGACTGGGCGGCGGACACCGCCGCGCAGGCCGCGCCGCTGCCCGAGCTGCTCGCCCTGCTCGAGGCGGTCGCCGGGCAGCCGTGGGTGCGCACCGTACGCGCCGCCGAGGGGCTGTTCTGCTACCTGGTCGCGCACGCCCGCGAGGCGATCCCGCAGGACTGGCTGGAGGAGACCGGCGCGGCCGTCACCGCCGCCGGGGCGACGCTGTCGGTGCAGGGCCGCAAGGTGTACGTCGTCCCCGCCGGGCTGTCCAAGGCCGCCGGGCTGCTCCGGCTGCGCCGGCTGCTGGCAGGGGAGGGGCCCGCGCCGCGGCTGCTGTGCGCCGGCGACAGCCTGCTCGACGCGCCGATGCTGCTCGCCGCCGACGCCGCCGTCCGCCCCGCGCACGGCGAGCTGCACGAGCAGGGCTGGACCGGCGCGCGGGTCGCGGTGACCACGGCCAGCGGCGCCGCCGCGGGCGAGGAGATCGTCCGCTGGCTGCTCGACCGGGCGGGCTAGTCCGCCCGCGCGGTCCGCACCAGCCGGTCCAGGCCGTCCTCGATCGACTGCGCCTCGCGCAGCACCGCGCCCCAGTCCGGGCGGCGGCCCCGGGCCGCCTCCTCCAGCGGCGGCAGCCGCCGGGCGAGGTCCTCGAACGTGCGGCGGAAGCGGCGGGCGCGCTCCTCGGGCAGCCCGCCGAGGAACCGCCGGGCGTCGACGACGGCGCGCTGCACCTCGCCGAGCAGCGAGCCGGGGTCGGCGGCGACGGCGTCGAGCCGCTGCAGCCGCCCGGTGGCGGCGCGGACCTCGTCGTCGACCCGGCCGGCGGCCGCCCGCACCCGGGCCAGCAGCGCGGCGGCCGCCGGCACGTCGAGGACCGGCGCCCCGAGCGCCTCCTCCAGCGCGGTCAGCGCCTCGTCGGCCTCGGCCAGCGCCTCGGCGGCCCGCTGCGGCGCGCGCTCGACGTCGGACCACGCGGTGAGCGGGTAGCGGCGGCGCAGCTCGCTCATCACCGGCGTCAGCCGCTCGTGCCGGGTGCCCAGGGCCTCGCGGCGGGTGCGGACGGAGGCGGCGCCGCGGCGGACCTCCGCGGCCCGCTCCGGCAGCGCCCGCGCCCGCGCGGCCGCCGCCTCGGCCTCCCGGCGGCCCTTCTCGGCGGCGTCCAGCGCGGGCGCGGCGTGCCGGGCGGCCAGGTCGGCGGCGGCGCCGGTGGCGAGGCGCTCGGCGTCGGCGAGGACGCCGTCCAGGCCGGGGTCGGCCAGCCCGGCGGCGCCGGCGGCGTCCAGCGCCGCGCGGGCGGTGGCCACCGCGTCGTGGGTCGCGGAGACCGCGCGGGCGGCCGCGGCGCGGGCGCGGGAGGCGGCGGCGAGCACCTCGCCGTACTGGTCGCGGAAGCGCTGGACCTGGCCGTGCACCTCGCGCAGCGCGGCGGCCGCGGCGCCCAGTTCCGTGGTGGCGGCGCGGGCCGCGCCCGGCTCGGCGTCCGCTGCGGGGTCGTGGGCGGAGAGGGCCTGCAGGTAGTGTCCGATGACGGCGTCGGCGTGGGTGGAGAGGTCCCGCCAGTCGCGGGCCAACGAGTCAGGGGCGGGGATGCGGTGATGAGCCCGTCGTCCGCCCGCCGGTGCCCCCACCTCCTCGGCGGCGGCGACCGCGTCCGGCAGGTCGGCCAGCGCGGCGTCCAGCTCCAGCATCGCCGCGGCCGCGGCCTCCCGCGCCGCCGCGGCCTGCCGCCGGGGGGCGTCGCGGTCGCGCCGCCACCAGGAGGTGCCGCCCGGTGCGCTCACGACCGCCTCCCCTCGCCGTGGCCCGCGTCCGGCGGGGCGGTCCGGCCCCCGCGCGGTCCGGAGGCCCGTGGATACCACGCCGGGACCCCGCACGTGGGCACGGGCGGCCGGCGCCGCCCGGTCCGCTGAACGCGCCGCTCCCGCCGCCCCGCAGCGGGCCGGTGGGAACCGGGACCCGCCGGGGTCCGTTGGACCACCGGCCCGCCTCCCGCCCGATCCGGCTCGCCCGTCCCTGTCGTCGTCGTCGCCCGGCACCCCCGGCGGCGGAGAGGAACCCCTGATGCTCCGCTACTTCGGCTTCTCCGTCGGTCTGACGGTCGCCGCGCTCGTCACCGCCGTGTTCTTCGGCGGGCCGGCGGCCCTGCTGGCCGTCGCCGTCCTCGGCGTGCTCGAGGTCTGCCTGTCCTTCGACAACGCCGTGGTCAACGCCAAGGTGCTGCGCCGCATGAGCCCGCTGTGGCGGAAGCTGTTCCTCTACGTCGGCATCTTCATCGCCGTGTTCGGCATGCGGCTGCTGCTGCCGATCGTCCTGGTCTCGGTGACGGCGCAGCTGTCGATCCCCGAGGTGTGGGACCTGGCGCTGTCGGACCAGGAGGCCTACGCCGAGAACGTCGAGGCCGCGGCCGAGGCGATCTACACCTTCGGCGGGATCTTCCTGCTGATGATCTTCCTGAACTTCCTCTTCGACGAGGAGCGGGAGATCCACTGGCTGTCGTGGCTGGAGCGGCCGCTGGCCAAGGCCGGGAAGCTGCCCTACCTCGCGATCGTCATCGCCCTGGCGGTCATCTACGTCGGCTCGCAGATCGCCGACGACGACAAGTACGCCACGGTGCTCATGTCCGGGCTCGCGGGCCTGTTCACCTACCTGCTCATCGGCGGGCTCAACGAGCTCATGGAGGCCCCGGAGACCGACGACGAGGACGACGACGTCACCCCGACCGGGCAGACCGCGGGCAACGGCGCCGGCGGCACCGCCACCAGGGCCGTCGCGGGCGCCGGGTTCGCGGCGTTCCTCTACCTCGAGGTGCTCGACGCGTCGTTCTCCTTCGACGGCGTCATCGGCGCGTTCGCCATCAGCAGCGACATCTTCATCATCGCCCTGGGCCTGGGCATCGGCGCCTTCTGGGTGCGGTCGCTGACCATCTACATGGTCGACAAGGGGACCCTCGACGAGTACCGCTACCTGGAGCACGGCGCGATGTGGGCCATCGGCTTCCTCGCGGCGATCATGATCCTCGAGCTGCGGTTCCACATCAGCGAGTACGTCACCGGCCTCACCGGCCTGCTGTTCATCGTCGCCGCCGTGATCAGCAGCATCGTCGTGTCGCGGCGGGAGCGCGCCGAGGTCGCGCCCGCCGACCGGCCGGGCGAGCGCGACGAGGTGCCCGCCGGCCAGAGCTGAGGCAGGCCCCGCCCGGCGGCCCCGGGGCGCCCGCCCCGGGGCCGCCGCGCGTCCGCGGCGGGTGGCCTACCGCGGGACGGGGGAGGCGGATACGGTCCGCCCGGTTCCCGTCCCCGCACCGAGAGGTCCGTCGTTGGCACAGCTCACCGCCCAGAAACGCGTCCTGCACGCCGACCTGCACGGGGACCGCATCCGGGCCGCCAGCGGCTCGATGGTCGCCTTCGAGGGCAACGTCGACTTCAAGAACTCCGGGATGGGCGGGGGCGGCGGCATGCGCGCCGCCCTCAAGCGGGCCGTCGCCGGCGAGAGCATCTCGCTGATGGACTGCACCGGGCACGGCCGGGTGTACCTCGCCAAGGACGCGATGGACGTGCTCGTCGTCGACCTCGCCGGCGACACGCTCACCGTGGAGAGCGAGCACATCCTGGCCCACACCGAGCACCTGCGCCTCGACGTCCAGTTCTCCGGCCTGCGCGGGGTGACCAGCGGCCAGGGCCTGGCCACCACGACCGTCACCGGGCAGGGCCAGGTCGCGATCGTGTCCGAGGGCCCGGTCATGGCGCTGGAGGTCGCGCCCGGCATGGACCTGGTCGTCGACCCCGACGCCTACGTCGGCTCCCGCGGCCCGCTGTCGATGAACCTGGTCAGCGGCGTCTCGTGGAAGTCCCTCGTGGGCGAGGGCTCCGGCGAGCCCTTCTCCCTCCGCTTCACCGGGCACGGCCTGGTCCTCGTCCAGTCCTCGGAGCGCTGAGCCGTGCCGTTCGAGACCGTCAACAGCAAGGTGGTGCGCGCGCACGTCGGCCCGGCCACCCCGGTGCTCGCCCGCCGCGGCGCCATGCTCGGCTACTCCGGGCAGGTCACCTTCCGCCCGGTGCACGGCCAGGGCCGCGGCATCGGCGGCATGGTCGGCGCGGCGATGTCGGGGGAGTCCAACCCGATGATGGCCACCGAGGGCAGCGGCCAGGTGCTCTACGGCTACAAGGGCATGCACGTGACCGTCCTCGAGCTCGACGGCGCCGCCCCGCTGGTCTGCGAGGCCGACCGGCTGCTCGTGCACGACGCCAACCTGCAGACCAGCGTCCAGTTGCTCGGCTCCGGCGGGCTGAGGTCCGCGATCAGCGGCGCCATGACCGGGCAGGGCCTGTTCACCACCAACGTCCACGGCCGCGGGTCGGTCGCGCTGCTCGCCCACGGCGGCGCCTTCCCCCTGCAGCTCAACGGGCAGCAGGTCGGCGTCGACCCGCAGGCCTACGTCGGCCACGTCGGCCAGCTGTCGGTGGACCTCGCGGCCAGGGTCGGCCTCCGCGACGTCGTCGGCCGCGGCTCCGGCGAGGCCTTCCAGTTGAAGATCAGCGGCCACGGCACGGTGTACGTGCAGGCCAGCGAGCAGAAGTTCTGAGGACGGCGACGATGACCTACCCGCCGAACAACCCCTACGGCGGCGGCAACCCCTACGGCGGCGGCAACCCCTACGGCGGCCAGCCCCAGCCCGGGTACGGCCAGCCCCCGCCGCCGGGCCACGGCCAGCCGGGGTACGGGCAGCCGCCGCAGCCCGGCTACGGCCAGCCCCCGCCGCCCGGCTACGGCCAGCCGGGGTACGGGCAGCCGCCGCAGCCCGGCTACGGGCAGCCCCCGCCGCCCGGGTACGGCCAGCCCCCCGCCGGGCCGCCGGCCGGCGTGCCGAGCACGCTCAACGCGCAGTCGCTGCCCGACGACGACAACGTCAACCCCTACGTCTTCTGCATCGCACTCAATGGCGAGTGGTTCATGAGCAAGGGCGCGATGCTCGCGTACTACGGCAACGTCCAGTTCGACGCCGTCAGCGAGTACTCCTCGGTGCAGGCGTGGGTGGCCCACCGGTTCTCCAGCCCCGTCTACGTGCAGGACTGGGTGGTCGCCCAGGGCCACGGCAAGGTGCTCATCGGGGACCGCGGGTTCGACCTGAACTCCTACGACCTCGACGACGGCAACCTGACGATCAAGGCCGGCAACCTCTGCGCGTTCTCCAAGGACCTGGAGCTCAAGCAGTCGATCGTCCCGGGCTTCGTCACCCTCATCGGGACGGGGAAGTTCATCGCCTCGTCCAACGGGCCGGTGATCTTCGTCGAGCCGCCGTTCCGGGCCGATCCCGAGGCGCTGCTCGGCTGGGCCGACTGCCCGGCGCCGTCGGTGCACCACGACGCCCAGTGGATGACCCAGAGCTTCCTCGGCGCGCTCACCGGCGCGCTCGGCCGCGCCTCGGGCGAGGAGCGGCAGTACGACTTCACCGGTAAAGGCACGATCCTGCTGCAGTCCTCGGAGATCGCCCGGGAGGACCCGGCGGTGCTGCGGCTGGTGGAGTCGCAGACCCAGTTGCTCACCGACAGCCAGGCCGGCTCGCTCGGCCAGCGGCTGGTCGCCCGCGCCCAGCAGCAGCACTGAGCGCTCCCGGCCGGGGTCCCGCGCGGGACCCCGGCCGGGAGCGCTCAGTGCTGCTGCTGGGCGCGGGCGAC
>NZ_JBJGZJ010000041.1:0-25323 GCF_054050435.1 Geodermatophilus sp. SYSU D01036 | reverse complement strand
GTGCACTTCCGCGGAAGTGCACGGAAGGGGGTCAGGACTCGAGGATCGCGACGACGCCCTGGCCGCCGGCCGCGCAGATGGAGACGAGGCCGCGCTTGCCCGGGCCGGCCTCGTGCAGCGTCTTGGCCAGCGTCGCGACGATGCGGCCGCCGGTCGCGGCGAACGGGTGCCCGGCCGCCAGCGAGGAGCCGTTGACGTTGAGCCTGTCGCGGTCGATCGCGCCGAGCGGGGCGTCGAGGCCGAGCCGCTCCTTGCAGAACGCCGGGTCCTCCCACGCCTTGAGCGTCGAGAGCACGGTGGACGCGAACGCCTCGTGGATCTCGTAGAAGTCGAAGTCCTGCAGCGTCAGGCCGTTGCGGGCCAGCATGACGGGCACCGCGTAGGCCGGCGCCATGAGCAGGCCCTCGCCGCCGTGCACGTGGTCCACCGCCGCGGTCTGCGCGTCGACGAGGTGGGCGAGCACCGGGAACCCGTGCTCGGCGGCCCACTCGTCGGAGGACAGCAGGACGGCCGAGGCGCCGTCGGTGAGCGGCGTCGAGTTGCCCGCCGTCATGGTGGCGCCGGGGCCCTCGCCGAAGACCGGCTCCAGCTCCGCGAGCTTCTCCAGCGAGGTGTCCGGCCGCAGGTTCTGGTCGCGCGTCAGGCCCAGGTAGGGGGTGACCAGGTCGTCGAGGAAGCCGCGGTCGTAGGCGGCGGCGAGGTTGCGGTGCGAGCGGACGGTCAGCTCGTCCTGCTCCTCGCGGCCGATCTGCCACTCCTCGGCGGTGATGGCGGCGTGGTCGCCCATCGCCAGGCCGGTGCGCGGCTCGGCGTTGCGCGGGATCTCGGGCACCAGCTGGCCGGGGCGCAGGCCGCGCAGTGCCTTCAGCCGCTGGCCGAGGGTCTTCGCCGAGTTGAGCCGGATGAGCACGCGGCGCAGGTCCTCGTGGACGGCGAGCGGCGCGTCGGAGGTGGTGTCGACGCCGCCGGCGATGCCCGACTCGATCTGGCCGAGGGCGATCTTGTTGGCGACCAGCACCGCGGCCTCGAGGCCGGTGCCGCAGGCCTGCTGCACGTCGTACGCCGGGGTGGCGGCCGACAGCGTCGAGCCGAGCACCGACTCGCGGGTGAGGTTGAAGTCGCGCGAGTGCTTGAGGACCGCACCGGCGACGACCTCGCCCACCTGCTGCCCCTGCAGCCCGAAGCGGGCGACCAGGCCGTCCAGGGTCGCGGTGAGCATGTCCTGGTTGGACGCCTGCGCGTAGCGGGAGTTGGAGCGGGCGAACGGGATGCGGTTGCCGCCGAGGACGGCGGCCCGCCGGGTCCGGTGCGAGCTCATCGGTGACCTCCGGGGGTCCCTGGAGCGCCGTTCGCGGGCGAACGGCGGACGGAGTGGCCGGTACCGACGGTACACGGTACCGTCGGTAACATGAAAGCCGAGACGGCGTCCCGGGGGCGCGACCGCCGGGACTCGCGGTGGGACGAGCACCGCCGCGCCCGCCGCGAGCAGCTGGTGGACGCCACCGTCGCCGCGGTCGGCAAGCACGGCGCGGGCGTCGGCATGGACGAGATCGCCGCCGAGGCCGGCACGAGCAAGACCGTCGTCTACCGGCACTTCGCCGACCGCAGCGAGCTCTACGTCGCCGTCTGCAACCGGGTCGCGGCCCAGCTCACCGAGAAGCTGCGCGCGGCGATGACCAGCACCGACCACCCGCGCCGGATGGTGGCCGCCGCCGTCGAGACCTACCTCGCGTTCCTGGAGGCCGACCCGGAGCTCTACCGCTTCGTCGTCGCCCACCCGCTGCTGGACCGCCCGGTCGACGCCGACCCGGTCAGCACGCTGTCCGACCTGGTCGGCGACCAGGCCGCCGCGCTGGTGGCCGTCGCGCTCGAGCAGGCCGGCCGCGACCCCGCGGCCGCCGCGCCCTGGGGGCACGGCCTGGTCGGGCTGGTCCGCGCCGCCGCCGACTGGTGGCTGCGCGCCGACCGGCCGATGCCCCGGGCCGACCTGGCCGCCCACCTCACCGACCTCGCCTGGGCCGGGCTGCGCAGCCTGGTGCCGGGAGAGCCCGTCCCCACCCCCGAGGAGAAGAAGTGACCTCCACCCTCCCCCGCACCGTGGACCCGGCGCGCCTCCAGGAGGTGCTCGACGGGCGGTGGGCGCACGTGCGCCGCGACGCCCGCGAGCAGCTCGGCGACCCGAAGTACGCCCCGGTCTACGGCGAGTCGGTGCAGGAGGCCCGCGAGCGGATCACCCGGCTGGCCGGCGAGCTCGCCGCCACCGGCCGCGTCGGCCTGGGCTTCCCCAAGGAGTACGGGGGCGAGGCCGACGCCGGCGGCTCGGTGACCTCCATCGAGATGCTGGCGTTCGGCGACCTGTCGCTCATGGTCAAGGCCGGCGTCCAGTGGGGCCTGTTCGGCGGCGCCGTCCAGCTGCTCGGCACGCAGCGGCACCACGACGCGTACCTGCCCGACATCATGAGCTTCGCGCTGCCCGGCTGCTTCGCCATGACCGAGACCGGCCACGGCTCCGACGTCCAGCAGCTGCGCACCACCTGCACGTACGACCCGGCGACGCGGACCTTCGACCTGCACACGCCGCACGAGGCCGCGCGCAAGGACTACATCGGCAACGCCGCGAAGGACGGGCGGATGGCCGTCGTCTTCGCCCAGCTGGTCACCCAGGGCGAGCCGCGCGGCGTGCACGCCTGGCTGGTGCCGATCCGCGACGAGGACGGCAACCCCATGCCCGGCGTCACCATCGGCGACGACGGCCCGAAGGCCGGGCTGCTCGGCGTCGACAACGGCCGGCTGTCCTTCGCCCACGTCCGCGTGCCGCGGGAGATGCTGCTCGACCGCTACGGGCAGGTCGCCGAGGACGGCACCTACACCTCGGGCATCGCGAACGAGACCCGCCGCTTCTTCACCATGCTCGGCACGCTGGTCCGCGGCCGGGTGAGCGTGGGCGGCTCGGCCGGCTCGGCGACCAAGCTGGCCCTCGACATCGCCGTCCGCTACGGCGAGGTCCGCCGCCAGTTCGCCGCCCCCGGCCGCGACCGGGAGATCGTGCTCAACGACTACCTGGTCCACCAGCGCAAGCTGCTGCCGGCCCTGGCCACCTCCTACGCCCTGGCGTTCGCCCAGGAGGAGCTGGTCAGCACCATGCACGACGTCCAGACGGCGGTGCACGAGCACGGCGAGGCGGTCGACGAGGCGGCCCAGCGGGAGCTCGAGTCGCGCGCGGCCGGGCTCAAGGCGGCCAACACCTGGCACGCCACCCGCACCATCCAGACGTGCCGCGAGGCGTGCGGCGGCGCCGGCTACCTGGCCGAGAACCGGCTGCCCCAGCTCAAGGCCGACACCGACGTGTTCACCACGTTCGAGGGCGACAACACCGTCCTGCTGCAACTGGTCGCCAAGGGCCTGCTCACCGGCTACCGCGACGCGTTCGGCTCCCTCGACGGCTGGGGCCGGGTCGCGTTCGTCGCCGACATGGTCCGCGAGACCGTCCTCGAGCGGACGGCGGCCCGCGGCCTGATCGCCCGGCTCGTCGACGCCGTCCCCGGCCGGGACGAGGACGTGCCGCTGCGGGACCGCGGCTGGCAGCTGAAGGCGTTCGAGTTCCGCGAGAAGCACACCCTCGAGGGCGCCATCCGGCGGCTGCGGAAGAACGCCGCGACCGAGGGCATGGAGCCCTTCCAGGTCTTCAACAGCGTCCAGGACCACGTGCTGCGGACCGCGTCCACGCACATCGACCGGGTGGTCCTCGAGGCGTTCGTCGCCGGGATCGAGCGGACTCCCGACCCGGACGCGAGGGCGCTGCTCGAGGCCCTCTGCGACCTCTACGCGCTGTCGACCATCGAGGCGGACAAGGGCTGGTTCCTCGAGCACGGCCAGCTCACCCCGGCCCGGTCCAAGGCGCTGACCGCCACGGTGAACGCCCTGCTCGCCGAGCTGCGGCCGCACATGGTCACCCTCGTCGACGGGTTCGCCATCCCCGCCGCGTGGAAGAACGCCGCGATCCTCGAGGAGGAGGCGGACCGGCAGGAGGCGATGCACATCGAGGACGCCCGAATCCGCGCCGCGGCGGCGCCGGGCGGGGCCGTGCCGGACGACACCGCCACCGCGGTGGAGGTCGCGCCCGCCCAGTAGTGAGCCCGGGTCAGCTGCCGGCGGGCAGGGCGCCGTTGACGGTCACCGCGTCGACGGCGCCGTGCCCGACCTCCCAGCGGTCGAGCAGCTCCTGGTAGACGCCGTCGTCGACCAGCCGCTGCAGCGCCTCGGTGAGCACGTCGCGCAGCCCGGTCCGGTCCGGAGCGACGGCGATGCCGTACAGCCCGGGCTCGTACTGGGTGTCGGAGACCAGCTGGTAGCTGTTCTGCGTCCGCGGGTCGGTGGTCACGTAGACCGCCGGCGGGTAGTCGGCGACGACGGCGTCGGCGCGGCCGGTGCGCAGCTCCAGCAGGGCGTCGTCGTTGGTGGGCAGCTCGTGCACGTCGATGCGCCGCGTGCACGAGGTCTGCGCCCGCTCCAGCAGCCCGACCTGCACGGTCCCGGCCTCGACGGCGACGCTGCGGCCGCACAGCCCGGCCAGCTCGTGGATGCCGAGCGGGTTGCCGCGCGTGACGACGATCGAGGAGCCGGCGCGGAAGTAGTTGACGAAGTCGGCCTGCTGCTCGCGCTCGGCGGTGTCGGTGACCGCGCTCATCACCAGGTCGAACCGGTCGGCGGCGAGGTCGTCGAGGAGCGTGTCGAACGGCGAGGCCTCGAAGCGCACCTCCACCCCGAGCAGGTCGCCGAGCGCGGCGCCGAGGTCGGGCTCGAAGCCGACGATGGTCCGCCCGTCCGGGCCGAACGAGGACGCCGGCGGGTAGGACGGGTCGTTGGCCACGGTCAGGACGCCGGCCTCGCGCACGTCGGCGGGGAGCGCGGCGTGCAGCTCCTCGTCGACGGTGACGGCGGCGGCCGGGCCGGCGCCGGCGGCCGGGGCGGCTCCCCCGCACCCGGCGGTCACGAGGGTGGCGGCGAGGACGGCGGTGCCGACGACGGCACGGCGGGTGCGGGTCACGCGAGGACCTCCTGGGCGGGCGCGGACGCGACCGCGCAGGTGAGTTCCGGCCACGGGCGGGGCCGGGAGAACAGCCAGCCCTGGGCGCGGTCGCAGCCGACCGCCCGCAGCCAGGCGGCGACCTCGGGCGTCTCGACGCCCTCGGCGCAGACCGACAGCCCCAGGCCGTGGGCGAGCTCGACCAGCGACCGCACGACGGCGGCGTCCTCGGCCGAGACGTCCACCCCGGTGACGAAGGCCCGGTCGACCTTGACCTCCGCCAGCGCCAGTGAGCGCAGGTGCGACAGGCTGGCGAAGCCGACGCCGAAGTCGTCCAGCGCCGCGCCGAACCCGTGCGCGGCGAGCTCGGCCAGGCAGGCCGAGGCGGCGGCGAGGTCGGCGGGCAGCGCGGTCTCGGTGACCTCCAGGACCAGCTTCGCCGGCGGCACCCCGGCCGCGGCGGCGAGCCGGGCGACGGTGGCGGCGAACCCGGGCGCCTCGAGGTTGCGCACCGAGACGTTGACCGAGACCGTCCAGTCCTCGCCGGCGGCGGTCCAGGCGGCGCAGTCGGCCAGCGCCTGCCGGAGCACCCACTCGGTGAGCGCGCCCATGACGCCGGACTGCTCCAGCGCCGGCAGGAACTCGCCGGGGCCGATCAGCCCGCGCTGCGGGTGCTGCCAGCGCAGCAGCGCCTCGACGCCGACGGTGGCGCCGGAGGCCAGGTCCACCTGCGGCTGGTAGTGCAGGCGCAGGTCGCCGTCCTCCAGCGCGCGGCGCACGTCGTGCTGCAGCGCCGGCGAGTGCGGCGAGGGGGCGGTGGCGCGGGGGTCGAAGACGACGACGCCGGTCGCGCCGCGCTTGCCCTGGTACATGGCGGCGTCGGCGCAGGTCATGAGCGTCTCGACGTCGGTGGCGTCGGCCGGGTGCATGGCGATGCCGCAGCTGGCCTCGACCGCCAGCGGCACGCCGTCGACCACGGTCTCCACCGACAGCGCGTCGCTGACCCGCTGCACCAGCTCGCGGGCGGCGCCGGCGTCGTCCATGCCGGGCAGCAGCAGGCCGAACTCGTCGCCGCCGAGGCGGGCCACGGTGTCCTCCGCCCGCACGGTGGCCGACAGCCGCCGGCCCACCTCGCGCAGCAGCTGGTCGCCGGCGTGGTGGCCGAGGGTGTCGTTGACCTCCTTGAACCGGTCGAGGTCGACGAGGACGACGGCGGCCGGGGCGCCGCGGCCCACCTCGGCGGCCACCCGGCGGGCGAACAGCTCGCGGTTGGCCAGGCCGGTCAGCGGGTCGTGCAGCGCGTCGTGGGCGGCCTGCGCGGCCTGGCGGCGCAGCCGGCGGGTGGTCGACCAGGAGATCCCGGCGAGCACCACGTACAGCGCGCCGAGGCCGGCGCCCAGCCGCCAGTAGGTGCGGGTGGTGGCCGCCTCGACCTGGGCGGCGACGGTGTCGTAGGGCAGCAGCAGCTCGAGCACGCCGACCGAGCGCCCGGAGGTGTCGGCGACGATCGGCTGCAGGACGCGGATCATCCGGCCCACGGCCAGGCCGTCGTCGTCGAGCAGGGCGACGTCGGTCCCGCCTCCCGCGGCCGTGGCGAACGCGGCGCCGGCCGCGGGGACGACGTCCTCGCCGGCGGGGTAGTCGGGCAGCGCGGTCTCGGGACCGGTGGCGCCGTCGTCGGCGAAGACGACCGTGCCGGCGAAGTCCCGCAGCCGCAGCCGCAGGATCGAGCCGCGGAAGACGGCGAGGTCGGTGGCCGCCTGCAGCCGCTCGCGCTCGGCACCGGTCAGCCCGGTCCCGAGGTCCTGCCCGCGCAGCGCCGGGGCGATGGCCATCTCCTCGACCACCGCGGCCTGCGCGTGGCCGTACTCCAGCGCGCGGTCGACGGCGTCCTGCCGGATGCCCGCCGCGAGGACCGCGCCCAGCACGACGACCGGCACCAGGCTGGCCGCGGCGTAGGCGGCGAACAGCCGGGTGCCGGCCGCCGTCGCGCTCCGGGACCTGCTCATGGCTGCCTCATCGGACGGACCGGGCCGCGGGTCGAGCGCCGTCTCACCCGTCCGGGGGGCCGGGTCCCGGGCGGCGCGGGGACGGGCGGGAGGATGGACCCTCGTGAGCACCCTCGCGGCGGCCACCGAGACGCTGCGCGTCCCGGCCGCGGTCGACCTCGCCGCGATCGTCGTCGGCGCGCTCACCGGCGGGCTGCTGGCCGCCCGGGAGGGCTTCGCCGTCTCCGGGGTCCTGCTGCTCGCGGTCAGCGGCGGCCTCGGCGGCGGGCTGATCCGCGACGTGCTGCTCGCCGAGGGGCCGCCGGTGGCGCTGACCAACCGCGCCTACCTGCCCGCCGTGGCCATCACCGCGGCGGTGACCTTCTTCTTCTCCGGCTGGCTGTCCCGGCTCACCGCGCTGCTGGTGGTGCTCGACGCGCTGACCCTCGGCCTGTTCACCGTCATCGGCGCGCAGAAGGCCCAGCTCGCCGGCCTGCCCAGCGCCTCGGTGGTGTTCATCGGGACCCTGACGGCGGTCGGCGGGGCGGTGATCCGCGACGTGCTGCTCGCCCAGCGCGCCGACATCGTGCAGCCGGGGCCCTACAACGCCGTCGCCGCGCTGCTCGGCGCCACCCTGCTCACCCTGCTGGCGGGGCCGCTCGGCGTGGACCCCATCCCGGTGGCGCTGCTGGTGATCGCGTTCGTGGCGGCGCTGCGGGTGCTGTCGGTGTGGCGGGGGTGGGAGGCGCCGGTCGCCGTCGACCTCCCCGGCCGCGCCCGCAGCCGGCTGGCGGCCCGCGACCGGTCCGGGCGGCCGGACGGGCGCCGCCGGGTCATCCGCCGCCGGATGCGGTGAGCCGGAGCCGCCCGGCAGGATGAGCCGCATGCCCGAGCGGGAGCACGACGTCGTCCTCTTCGGCGCCACCGGCTTCGTCGGCCGCCTGGTCGCCGCCTACCTGGCCGAGGCCGCGCCGCCCGACCTGCGCGTGGCCCTCGCCGGCCGGTCGCGGGAGAAGCTGACCGCCGCCGCGGCCGACCTGCCGGAGCCGGCCCGCCACTGGCCGCTGCTCGAGGCCGACAGCGGCGACCCGGCGTCACTGACCCACATGGCGGAGGGCACCCGGGTGCTGGTCACCACGGTCGGCCCGTACCACCGCTACGGCCTGCCGGTGGTGGAGGCCTGCGCCCGGGCCGGCACGCACTACGCCGACCTCACCGGCGAGGTGCTGTTCGTCCGCGAGGCCATCGACCGCTGCGACGCCGTCGCCCGGGAGACCGGCGCCCGCCTCGTGCACGCCGCCGGCTACGACTCCATCCCCTCGGACCTGTCGGTGTTCCTGCTCGCCGAGCGGGCCCGGGCCGACGGCGCGGGCGGGCTCACCGACGTCCGCCTGGTCGCCACCGTCCGCGGCGGGTTCAGCGGCGGCACGGTCGACTCGATGCGCGCGCAGGTCGAGGCGATGGCCACCGACCGCGCGGTGCGGAAGGTGATCGGCGACCCGTACGCCCTCTCCCCCGACCGCGCCGCCGAGCCGGACACCCGGCAGCCGCCGGACGCCGTGCCGCCCGCGCTCGCCGCCGAGGGCCGCTGGACCGCGCCGTTCGTCATGGCGCCGTTCAACACCCGGATCGTGCGCCGCAGCAACGCGCTGCAGGACTGGGCCTACGGCCGCGGGCTGCGCTACGGCGAGTCGATGAGCACCGGCCGCGGGATCCCCGGGGCCCTCGCCGCCGCCGGTGTCACCACCGGCCTCGCCGCGGCGCTCGGCGCGATCGCCTTCCCGCCCACCCGGGCCCTGCTGGACCGGGTGCTCCCCGCGCCCGGCAGCGGGCCGAGCGAGGCGGTGCGGGAGAAGGGCTTCTTCCGCATGGTCGCCGACGCCGACACCGAGAGCGGCCGCCGGTACCGCGCGACCGTGGCCGGGCAGGGCGACCCCGGCTACAAGGCGACGTCGGTGATGCTCGGCGAGGTGGGCCTGGCGCTGGCGCTCGACGAGGAGCGGCTGCCGGACCGGGCCGGGTCGCTGACCCCCGCGACGGCGCTGGACGGCGTGCTGGTCGAGCGCCTGCGCGCGGCCGGGCACACCTACGAGGTCGTGCCCCTCTAGACGTCCAGGAGGACGCCGTGGCGCCCGCTGCTCACCGCTCGACGCGGACGGCGAGCAGCGCGACGTCGTCCTCGGCGCCGGGCAGGACCATCCGCCCGAGCAGCCGGTCGCACAGCTCCGCGAGGGGGAGGTCGCCGAACTCGGCCAGCGCGGCGGTGAGGGCGGCGGTGCCGGCGTCGAGGTCGCGGTCCCGCCGCTCGACCAGTCCGTCGGTGTAGAGCAGCACCGTGCAGCCCACGGGCAGCTCGCAGTCGTGGTCGGCGCGCGGACGGCGCGGGTCGACGCCGAGCAGCAGGTCCGCCGTCCCCTCGTCCAGCACGCGCACGCCGCCGCCGGGCAGCACGAGGACCGGTGGGGGGTGCCCGGCGCTGGACCAGCGCAGCCGTGCGCCGCCGCCGTCGGTGCGCTCCAGCCGGGCGAGGACCGCGGTGGCCATCGTCCCGAGCGCCAGCCCGGCCGCGGCGCGGTCGAGCCCGGCGAGCACCTCGGCCGGTGAGCCGCCGCCGGCGTAGCCGATGCCGCGCAGCAGCCCGCGCAGCTGGCCCATCGCCGCGGCGGCGTGCCGGTCGTGCCCGACGACGTCGCCGATCGCGAGCACCACCGCGCCGCCGGCCTCGACGAACGCGTCGTACCAGTCGCCGCCGATCTCCGCGCCCTCCGACGCCGGCACGTACCGGACGACGATCTCGCAGCCCCGGGGCCGGGGCGGCGCGGTGAGCATGCTGTGCTGCAGGGCGTCGGCGAGGTCCCGCTGCTGCTCGTAGAGGCGGGCCGCCTGCAGGGCCAGCCCCGCCCGGCGGCCGACCTCGATCGCGGTCTCGACCTCGCCCGGCGTGTGCGGCCCGCGCGCGGCGTCGTTGGCGGTGCCCAGGGCGCCGATGACCCGCCCCCGCGCCACCAGCGGCACGATCAGCGCCGAGCCGGGCGCCAGCCGCAGCAGCGTCTCCTGGTCGGCCGGGTCCGGCAGCGACCGGGCGATCCGGGCGGCGTCCAGCTCCGGGACCACGAGCGGGCGGCCGGTGCGGGTCACCACCCGGGCGGCGTGCTCGTCGCTCATCCCGTGGATCATCGCGTGCACGTAGGCGGCGACGTCGTCGCGGCGGGCCGGGTCGCGGTGCGCCCAGGCCACCTCGTGCAGCCGCCCCTGCTCCTCGGTGACGACGATCCAGCACCAGTCCGCGAGCGCCGGCACGACGAGGTCGGCCAGCTGCTCCAGCTGCTCGCCGATGTCGAGGCTGCCCGAGAGCACCCGGCCGGCGTCGGCCAGCAGCTGCAGCCGCTGGTTGGCCTCGGCCATGGCGCGGACGGCCTCGGCGCGCTCGGCCTGGGACCGCAGCCGGGAGACGCTCAGCGCGATCTGCGCGGTCAGCGCGTCGAGCAGCTCGACGTCGTCGTCGGCGAAGACGTGCTCGGTGTCCCAGAGGACGACGAAGCTGCCCAGCAGCCGGCCCTCGACCCGCAGCGGCAGCGCGGCGAGCGCGCGCAGGCCGAGCGCGGCGCCGACCTCGGCCATCTGCGGGAACCGGGCCACGGCCTCGTCGAGGTCGGCGAAGACCAGCCGCTCGCCGTGCCGGGCGGCGTACTGGGTGGGCAGCGTGTCGTCGAGCTCGATCACGAGGGCCTCGGTCGGCAGCTCCACGTCGGCCTCCGCGGCGGCGCTGGCCACGGTGTCGGCCAGGTCCCGGGCGAGGTGCAGCCGCAGCGCGCCGTCGCCGTCGAAGGCGGCCAGCGCGCTGGAGGACGCCCCGAGCACCCGGGCGCCCCGCAGCGCGATCTCGGCCAGCTGCGACAGCGCGGTCGCGTTGGCCAGCTCCGCGGCGACCTCGGCGACGGCGGCGGCCCGCTGCACCGCCGCCATCCGGCGGGTGGCCTGCTCGCGGGCCTCGGTGGCGTCGAGGACGGTGCCGAGGACCCGCGCCCGCTCGCCGCGGGAGTCGCGCACCACGCGGCCGCGGGACACCGTCCACCGCACGCTGCCGTCGGCGTGCAGGGCGCGGGCCTCGACGGCGTACTCGCCGGCGCCGGCCAGCGCCTGGGCCATGGCCGTCCGCACCGCGGCGTGGTCGTCGGGGTGGATCCGCTCGGCGAGCATCCGGTCGACGTCGAGGATGTCCAGGGGCCCCTCGAGGCCGTGCACCGCCGCGCAGCGCTCGTCCCAGTGCAGCGCCCCGGTGCGCAGGTCGTACTCCCAGATGCCGATCTCGCTGGCCTCGAGGGCGACCTCCAGCCGGGTGCGGGACACGCCGATGGCGGAGCGGGCCGCCGAGAGCTCCAGCTCGGCCACCACCGCGGCGGCCAGGTGCTCCAGCAGCGCGACGTCGTCGGGCTCCCAGGTGTGCGGCCCGGGGTGGTAGACGGCGAGCGCGCCGACGACGAAGCCGGACGCGGACAGCAGCGGCGTGCCCAGGTAGGCCACGACCTCGCCGGAGGTGACGGCGGGCAGGGCGGCCAGCACGCGGTCGGCCCGCGCGTCGGACACCGCCAGCGCCCGTCCCTCGCGCACGACGCGCTCGGAGAACGCGCCGGTGAGCAGCGCCCGCCCGCCGACCACGCCGGGCGGCAGGCCGTGCCCGCCGATCACGGTGTCCCGCTCGATGAACAGGGTGACCTTCGCGTGGCCGACGTCGAGCAGCCGCGCGGCCAGCCCGGACAGCCGGTCGTAGGCGGCGGGACCGGACACCTCGAGGAACAGGCGGCGGGCGGCGGCGACGCGGTGCGGGTCCTGCAGGACGTCGTCGGGCGCGGACGGCAGGGGGACGGTCACGGCCCTCCTGTCCTCACGCGACCGGACGGCCGCAGCCGTCCATGGTGCCACGGGAGGCGGCCGGACGGACGGCACCGTCCGGGTGGCGTCGGCGGTCCCCCGCCCGGGTGAGGGCCGCCGCCGGAGGGGTCGGGCGGACGGCGCCGGCGGCCGATCCCCAGGGCATGACGGGGATGCTGACGCGGCGGCTGCCCGACTGCCGCCCCCTGCTCGCCGACCCCGACGACCTCACGCTGGTCTTCCAGCCGATCGTCGACCTCGCGCGGGCCCGCGTGGCCGGGTACGAGGCGCTGTCCCGCTTCCCGGGCACCGCCGGCCCGGACGTGTGGTTCGCCGCGGCCGCCGACGCCGGGATCGCCGCCGAGCTCGAGGCGCTGGCCCTGCACAAGGCCCTGGCCGCCGTCCCGGACCTGCCCGCGGACACCTTCCTCACCGTCAACGTCGGCCCGCACCTGCTCGGCACGGCGCCGGTGCAGGAGGCGCTGGCCACCCGCCCGGACCTGCACCGCGTCGTCGTCGAGCTGACCGAGCACGCGCCGGTCGACGACCTGGGCGCGCTGCGGGTCCAGGTCGCCGCGCTGCGGGCGCGGGGCGCGCTGGTCGCCCTCGACGACACCGGCTCGGGCTGGTCGGGCCTGCAGCAGCTGGCCGCCCTGCGGCCGCAGCTGGTCAAGCTCGACCGCTCCCTGGTCGCCGGCGCCGACACCGACCCGGTGCGCATGGCGCTGGCCGAGATGGTCGGCGAGTTCGCCGGCCGGATCGACGCCTGGCTGCTCGCCGAGGGCATCGAGACCCGCGGCGAGCTGGCCGCCTTCTGCCGGCTCGGCGTGCCGCTGGCGCAGGGGTGGCTGCTCGGCCGGCCCGCGCCCGGGTTCGCGCCGCTGGACCCGGACGTCGTCGCGCTGGTCCGCGGGTGCGCCGCCCGCGCCCGGACGGCGTCCACCGTCGCGAGCCTGCTGCGGCCGGTCCGCCAGTGCGAGGTCACCGAGGCCTTCCCCGGCGTCCCGCCCGTCGTCCTCGTGGGCCCGCAGGGCGAGCCGCTGGCCCTGCGGCTGACCGATCCGCGCACCGGGCAGGCGCACACCGCCCCGGTGTCGCTGCGCGCGAAGCCGACCGACGACGTCACCGCCACCCTGCAGCGGGCGCTGACCCGCTCGCCGGCCCAGCGCTTCGACCCCGTGGTCTGCACCGACGCCGCCGGCGCCGTGGTGGGCCTGCTGCGCGTCGAGGACCTGGCGTCGGCGGCCGCCGCCCGCTGACCGACCGCACCACCCACCCCCACGAGAGGAACCGCCCGGTGAAGACCTTCAGCCGCGGGGACGTCGTCCCCGGCTGCACCGCCTCGTTCACCGCCGCCGACGACGCCGGGATCCTCGGCCAGGTCGCCGGGCACGCCGCGGCCCACCACGGGCTGGCCGAGGTCGGCCCGGAGCTGATGGCGGCCGTCCGCGCGCACATCCGCGCCGCCTGACCCTCGTCGGCGGTCCGGCCGGACACGTCGACGCCCGGGCACGGGTCGCTGACGGTCGGGTCGGTCCCGGGGAGCTGCGGCACGCCGCTCACGCTGTGTCGCGGGGCGTCCGCCCGCCCCCGGGACGGGTGGGACCGGCGGGTCCGTAGGGTCGTGATCAGGCCCGTGCACTGGTCAGATGCCCCGTCGGCGTGTCACGGTGCCCCGGGCCGGCCCCCCGACGGGGACCGGTCCGTCCCGGGCACCCGCCCGGGACCGCCGCCGCGGACCCGCGGTCGGCGCCCACCCGGCGGCCGCCGAACCGCGCGGTCGCGACGTCCTGAGAGGAACCCCGTGAACAAGGCCGAACTCGTCTCCGCCATCGCCAAGCGCGCCGACGTCCCCAGCTCCACCGTCGACGCGGTGCTCAGCGGCCTGCAGGAGGAGCTCGTCGAGGCGATCACCCGCGGCGAGAAGGTGGCCGTCTCCGGCCTGCTCACCGTCGAGCGGACCCAGCGCTCGGCGCGCACCGGCCGCAACCCGCAGACCGGTGAGTCCATCGAGATCCCCGCGGCCAACACCGTCAAGGTGACCGCCGGCTCGAACCTCAAGAAGGCCGCGAGCAACGTGCCGGTCTGATCCGCCGGGACCCCCGCCGGGGCGGCGCCTGCCCCCTGTGACCTCGCCCACGTCCCGTGGGTCAGGATGCGCAGGCAGGCGCCGCCCGAGGGCGACGGTGCCGGGACGGAGGAGCACGTGGCGAGCGGACTGACCCTGGAGACCGACCCGGCCGAGGTGGGCCTCGACGCAGGCCGGCTCGAGCGCCTGGACAGGCGGCTGGCCCGCTGGGTCGACGACGGGCAGCTGCCCGGCTTCCTGGTCACGGTGTCGCGGCACGGCCGGCTCGCCCACGTCGGGCGGTACGGCTCCCGCGACGTCGAGAACGGCCTGCCGGTCGAGGAGGACACCCGCTGGCGGATCTTCTCCATGACCAAGCCGGTCACCTCGGTGGCGGCGATGATGCTGTACGAGGAGGGGGCCTTCGAGCTCACCGACCCGATCGCGAAGTGGCTGCCGGAGTTCGCCGAGACCCGCGTCTACGTCGCCGGGTCGGCGCAGAAGCCGGTCACCCAGCCGCAGGTCGAGCCGATCCGCGTCCGGCACCTGCTCACGCACACCTCCGGGCTCACCTACGGCTTCCACCACGCCCACCCGGTCGACGCCATGTACCGCGCGATGGGCCACGAGTGGGGCACCCCGCCCGGCGTCGACTCGGCCGAGGCGTGCCGCCAGTGGGCGTCGGTGCCGCTGGTCTTCCAGCCCGGGTCGGAGTGGAACTACGGCGTCTCCACCGACGTCCTCGGCCGGCTCGTGGAGGTCGTCTCCGGGCAGACCCTCGACGTCTTCTTCGAGGAGCGCGTCTTCCGCCCGCTGGGCATGACCGACACCTCCTTCGGCCTGCGCCAGGACGACGACGTCGCCTCCCTGGCCCGCCTCTACGCCGCGGTCCCCGGGCAGCCCGGCGGCCCGGCCAGCGCGTTCGCGCCGATCGACGCCATGGGCGAGGCGGCGCACCGGAAGCCCACGTTCCTGTCCGGCGGCGGCGGGCTGGTCTCCACCGCGGGTGACTACCTGCGGTTCTGCGAGATGCTGCGCCGCGGCGGTTCCTTCGACGGCGGGCGGCTGCTCGGCCCGCGGACGCTGGCGCACATGGTCCGCAACCACCTGCCCGGCGACCAGGACCTGGAGACCTTCGGCCGGCCGCTGTTCGCCGAGACGCCGCTGCGCGGGGTCGGCTTCGGGCTGGGCTTCTCGATGGTGCTGGACCCGGCACGCTACGGCGGCGTGGCGAGCGTCGGCGACTACAGCTGGGGCGGGGCGGCGTCGACGGCGTTCTACGTCGACCCGGTCGAGGACGTCGTCGTCAGCTTCTACACGCAGCTGCTGCCCTCGAGCACGCTGCCCATCCGGGCCTACCTGCGCGCCCTGGTCAACCAGTCGATCGTGAACTGAGGTCGGGCACCTCCGCGGACGTGCACGGAGCACGTCCGCGGAGGTGCACGGCCCGGCCTACAGGTAGCGGCGGTAGACGACGGTCGCGACCATCGCCGGCTTGGACGCGCCCTCGACCTCGACGGTGACGTCCATGTTCATCGCGATGCCGCCCTCGAACGGCGTCGCCGAGGCCAGCGTCGCGCCCGCCCGCACCCGGCTGCCCACCGGCACCGGCGAGGGGAAGCGCACCTTCTCGGTGCCGTAGTTGACGCCCATGCGGAAGCCGGTGATCTCCACGATCTGCGGCACCAGCGACGGGACGAGCGACAGCGTCAGGTAGCCGTGCGCGATCGGCCCGCCGAAGGGGCTCTCCCTCCTCGCCCGCTCGGGGTCGACGTGGATCCACTGGTGGTCGCCGGTCGCGTCGGCGAACTGGTTCACCTGCTCCTGGGTGACCTCGACCCAGTCGCTGTAGCCCAGGTGCTGGCCGACGAGCCCCTGCACACCCTCGACGCCGTCCACGGTGGTCTGCGCCATCGCCTGTCCTCCTGTGTCCCTCGGTCCGGACCGCCGGTGGTCTGGTTGGCTGACTCCACCACATCGGCCGGGACGGAGGCGACGCGGTGCTGCGACTGGGCCGGCGGGACGTGCCCGACGGCGGGCTGGTGGTCATGGCGATCGTCAACCGCACGCCGGACTCCTTCTACGACCGCGGGGCGACCTACGAGCTCGCCGCCGCCGTCGAGCGGGTGGACCGGGTGGTGGCCGAGGGCGCGGACATGGTCGACGTCGGCGGGGTGAAGGCCGCTCCCGGCGCGGAGGTCTCCCCCGCCGAGGAGATCCGCCGCACCGTGGACCTGGTCGCCGCCATCCGCGCCGCCCACCCGGACCTGCCGATCTCGATCGACACCTGGCGGGCCGAGGTGGCCCGGGAGGTGCTCGCCGCGGGGGCGGACGTCGTCAACGACGCGTGGGGCGGCGTCGACCCCGAGCTGGCGGAGGTCGCGGCCGAGGCGGGCGCGGGCATCGTGTGCACGCACGCCGGCGGGCTGCCGCCGCGGACCCGGCCGCACCGGGTCCGGTACGACGACGTGGTGGCCGACGTCGTCGCGCGGACGACGGCGCTGGCCGAGGCCGCGGTCGCCGCCGGCGTGGACCGCGAGCGGGTGCTGGTCGACCCCGGCCACGACTTCGGCAAGAACACCCGGCACTCGCTGGAGGCCACCCGCCGGCTCGGCGAGCTGGTGGCCACCGGCTGGCCGGTGCTGGTGGCGCTGTCGAACAAGGACTTCGTCGGGGAGACCCTCGACGTCCCGCTCGACCAGCGGCTGACCGGCACGCTCGCCGCGACGGCGGTCAGCGCGTGGCTGGGCGCCCGCGTGTTCCGCGCCCACGACGTCGCCGCGACCCGCCAGACGCTGGACATGGTGGCCTCCATCCGCGGCGACCGTCCGCCGGCGCGGACCACCCGCGGCCTGGCCTGAGCCGGCCGGGCACCACACCGGAGGGACGGCGGCCCCCGGCGGGCGCGACGGAGACCCTTCCGCCGCGCGGCCGGACGGATCATGCTCGGGTCGCCCGCCGGGGCGCCGGGTCCCGCGGGGACGGTGCCGGGGAGGCCGTCATGACCGAGCAGGCCGCAGGCGTCGAGGAGTCCCGGGCCCACGGGCCGCGGGTGGTGGTGGGCGTCGACGGGTCGGCGGGGGCGCGGGCCGCGCTGCGGTTCGCCCTCGACGACGCCGTCCGCCGGGACGTGCCCGTCGAGGCGGTCACCGTGTACCGCCCGCCCGAGGCGTGGATGGACTTCGACGTGGTCGGCGACGTCCACTACGACCGGGCCGAGGCGGCGGCGGTGGAGCGGGCCGAGAGGTTCGTCGAGGAGGTGCTCCGCGAGGTCCCGGAGCCGCACCCGGTGATCCACGTGACGGCCGTCCTCGGCTCGGCGGCCGAGGGGCTGGTCCGGGAGTCGGAGGGCGCGGACCTGCTGGTGGTCGGCAGCCGGGGGCACGGTGGGTTCTCCAGCGTGCTGCTCGGCTCGACGGGCCTGCAGTGCGTGCTGCACGCGCCGTGCCCGGTCACCGTCGTCCACTCGGCCGAGGCGCACCGCGAGCGGCTGCACCTGCGCCGCCGCACCGACGGCGAGCGGGTCCGCACCCACCGCCGCCGCTTCCGCCGGTCGCGGGCCGACTCCGCCGCCCCCTGACGCGGCGGGCCCCCTGCTCGGGCGGCGCTACGGTCGCGGCCATGGCCGCTCCCGGGTTCCTCACCGCCGACGAGCTCAACACCCTTCTCCCGGGCACCCTGCCCGGGCTGATCGGCCTGACGGTCACCGCGCACGAACCGGGCCGGCTCGAGGCCGCCCTCGACGTGCGCCCGGAGCTGCTCGCGCCCAACGGCTACCTGCACGCGGCCACCGTCGTCGCGCTGGCCGACACCGCCTGCGGCCTGGCCACCCGCGCGCTGCTGCCGGACGGGTCGGCCGGGTTCACGACCATCGAGCTGAAGAGCAACTTCCTCGGCACCCTCCGCGAGGGCCGGCTGCGCACGGTGGCGACGAACGTGCACGCCGGCCGGACGACGCAGGTGTGGGACGCCGTCGTCGCCTCCGACGCCGGGAAGACCCTCGCGCTGTTCCGGTGCACCCAGTCGGTGCTCTGGCCGAGGTGACCGGCGAGTAACCCGCGTGCCGCGCGACACACCCGGGGTGTGAGACTGGCGCCACTACGCACGCCTTGAGGAGGAGCACCGTGGCTCTGGCCAGTCGTTACCCCGACGTCGAGATCCCCGACCAGTCGGTACCCGAGTTCGTCCTCGCCGGTGGGGCCTCGCGTCCCGACGCGCCCGCGCTCGTCGACGGTCTGACCGGCGACTCGATCAGCCACGGCCAGCTGGCCACCTACGTCGACCGGGTCGCTGCCGCGCTCGCCGCCCGCGGGCTGCGCAAGGGCGACGTCGTCGCCGTCCTGTGCCCCAACACCATGTGGTACCCGGTCGTCTTCCACGGCATCGCCCGCGCCGGCCTGGTGATGAGCCCGATCAACTCGCTCTACACCGCCCACGAGGTCGCCTACCAGCTCAAGGACTCCGGCGCGAAGGTGCTCGTCACCGTCTCGCCGTTCCTCGACCGGGCGCTGGAGGCCACCGAGCAGACGCCGGTCGACGAGGTCATCGTCATGGACGGCGCCGAGGGCCACGCCTCGCTGCTGGACCTCATCACCAGCGACGCCCCCTCGGTCGAGGTCGACATCGACCCGGCGGACGACCTGGTCACGCTGCCCTACTCGAGCGGCACCACGGGCCTGCCCAAGGGCGTCATGCTCACCCACCGCAACCTGGTGGCCAACGTCAGCCAGTCCCGCCCGCTGGTGGAGCTGCACGAGGGCGACGAGCGGATCATCGCCGTCCTGCCGTTCTTCCACATCTACGGCCTGACCGTGCTCATGAACCAGGGCCTGCAGTGGGGCGGCACCGTGGTCACCCTGCCGCGGTTCGACCTCGAGCAGTTCCTGCGCACGATCCAGGACCAGCGGATCACCCGCGCGTTCGTCGCGCCGCCCATCGTGCTGGCGCTGGCCAAGCACCCGATGGTCGACCAGTTCGACCTGTCCTCGCTGCGCAGCATCACCTCCGGCGCCGCGCCGCTGGACGAGGCGCTGGCCCAGGCCGCCCAGGACCGGCTGCGCAAGGGCGCCGCCGACGGCGTCGTCGTCGCGCAGGGCTACGGCATGACCGAGCTGTCGCCGGTCTCGCACACCACCCCGGACGCCAGCCGGCTGCCCGAGGGCGTCACCGAGGTGCCCAAGGGCTCGGTCGGCCTGGCGCTGCCCAACACCGAGTGCCGCCTCATCGACCCGGAGACCGGCACGGACGCCGCCCCCGGCGAGCGCGGGGAGCTGTGGGTCCGCGGCCCGCAGGTCATGAAGGGCTACCTCAACAACCCGACGGCGACCGCCCAGACCCTCGACGACGAGGGCTGGCTGCACACCGGCGACGTCGCCATCGTCGACGAGAACGGCTGCTACACCGTCGTCGACCGGGTCAAGGAGCTGATCAAGTACAAGGGCTACCAGGTGGCCCCGGCCGAGCTCGAGGCCGTGCTGCTCGGCAACCCGGCGATCGCCGACGCCGCCGTCATCGGCGTCAAGGACGAGGAGAGCGGCGAGGAGCTGCCCAAGGCGTTCGTCGTCAAGGCGCCCGGCGCGGAGATCTCCGAGCAGGACGTCATGGACTACGCCGGCAGCCGGCTCGCCCCGCACAAGAAGATCCGTGCGGTGGAGTTCATCGAGCAGGTGCCCAAGTCCGCGGCCGGCAAGATCCTGCGCAAGGACCTCAAGGCCCGCGCCTGACGGTCACGCGACGGCCGGGTCCCCCTCCGGGGGAGCCCGGCCGTCGCCGTTCCCGGGGTCACCAGGGCGTGCCCAGGACGGCGTCGCGGGTGCGCGCGTGGCGCGCGCCGGCGAACCGCAGGACCAGCCGGGCCGGGCGGGACGCGGTCTCGAGCACCGTCACCCGCTCGGCGGGGTGGCAGGCGTCCAGCAGCCACGGCAGCGTGAACAGCGCCTGGGCGGCCGGCAGGCCCCGGCGGGCGGACCGCTCGGCGCGGCGACGCTCGGGGGCGGACACGTGCTCGTCGACCAGCGGGAGGACGCCGGCCTCCTCGGCATCGAGCCGGGCGGCGACCAGGTCGGCGAGGTCGGTCAGCGCGACGGCCAGGGCGGGCGCGCCGGCGCTGGCGTTCCGCGCGAACAGCGGCAGCGCCAGGACGGCCCGCGTGAGCGCCTCGTCGAGGGCGGCGTCGCCACCGGGGCGGCGCAGGTCCGGGCCCCCGCCGGGCAGCACGACGCGGGACACCGCGGCCTCCAGCCGCCGGCGCAGCACCGCGTGCGCCCGGACCTCGGCCAGCACGCCGCTCGTCCAGCGGACCAGCTCGCGCTGCCGCTCGGGGCAGCACGGCTCGTCGAAGGCGATGCCGGTCAGCGCCTCGGCCACGACCCGGGTGCCCGAGCGCAGCGCCCGGTGCAGCAGCGCGTGGTCGCCCAGGGAGCGGACCGAGCCGCGGCGGGCGGGCGCGCGGCGGACGGGGGCGGGGGGCGTCGTCGTCGGGGTGCTCGTCGTGGTCATGGTGGGGACGGTGCCGCCCGGTTCCTGCAACGGGCTTGTGGCCTGCTTGGACGGCGCCGCCGGGCGTCTCAGGAGCGTCGTGCGGCCGCCGTCGGCGGGACGCCGACGATCCGCTTGTACGCCCGCGAGAACGCCGCCTCCGACTCGTAGCCCAGGTCCCCCGCCAGCTCGCCCACCCGCGCCCCCTGCCGCAGGGCGACCGTGGCCAGGTGCATGCGCCAGCGGGCCAGGTAGTGCATCACCGGCTCCCCGGCCAGCTCGGTGAACCGGGCGGCGAACGACGAGCGCGACATGCGGGCCTCCCGCGCCAGCCGGGTCAGCGTCCAGGCCGAGCCGGGCTCGCGGTGCAGCGACGCCACGGCCCGCCCCACCTGGGGGTCGCGGAGGGCCCGGAGCCACCCGGGACCCGTGGCCGCGGTGTCCAGCCACACCCGGACGGCCTGGACGACCACGACGTCGGCCAGCCGGGTGATCACGGCCTCGGCGCCGGGCCGGTCCACTGCGGCCTCGTCGGCGAGGACCCGCAGCAGCAGCGGCAGCCAGCCGGTCCGGGCCGGGTCCGACCCGTCGACCACCAGGACCGGCGGGAGCAGGCCGAGCAGGTGGGCGGCGCCCGGCCGGTCGGGCTCGACCACCCCGCACACCATCGCCGCCGGGGACCCGCCGCCGTCGAGCCGGAGGACGGAGTAGTGGTCGCCCAGGTACCGCTGCGGCAGCAGGTCGGCCCGCCCGGCGACCGGCGCCCCGGGGCCGCTGCGCAGCAGGTGCCCGCGGCCGTGCGGGACCAGCGCCAGGTCCCCGACGGCGAGCTCGTGCCGCTCGCCGTCGACCTCGAGCAGGCAGCTGCCCCGGGTGACGGCGTGGAAGCTCATGCACCCGGCGAGGGCGGGCATCTCCAGCCCCCACGGCGCGGTCGCCTCCGCCCGGCAGTAGAAGGTGCCGCGGATGCGGAGGTCGGCCAGCACGCCGCCGAGGGGGTCGACCGGCGCCCAGGGCCGGGCGTGGTCCCCGTCGGTCCCGGCGTCCGCGTGCACGGTCCCAGCCTGCTGACGCCCGCACCGGGCGTCCAGGCCCGCCGGACGAACGGGCACCGACCGCGGACGCGCGGTCATGGGCCCCGGCCGCCCCGGCCGCCAGTGTCGACGGCGACCGGCGACGGGCGCCGGCGGGACCGGGAGGAGCAGGGACGTGCGCGTTCTGGTGGTGGGTGCGACGGGTGGGTCCGGACGGGCGGCCGTGGAGGCGCTGGCCGGGCGGGGACACGAGGTGACCGCGTTCGCGCGGCGGGCGTCGGCCGCGTACGCGGGGCGTCCCGGCGTCCGGGCCGTGGACGGCGACGCGACGGCGCCGGGCGACGTCGGCCGCGCGGTCCGCGGGCAGGACGCCGTGGTGGTGACCCTCGGCATCAGCGAGTCCCCGCTGCGGGTGCGCCTGCTGGGCAGCCGCGGCACCCCGCTGGACGTCCGCTCGCGGGGGACGGCCGCGGTGGTCGCCGCCATGCGGGAGCACGGGGTGCCGCGGCTGGTCGTCCAGTCCTCCTACGGCGTCGGGGAGACGCGCGGGCGGCTGCCGCTGTCGGCCCGGCTGGTCTTCGCCCTGCTGCTGCGGCCGCAGATCGCCGACCACGAGCGGCAGGAGCGGGCCGTCCGGGACAGCGGCCTGGACTGGACGATCGTCCAGCCGGTGTACCTGACCGACGGCGACGAGCCGGCCGCGACCTCGCCGGCCGGGGACACCGAGGGGATGCACGTCTCCCGGCGGGCGCTGGGCGGGGTGCTCGCCGACCTGGTCGCCGGGTCCGGGGACGGGCGCTGCGTCACCGTCTCCGGCGCCACGGCGCCCGTGGCGCCCGTCCGGAGCGCCTGAGAGCCGGCTCGCGAGAGGTGGGGGGCGAGAGGGTCCTCCTAGGGTCGGGGGCATGCGTGCGGTGATCGCGAGTGGACCCGGCGGCCCAGAGGTGCTCGGCTGGGGTGAGGTCCCCGACCCGGTGGCCGGTCCCGGCGAGGTCGTCGTCGACGTCGCGGCCACCGCCGTCAACCGGGCCGACCTGCTGCAGCGGGCCGGCCACTACCCGCCGCCGCGGGGCGCCAGCGAGGTCCTCGGCCTGGAGTGCAGCGGGATCGTCAGCGAGGTCGGCGAGGGCGTGACCGGCTGGTCGGTGGGCGACGAGGTGTGCGCCCTGCTGGCCGGCGGCGGGTACGCCGAGCGGGTCGCCGTCCCGGCGGTGCAGCTGCTCCCCCGCCCCGCCGGCGTGGAGCTGGCCACCGCGGCCGCGCTGCCCGAGGTCACCTGCACCGTCTGGTCCAACGTCTTCCAGCTCGCCGGCCTGCGCCGGGGCGAGGCCTTCCTGGTGCACGGCGGGTCCAGCGGGATCGGCACGATGGCGATCCAGCTCGCCGTCCGGGCCGGTGCGCGGGTGTTCACCACCGCCGGCAGCGCGGCCAAGCTGGAGTTCTGCCGCGAGCTCGGCGCCGAGGTGCTGGTCGACTACCGGGACGAGGACTTCGTCGAGCGGGTGCGCGAGGAGACCGACGGCGCCGGCGTCGACGTGGTGCTGGACAACATGGGCGCGAAGTACCTGGCCCGCAACGTCGACGCGCTCGCCGTCGGCGGCCGGCTGGTGGTCATCGGCATGCAGGGCGGGACGAGGGCCGAGCTGGACCTCGGCAAGCTGCTGGCCAAGCGGGCGTCGGTGGCGGCCACCGCGCTGCGCTCGCGGCCGCCGGCCGGCCCGGGCGGCAAGGCGGACATCATCGCCGCGGTGCGGGCGGAGGTGTGGCCCGACGTGGAGCGCGGGGTGGTCCGGCCGATCGTCGACCGGCGGCTGCCGATGTCGCGGGCGGCCGAGGCGCACCGCGTCGTCGAGGCCAGCGAGCACATCGGCAAGGTGCTGCTGCTCCCCGACGCGTGAGCGCCTAGAGCAGCGCGCCGCGCAGCGCCGCCACCGAGTCGATCACGTAGCCGACCTCCTCGGCGGTGTTGTAGTGCACCAGCCCGAGCCGGACGGCCCCGCCGAGCTCGTTGACGCCGAGCGCGTCGAACAGCTCGCGGGCGTAGAAGTCGCCGTCCCACGCGCAGATGCCGCGGCGGGACAGCTCGGCGGCCACCTGCCGCGGGCGCATGCCGGGCACGGTGAACGACAGCGTCGGCGTCGTGTGCTCGGGGAAGCCGACCACCTGCACGTGCCGCATGGCCCGCAGCGCCTGGTCCAGCCAGTCGAACAGGCTGGTCTCGTACGCGGCGACGGCGGCCATGGACGCGCGCAGCCGGTCGCGGCGGCTGCCGGTGGCGTCGTCGCACAGGCCGGCCAGGTGGTCGACGGCGGCGGTGACCCCGGCGTAGAGCTCGAACGGCGGCGTGCCGGTCTCGAACCGGTCGGGGACGCGGTCGGGCGTGGGCAGCAGCCGGTCGGGGGCGAGCTCGGCGAGCAGGGCCGGGTCGGCGACCACCGCGCCCACGTGCGGACCGCACCAGGTGTAGGCCGACACGGCGAGGAAGTCCGCGCCGAGGGCGGCCTTGTCGAGGTACACGTGCGGCGCGGCCTGGACGGCGTCGACGAAGACCAGCGCCCCGACGGCGTGCGCGCGGGCGGCGATCGCGGCGACGTCGGGCCGCGTACCGATGGCGTTGCTGGCCGCCGTCACCGCCACCAGGCGGGTGCGCGGGGTGATGAGGTCGTCGTACTGCCAGGCGGGCAGCTCGCCGGTCTCGATGTCCACCTCGGCCCAGCGCACGACCGCGCCGACCTGCTCGGCCATCTGCACCCAGGGCCGGATGTTGGCGTCGTGGTCGAGGCGGCTGACCACCACCTCGTCGCCGTAGCGCCAGGTGCGCGACAGCGCGCGGGCGAACGCGTAGACGAGCGAGGTGGCGTTCGGGCCCAGGACGACGCCGGTGGGCACCCCGCCCACCAGGTCGGCGACCGCGGACCGCGCGCCGGCGACCAGGGCCTCGGTGCGCGCCGAGGCCGGGAAGACCCCGCCCCGGTTGGCCACCGGCACCCGCATCGCCGAGGAGACGGCGTGCACGACGCTCTCCGGCATCAGCGTGCCCGCGGGGGCGTCGGTGTGCACGAAGCCGTCGGAGAGGCCGGGGAACAGGCCACGGACGCGCGCGACGTCCAGCCGTGGTTCCCCCGGGTGCATGCGGGCGACCCTAGTTGGGCGCTGCACCGGGACCGCCGCCGCACCCGGCACCCCGCCGCCCCGCGTTCACCCGGCGACGGCGAGGGGCAGGATGGGGGCATGACGGCACCGGGGAACGGCATGGAGCGTCCGCAGCAGGTCGTCGTCGTGGGACCCGACGGACGACCGGTCGGCGCGATGCCCGTGCCCACCGGCGCCCCGGAGGGCGACGGCGACGGCGGGCCCACCGTCGGCGAGATGGTCGAGCAGCCCGCCAAGGTCATGCGGATCGGCACGATGATCAAGCAGCTGCTCGAGGAGGTCCGCGCCGCGCCCCTCGACGACGCCAGCCGGGCCCGGCTGCGGGACATCCACACCTCGTCGGTCCAGGAGCTGGAGCAGGGCCTGGCGCCCGAGCTGTCCGAGGAGCTGCGCCGGATCACCCAGCCCTTCGGCGAGGGCGAGACGCCGTCGGACGCCGAGCTGCGGATCGCCCAGGCCCAGCTCGTCGGCTGGCTGGAGGGCGTCTTCCAGGGCATCCAGACGGCCCTGTTCGCCCAGCAGATGGCCGCCCGGGCGCAGCTGGAGGAGATCCGGCGCGGGCGGGCCCTGCCGGGCGGCACCTCCGAGCAGCGCCCCGGCGGGGGCCAGTACCTGTAGACCAGTCGTCCCGGGGCCGGCCGCGGGCGGGCGCGGGGGGGCGCCGCGGCTGGGCCCCGCGGGGGGGGGGGCGCGCGGGGGGGGGGG
>NZ_JBJGZJ010000040.1:0-25615 GCF_054050435.1 Geodermatophilus sp. SYSU D01036 | reverse complement strand
TAGTGTGTTTGGGGCGGCGGGGGGGGCCCCGGCGAGTAGAGAACCACGCTCGGCTGGGCGCGGGGGGGGAAGCGCGGGGCCCCGCGTCGTGCCGGGGCCGCCCCAGGCGCGGACGGAGCCCGGCGAGTAGGGCACCATACGCACGGCCCCTGGGCCCGAAGCCCGGCGCAGCGGCTGATCCCGCGCGCCGGCGCCGTCCGAAGTGACCTCCCGCCCACCGGCGGGCCACAGCGAGGAGTTGCCGGCATGGCACCAGCCGACTCGCCAGCAGACAGTCCGGCAGCGGGCGACGCCCCCCTCGCCGTCGAGCTGCGCGGGATCACCAAGCGCTTCCCCGGCGTGGTGGCGAACCGGGACATCGAACTGCGGGTCCGTCGCGGTGAGGTGCACGCCATCGTGGGCGAGAACGGCGCCGGCAAGTCGACGCTGATGAAGACCCTCTACGGCGAGCACCGCCCCGACGAGGGCCAGGTCCTCGTCGACGGGCGTGAGGTGGCCTTCCGCAGCCCGGCCGACGCCATCGCCGCGGGCATCGGCATGGTCCACCAGCACTTCATGCTCGCCGACAACTTCACCGTCCTGGAGAACGTCGTCCTCGGCAGCGAGCCCACCCGCCGCGGCCGGCTGGACCTGGCCGAGGCGCGCCGCCGGATCACCGACATCTCCGACCGCTACTCCCTCGGACTGCGCCCCGACGCGCTGGTCGAGGACCTCGGCGTCGGCGACCGGCAGCGGGTCGAGATCGCCAAGGTCCTCTACCGCAACGCGCGGACCCTGATCCTCGACGAGCCGACCGCCGTGCTCGTGCCGCAGGAGGTCGACGAGCTGTTCGCCAACCTCGCCGAGCTCAAGCGCGAGGGCCTGACGGTCATCTTCATCTCGCACAAGCTCGACGAGGTGCGCCGTGTCGCCGACTCGATCACGGTCATCCGGCGCGGCACCACGGTCGGCACGGCCGACCCGAGGACGACGACGGCCAAGCAGTTGGCCGAGCTGATGGTCGGTGCCGAGCTGCCCACCCCGGAGACCCGCGAGTCCACCGTCCGCGAGACCCCCGTGCTGCAGCTGACCGGCGTCACGGTCACCGACGTGGGGCACCGGCCCGTGGTGGACGACGTCACGCTCACCGTGCGTGAGGGCGAGGTCGTCGGCATCGCCGGTGTCGAGGGCAACGGTCAGGCCGAGCTCGTCGACGCGATCATGGGGCTGCGCCCGCTGGCCGCCGGGTCGGTCGTCCTCGGGACGGAGGACGTCACCGGCTGGAGCACCCGCGCCCGCCGAGAGGCCGGTGTCGGCTTCATCCCCGAGGACCGGCACCGCCAGGGCATGCTGCTGGACGCGCCGCTCTGGGAGAACCGCATCCTCGGCCACCAGACCCGCCCGCCGGCCGTGAAGGGTCCCTTCATCGACCGCCGCGGCGCCCGCGCCGACACCGCGCGGATCATGCGGGAGTACGACGTCCGCGCCCCCGGCCCGGACACGCTGGCCATCGCCCTCTCCGGCGGCAACCAGCAGAAGCTGATCGTCGGGCGCGAGATGAGCGCCGCGCCGCGGCTGCTCGTCGCCGCCCACCCGACCCGCGGCGTCGACGTCGGCGCCCAGTCGGTGATCTGGGAGCTGCTCAAGGACGCCCGTGCAGAGGGACTCGGGATCGTGCTCATCTCCGCCGACCTCGACGAGCTGATCGGCCTGTCGGACACGCTGCACGTCATGCTCCGCGGCCGCCTGGTGGCCACCCTCGACCCGCGGCGGGTGACCCCCGAGGAACTCGGCGGGCACATGACCGGCGCGCGGACGGCGGGTGCGGCGTGAACGGCCTCCTCCGCCGGGTGGGGCTGTCCCTGCTCGGCCCGGTGCTCGCCGTCCTGGTCGCCCTGGTCATCTCCGCGGTGGTCATCGCCCTCATCGGGCAGGACCCGCTCGAGGCGTTCGGGGTGATGGTCGACCTCGGCACCACCCCGTCGCAGCAGGTCCAGTCGATCGTCGTGATCCTCAACCGGGCGGTGCCGCTGTTCCTCGCGGGGCTCGCCGTCGCGGTCGCGTTCCGGATGGGCCTGTTCAACATCGGCGTCGAGGGCCAGTACCGGCTGGCCACCATCCTGGCCGCCGCGGTCGGCGCAGCCGTGGTGCTGCCCGGCCCGCTGCACGTGCTGCTCATCGTGGTCGTGGCGATGGTGGTCGGGGCGCTGTGGGCCGGCATCGTCGGCGTGCTCAAGGTGACCCGCGGCGTCAGTGAGGTCATCAGCTCGATCATGCTGAACTTCGTCGCGCTGGGCCTGGCGTCGTTCCTGCTGACCGGCCCGCTGCGGGGGAGCCCGCCGGGCGCCTCGATCATCACGACCTCGGAGATCCCCGAGTCCGGCCGCTTCCCGAGCCTCAACGGGCTGCTCACCGGGCTGGGCCTGGCCGCACCGCGCAGCGGTCTCTACGGCTTCCTGCTGGTCGCGGTCGTGGTCGGGGTCGTCGTCGCGGTGCTGATCCAGCGCACCCGCTTCGGGTTCGACCTGCGCGCCACCGGCCTGTCGCCGTCCGCGGCCACCGCCAGCGGCGTCGACGCCCGGCGCATGGTCGTGAAGACCATGCTGATCTCCGGCGCGATCGCCGGCCTGATCGGCCTGCCCGACCTGCTCGGGTCGCAGTTCGACTACGGCACCGAGTTCACCGCCGGCCTCGGCTTCCTCGGCATCGCCGTCGCCCTGCTGGGCCGCAGCACCCCGGTGGGCATCGCGCTGGCCGCGCTGCTGTTCGCCTTCCTCGACCGGGCGGCACTGCCCCTGCAGTTCGCCGACATCCCGTCCTCGGTCGTCACGATCATCCAGGGCACGATCGTGCTCGCCGTCGTCATCGCCAACGAGATCGCCCGGCGGCTGGCGCTGCGCTCGGCCGAGCGGGCCGGCGCGTCGGCCGGTCCGGCCCCGGACGGCGGCGGGGACGGCGCGACGCCGACGCCTCCCGCCCCGGACGGCGGGCAGCAGGTCCGCGCCGGTGCGCCCGGGGACCAGCAGGGAGCACGAGCATGAGCACGACGGCGACGACCCGTACCGGTCAGCCCAGCCGCGGCCCGCTCACCGACCTGCTGACCGGCGGCGGCCGGGCGCGGCGGGTGCTGTGGGTGCTCGTCGGCCTGTGGCTGCTCTTCTCGCTGGTCCGCGTCATCTCGGGCGAGCAGGAGCTCACCTCGTCCTCAACGCTCCGGGCCGCGCTGCTGCTCGCCGTCCCCATCGGACTGGCGGCGCTGGGCGGGCTGTGGTCCGAGCGCGCGGGCGTGGTGAACATCGGCCTCGAGGGGATGATGATCCTCGGCACCTGGGGCGCGGGCTGGGCCGGCTACCAGTGGGGCTGGGCCGGCGCGGTCATCGGCGGCGTGGTCTTCGGCGCGGCCGGCGGCCTGCTCCACGCGATCGCCACGGTGACGTTCGGCGTCGACCACGTGGTCTCCGGCGTCGCCATCAACATCCTCGCCGAGGGCGTGGTCCGCTTCCTCTCCGAGCTGCTGTTCAACGAGGACACCGGCGGCGGCCCGACGCAGTCGCCGTCCCTGGCCGGCGACCAGCCGTCCTTCTCGCTACCGGTGCTGTCCTCGGGACCGGACCTGCTCGGCGACCTGGAACAGCAGCACTGGTTCCTGGTCAGTGACGCGGCCGGGCTGCTGCGCGGCCTGACCAGCGGCGTGGGTCTGCTCACCCTGCTCGCCGTGCTGCTCGTCCCGGTCTCCTACCTGCTGCTGTGGCGGACGGCCTTCGGCCTGCGGCTGCGCTCGTGCGGTGAGAACCCGGCCGCCGCGGACTCCCTGGGCGTGCCGGTCTACCGGCTGAAGTACCTCGCCGTGATCGTCTCCGGCGCGCTGGCCGGCCTCGGTGGCGTCTTCCTGGTGTTCGTGGCGGGCATCTACCGCGAAGGTCAGACAGGGGGTCGTGGCTTCATCGGCCTGGCCGCGCTGATCTTCGGCAACTGGCGACCCGGCGGGCTGGCGGCCGGGGCGGGCCTGTTCGGGTTCGCCGACGCCCTGCAGCTGCGCAGCCAGACCGCGGTGGTGGCCCTGCTGCTGCTCATCGCCGTCCTCCTCGCCGTGCTGGCGGTCGTGCAGGCCCGGCGCGGCAGGTGGCTGGTCGCCGGGATCGCCGGGGTCTTCGCCGCCGCCTCGCTGGTCGGGTTCCTCACCATCGACCGGCTGCCCGAGGGGATCGTCTTCTTCACCCCGCACCTGACCACGCTGCTGGTCCTGTCGCTGGCCTCGCAGAGGTTGCGCATGCCGAAGGCCGACGGGCTCGTCTACCGAAGAGGAGAGAACTAGATGGGGGACGTCGACTGGGACGCCCTGCGCACGGCGGCCCGGGAGGCCATGACGCACGCCTACGCGCCGTACTCGCGGTTCCCCGTGGGCGTGGCCGGGCTGGTCGACGACGGTCGGGTGGTCACCGGCTGCAACGTCGAGAACGCCAGCTACGGCCTGGGCCTGTGCGCCGAGTGCGGGATGGTCAGCGACCTCGCCCGCACCGGCGGCGGCCGGCTGGTCGCGGTGGCCTGCGTCGGCGGGGACGGGCAGCCGCTCATGCCGTGCGGCCGGTGCCGGCAGCTGCTGTGGGAGCACGGCGGCGCCGACATGCTCATCGAGACGGTCTCGCTGGGCATCGTGCCCATGCGCGAGGTGCTGCCCGACGCCTTCGGCCCCGACGACCTGGTCGCCGCGGCGGAGCGGGGGCAGGGCTGATGGCCGCGTTCGACGCCATCGACGTGCTGCGCGCCAAGCGCGACGGCGGCCGGCTCACCGACGAGCAGATCCGCTGGGTGATCGGCGCCTACACCGACGGCGCGATCCCCGACGAGCAGATGAGCGCGCTGCTCATGGCGGTGTTCTTCCGGGGCATGTCCGCCGACGAGCTGTCGGTGTGGACGCAGGCGATGATCGACTCCGGCGAGCGCAAGGACCTGTCCTCGCTGGGCCGGCCCACCGCCGACAAGCACTCCACCGGCGGCGTCGGCGACAAGACCACCCTGCCGCTCGCGCCGCTGGTCGCCGCCTGCGGCGTGGCGGTGCCGCAGCTGTCGGGCCGGGGCCTGGGCCACACCGGCGGCACGCTGGACAAGCTGGAGTCGATCCCCGGCTGGCGGGCCGACGTCCACGAGGACGCCTACCTCCGGCAGCTCGCCGAGGTCGGCGCGGTCATCTGCGCCGCCGGGCACGACCTCGCGCCGGCGGACAAGAAGCTCTACGCGCTGCGCGACGTGACCGCGACGGTCGAGTCGATCCCGCTCATCGCCAGCTCGATCATGAGCAAGAAGATCGCCGAGGGCGCCGACGCGCTGGTGCTCGACGTCAAGACCGGCTCCGGCGCGTTCATGAAGGACCCCGAGTCCTCCCGCGAGCTGGCCCGCACGATGGTCGGCCTCGGCGAGGCGGCCGGGGTGAACACCGTGGCGCTGGTGACCGCCATGGACCGGCCGCTGGGCCGCGCCGCCGGCAACGCCGTCGAGGTCGCCGAGTCGGTGGAGGTGCTCGCCGGCGGCGGCCCGGCCGACGTCCTCGAGCTGACCCTGGCCCTGGCGCGGGAGATGCTCACCGGCGCCGGCCGGCCCGACGTCGACCCCGCCGACGCGCTGCGCGACGGCCGGGCGATGGACGTGTGGCGGCGGATGATCGCCGCGCAGGGCGGCGACCCCGACGCGCCGCTGCCGCAGCCGGCGGAGAGGCACGTGGTGACCGCCCCGGCCACCGGCACGCTCACCCGCCTGGACGCCTACGCCCTGGGCGTCGCCGCCTGGCGGCTGGGCGCCGGCCGCGCCCGCAAGGAGGACCCGGTCTCGGCCGCCGCCGGCGTCACCTGGACGGCGACGGTGGGGGAGCGGGTGACCGAGGGCCAGCCGCTGCTGGAGCTGCACACCGACGACGCCGCGCGCATCCCGCGGGCGCTGGAGGCGCTGGAGGGCGCGGTCGGCGTCGACACCGGCGACGAGCCGCTGCCCCTGCTGATCGACCGCATCTCCGCGTAGTCCCGACGCCCTCCGTGCGCACGTCCGCGGACGTGCACACGGAGGGCGGTCGGCGCGGGACCCCGATCGGAGAGCACACTGGGTCCTCGTGACCAGCACGTCCGCGATACCGACCTCCACCGCCGCCCCGCGCGCCGGGGAGCCCCTCGATCCGGACGCGGCGATCTCCGTCCGCGGGCTGGTGAAGCGCTACGGCGCTGCCACCGCCGTCGACGGCCTGGACCTCGACATCCGGCGCGGCGAGATCTTCGCCCTGCTCGGCCCCAACGGCGCCGGCAAGACGACGACGGTCGAGATCTGCGAGGGCTTCCGCGACCGCGACGGCGGCGAGGTGCGGGTGCTCGGCACCGACCCGGCCGCGGGCGGGCGCCGGTGGAAGGCGCAGCTGGGCATCGTGCTGCAGTCCGGCGCCGGGGACAGCCAGCTGACCTGCCGCGAGCTGCTGCGCGCGCAGGCGTCCTACTACCCCGACCCGCGCGACCCCGACGAGGTGCTCGAGCTGGTCGGGCTGACCGAGAAGGCCCGGGCCCGCGGGCGCTCGCTGTCGGGCGGGCAGCGCCGCCGGCTCGACGTCGCGCTCGGCATCGTCGGCCGCCCCACCCTGCTGTTCCTCGACGAGCCGACCACCGGCTTCGACCCCGAGGCGCGGCGGCAGTTCTGGTCGCTGATCCGCTCGCTGCGCGACCTCGGCACCACGATGCTGCTCACCACCCACTACCTGGACGAGGCCGAGGCGCTGGCCGACCGGGTCGGCGTCATCGCGCGCGGCCGGCTGGCCGAGGTCGCCGTCCCCTCGGAGCTGGGCGGCCGCGGGCGCGCGCCGGCGGTGGTCAGCTGGACCGAGGACGGCGTCCGGCGCAGCGAGGCCACCGCGACCCCGACGGCGTTCGTCTCCGCGCTGTCCGCGCGCTTCCCCGGCGAGGTGCCCGACCTGGCGGTGGCCCGCCCGACCCTCGAGGACGTGTACCTGCAGATGATCGGGGAGGCCCGCGCGTGAGCGCCGGAACCGTCACCCGGGAGCGCGCCGCGCTGCCGTCGCTGCCCGCCGTCTACCGCTCCCGCGCCGGGGTGGAGCTCAAGGAGTTCTTCCGGCAGCGCGAGTCGGTGGTGTTCACCCTCGTCTTCCCCGTGCTGCTGCTCGTGGTGTTCGGCGCGGTGCTCGACTACGACCTCGGCAGCGGGGTCAGCTTCGTCCAGTACTTCCTGGCCGGGGTGATCGCCGCGGGCATCCTCGGGGCGAGCCTGCAGAACATGGCGATCTCGATCGCCACCGAGCGCGCCGACGGCACGCTCAAGCACCTCTACGGCACCCCGATGCCGCGCAGCGCCTACTTCGTCGGCAAGGTCGTGCAGGTCCTCGCCGTCACGGTGCTGATCATCGTGGTCCTGCTGGCGGTCGGGGCGGTCTTCTACGACGTCGACCTGCCCTCGGGCCGCGACTGGCTGACCTTCGCCTGGGTGACCGCGCTCGGCGCCGCGGCGTGCACGCTGCTGGGCATCGCCGTGTCGAGCCTCGCCCGCAACGGCCGGTCGGCGTCGGCCACGGTCACGCCGATCGCCCTGGTGCTGCAGTTCATCTCCGGTGTGTTCTTCCAGTTCAGCCAGGTGCCGGGCTGGATGCAGACGATCGCCTCGCTGTTCCCGCTCAAGTGGATGGCGCAGGGCCTGCGCTCGGTGTTCCTCCCCGACGCGCTCGCCGCGCAGGAGCCGGCCGGGTCCTGGGAGCTCGGGCGGGTGGCGCTGGTGCTGGCCGTGTGGTGCGCCGCCGGTCTGGTGCTGTGCGTCCTGACCTTCCGCTGGCAGGAGCGCGGCACGAGATAGCGTCGGGTGGTGCCCGCACCACTCGACGCCGACTCGGTCCGCCGCGCGCCCAAGGTCCTCCTGCACGACCACCTCGACGGCGGGCTGCGTCCGCAGACGGTGCTCGAGCTCGCCGACGAGGTGGGCTACCGCGCCCTCCCCGCCTCCGACGCGGAGTCGCTGGGGACCTGGTTCCGCGAGGCCGCCGACTCCGGCTCGCTGGTGCGGTACCTGGAGACGTTCGCGCACACCGTCGGGGTGATGCAGCGGCCCGAGGCGGTGCGCCGGGTGGCCCGCGAGTGCGCCCTCGACCTCGCCGCCGACGGCGTCGTGTACGCCGAGGTCCGCATGGCGCCGGAGCTGGTGACCGCGGGCGGCACCCCGATCGAGGAGGCCGTGGAGGCGATCCTCGACGGGTTCGCCGCGGGCAGCGCCGAGGCGGCCGCGGTGGGGACGCCGATCACGGTCGGCGCGCTGCTGTGCGCGATGCGGCAGGAGGACCGCTGGGAGGAGGTCGCCGGCCTCGTCGTCCGGTACCGGGACGCCGGCGTCGTCGGCTTCGACCTGGCCGGTCCGGAGATCGGCTTCCCGCCGGACCGGATCCCCGGGGCGATCGCGCTGCTCGACCGCGCCGGCGCGCACCGCACCGTCCACGCCGGCGAGGCGGCCGGCGTCGACAGCATCCGGGCCGCGCTGGACGGCGCCCGCGCCGAGCGGCTGGGGCACGGCGTGCGGATCGCCGACGAGGTGCCGATGGAGGGCCCGCTCGGCCCGCTCGCCCGGCGGGTGCTCGACGAGCAGGTGCCGCTGGAGGTCGCGCCGTCGTCGAACGTGCAGACCGGCGCCTACCCCTCGATCGGGCGGCACCCGGTGGGCCGGCTGCACCGGCTGGGCTTCGCGGTCACGGTGAACACCGACAACCGGCTGATGAGCGGCGTCTCGGTGACCAGCGAGCTGACCGACGTCGCCGCCGCCCACGGCTGGGGCTGGGACGACCTCCAGACGGTCACCGAGCGGGCGCTGGCCGCGGCGTTCACCGACGACGCCGAGCGGGCCCGGCTGCTCGACGACGTCGTCCGCCCGGGGTACGCCGCCCTCCGCGGGTGATCACGGCCACCGCCCGCCGCGGAAGGGCGGACCGGGCGGCGCTGTTACCGTGGGTGTGCCGGCACTCGCCGGACATCCTCCCGGACGGTCCGTCCGGGCATGAGCGCATCCGTGCAGACCGCCGCGTCGTCGACGCCCGCGGTCGCCAGTGAGGACGCCTGGCCCCGTCGCAGGGGTGGCGCCCGCGCACCACCACGGGACGCGCCCGAGCTGTATCGGAGTCCCCACCCCCGCATGACCACGTCCGACACCGTCGACGTCCAGAGCACCCCCGACACCCCCGCCCCGGCGGGCCCCACGTTCGCCCAGCTGGGCCTGCCCCAGCAGCTGGTGACCGCCCTCGAGCGGCGCGACATCCGCGCTCCGTTCGCCATCCAGGCGTCCGTCCTGCCCGACGCCCTCGCCGGGCGCGACGTGCTGGGCAAGGCGGCCACCGGGTCCGGCAAGACCCTGGCCTTCGGCCTGCCGATGCTCGCCCGCATGGGCCTCACCGCCCGCCGCGGCCCGCGCGCCCCGCGCGCGCTGGTGCTCGTGCCCACGCGCGAGCTCGCCCAGCAGGTCTCCGACAACCTGGCCCCGCTCGGCCAGGCCGTCGGCGCCCAGTTCGCCACCGTCTACGGCGGCGCCTCGATGGGCCGCCAGATCTCGCAGCTGCGCCGCGGCGTCGACGTCGTCGTCGCCACCCCCGGCCGGCTGCAGGACCTGATCAGCCAGCGCGAGGTCACCCTCGCCGAGGTCGAGGTCAGCGTCGTCGACGAGGCCGACTTCATGTCCGACCTCGGCTTCCTGCCCGTCGTGCAGGAGCTGCTCGACCAGACCCGCCCCGACGCCCAGCGGCTGCTGTTCTCGGCCACGCTGGACGGCGAGGTGGACACGCTGGTCCGCCGCTACCTGACCGACCCCGCGCGGCACGAGGTCAAGCGCCCCGGCGACGACGCCCCGCCGGCCGAGCACCTGGCCTACAGCGTCGCCTTCCGCGACAAGGTGCCGGTGACCCAGGAGCTGGCCGCGCGGCCGGGCCGGACGATCGTGTTCGCCCGCACCCAGCTCGGCGTCGACCGGCTCACCGAGAACCTGCAGGCCGTCGGCATCAAGGCCGAGGCGATCCACGGCGGGCTGCCGCAGTCGGCCCGCCGCCGGGCGCTGGAGGCCTTCACCGACGCCCGCAGCCCCGTGCTGGTGGCCACCGACGTCGCCGCCCGCGGCATCCACGTCGACGACGTCTCGCTGGTCCTGCACTACGACCCGCCGGCCGACCACAAGACCTACCTGCACCGCTCGGGCCGCACCGCCCGCGCCGGCGCCGGCGGCGTCGTGGTCTCGCTGCTGCTGCCCGACCAGGTCGGCCAGGCCAAGCGGCGGTTCCGGCAGGCGAAGGTGGACCCGCAGGTCAGCCGCATCCGGCCGGGCGACGCCCCGATCGCCGAGCTCGTCGCCACCGGCGTGCCGGTGGAGCCGGTCGAGCGGCCGGCCCGCGAGTCGCGCCGTCCGCACGGCGGCCCCGGCGGCCGGCGTCCGCGCCGCGACGGCGACCGTCCGCGCCGCTCCTACGGCGACGGCGGCCGTCGCGACGACCGTCCGCGCCGGCCCTCCGGCGACCGCGACCGGTACCGCGGCCCCGGCGAGGGCCACCGCGGCGGGCGGTCCGACCGCCCTGCGCCCGCGCGCGACTGACGACGGATCCCGCGCCCCCACCCCTCGCGGCGGGGGCGCGGGGCCGTTCCAGCACCCCACCACGGCCGGCCCCGGGACCCCGGGGCCGGCCGTGGTGCTGTTCCGCGCTCGCTCGTGCTCTGCCTACACCTGTGTGCAGAGCGCGAAGGGGAGCGCCGGAGTACTCCGCTGGACGCTCGTGCTCTGCCCACACCTGTGGGCAGAGCACGAGCTCGCGGCAGAGGTCCCGGCCGCCGGGCTGTGCCCCGGATCCGGTCCGGACCCGGAGGACGGCCGTCAGTGGCGGAAGACCAGCGCCCCGCCGACCTGGGCGACGACCTCGTCCCAGGCCTCCTGTAGCGGGGCGGCGTCCTCGGCGCGCAGGGTGGCGCCGGGCTCCCGCTCGCCGCGCGCGACCGCGCGCCCCAGCGGCGCGGTGGGGGCGAGCAGCTCGTCGACCCGCGTGAGACCCGCGTACTCGGCGACGTCGCGCACGCCCTCGACCGGCTGGGCGAACACCCGGTGGTCGACCAGCCCCGCCGCGCCCCCGGCCACCTCGGCGAGCACCTCGGACAGCTCGGTCAGGTCGTAGCGGTCCTGCTCGGCCGGCAGCGGCATGACGTCGGTGTCGGCCACCTCCGGCCAGGACGCGATCTCGGTGAGGTCGTGCTGCTCGTCGCCGGCGCAGAACCGGGCGAGGTCGGCGGGGGTGTCGAACAGGTAGACCTCGCCGTCGCGGCCGAGGAACCGGGCGACGTCCTCCACGTAGCAGCGCAGCGTCACGCCGGCGCCCTCGGGGACGACGAGCTCCACCGGGAGGATGCCGACGGCCTCCCAGAACTCCGCCGCCGCGGCGACCGCGGCCGGGGTCGCGGTGATCCGGCTGCCGCCGCGGATCGTGCTCACCCCGGCGGTGGCCGCCTCCTCCGGCGCGGCCGCTGTCGGGCCCGCGGCCGGGCGGTCGGCCGAGCCGTCCGGGCCCCGGGCGACGGTGGCCTCCGCGCCGCGGCCGGCGCGGGCACCGGTGGGCGCCTCGTCGGCCATGTCCTCGTCGGTGCGGTCCTCGTCGGCCAGGTCCTCGTCGGCCAGGCCGTCGTCGGTCTCGTCCTCGTCGGCGGCCGAGGGGTAGGCCTCGAGGGTGGTCGTGCCGGCGCCGGTCCAGTCCAGGTGCGCCGACAGCTCCTCGATGACGTCCTCCCACAGCTCGTCGAGCGCGCCGCCGACGCCGATCCAGGCGTCCTCGCCCGAGCGGCCGACGAACGCGTCGACCCCGAGGCCCAGCGACCCGATCTCCGGCCGGGCCACCAGCTCGGCGAGGGAGGGGAACTCGGTCTCCTCGTCGCCGTCGAGGTCCTCGTCAGCGTCCTCGTCGTCGGTGTCCGCGCCGGCCCGCGCGGCGGTCGCGCCCTCCTCGTCGTCGTCCCCGGCGGTGTCCAGGCACTCGGCCAGCCGGCTGACGATGTCGATGGTGGCCGCGAGCTCCTCGACCGCCCACCGGTCCGGGTTCTCGGCGGCGATGTCGTAGACGCCGTCGAGGTCGTAGCGGTGGTCGTCGTCGGGCGTCAGGTCCGCGGCGCCCAGCCCGACCACGACCGGCCAGACCGGGTGGTCGGCGAGGTCGTGGTCGGTGGCGGTGCGGCAGAACGCGGCGAGCGCGGCCGGGGTGGGGAAGAGGTGGACCGTGGCGGTCTCCCCCTCGGAGGTGCCGAGGAAGGCCTGCCACTCCTCGCCGTCCTCCTCCCACGGCGGCGCCCACAGGGTGTAACCCGTGCGGTCGTCGACGGTGAGGGCGATGGGGACGATGCTCGGCCTGGCCACGACGCCCATCCTGCCGGGTCCGTCCGGGAGCGCACCCGGGGGTTCAGACCCCCTTGGGATGCCAGACCGTCTTGGTCTCCAGGAACCGCGTCATGCGGCCGGTGCCGGGGTCGGCGGTCCAGTCCGGTTCCTCCGCCGGCGGGCGCAGCACCCGCTTGATGCTGCCGGCCGCCAGCCGCTCGAGCTCCATGGCCCGGCCGGCGGGAGCCCCGGTCAGGTCGACGGCGTCGACGTCGTCGTGCTCGGCCAGCCAGGGGCCGATCTCGCCGGCGTCGCCGGTGAGCAGGTTGACCACGCCGCCGGGGACGTCGCTGGTGGCCAGCACCTCGCCGAGGGTGACCGCCGGCAGCGGCCGCTCGTGCGAGCTGACGACGACGGCGGTGTTGCCGCCCGCGAGCACCGGCGCCAGCACGCTGACCAGGCCGAGCAGCGACGAGCGCTGCGGGGCGAGGACCGCGACGACGCCGGTCGGCTCGGGCAGGGAGAAGTCGAAGAACGGCCCCGCCACCGGGTTGGCGCTGCCCAGGACGGCGGCCAGCTTGTCGGTCCACCCGGCGTACCAGACCCAGCGGTCGATGGCGGCGTCGACGACGGCGCGGGCGCGGCCGGCCGACAGCCCCTCGCCGGCGGCGACCTCCTCGCAGAACTGCGCGTGCCGGCCCTCCATCACCTCCGCGACCCGGTAGAGCACCTGGCCGCGGTTGTAGGCGGTGGCGCGCGACCACTTGCCGAACGCGGCCCGCGCGGCGACCACGGCGTCGCGGGCGTCCTTGCGGGAGGCCAGCGCGGCGTTGGCGAGGAACGTCCCCTTGTGGTCGGTGACCTCGTAGGTGCGGCCGGACTCCGAGCGCGGGAAGGCCCCGTTCACGTACAGCTTGTAGGTCTTGCGGACGGCGAGCCGCTCGCTGCCGATCACCGGGAGCTCTCCTTCAGGTACGCGGCGAGCCCGTGCCGGCCGCCCTCGCGGCCGTAGCCGGACTGCTTGTAGCCGCCGAACGGCGACGTCGGGTCGAACTGGTTGAACGTGTTGGCCCACACCACACCGGCGCGCAGCCGGTCGGCGATCGCGAGGATCCGCGAGCCCTTCTCGGTCCAGATGCCGGCCGACAGCCCGTAGGTGGTGTTGTTGGCCTTCGCCACCGCCTCGTCGGGCGTGCGGAAGGTCAGCACCGACAGCACCGGGCCGAACACCTCGTCGCGGGCGATCCGGTGGGCGGGGGAGACGTCGGTGAACACCGTCGGCGGGAACCAGAAGCCGCGGTCGGGCAGGTCGCAGGCCGGCTGCCAGCGCTGCGCGCCCTCGGCCTCACCGATCTCCGACAGCTCCCGGATGCGGGCCAGCTGCTCGGCGGAGTTGATCGCGCCGATGTCGGTGTTCTTGTCCAGCGGGTCGCCCACCCGCAGCGTGCCGATCCGCCGCTGCAGCGAGGCGATCACCTCGTCGTGGACCGACTCCTGCACCAGCAGCCGGGAGCCCGCGCAGCAGACGTGGCCCTGGTTGAAGAAGATGCCGCGCACGATGCCCTCGACGGCCTGGTCGATCGGGGCGTCGTCGAAGACGATGTTGGCCGCCTTGCCGCCGAGCTCCAGGGTCAGCGCCTTGCGGGTGCCGGCGACGGCGCGGGCGATCGAGCGGCCCACCTCGGTGGAGCCGGTGAACGCGACCTTGTCGACGTCCTCGTGCTCGACGACGGCCCGGCCGGTGTCGCCGGCGCCGGTGACGACGTTGACCACGCCCGGCGGCAGGTCGGCCTGCCGGCACACCTCGGCGAACAGCAGCGCGGTCAGCGGGGTGGTCTCGGCCGGCTTGAGGACGACGGTGTTGCCGGTGGCCAGCGCCGGGGCGACCTTCCACGCCAGCATCAGCAGCGGGAAGTTCCACGGGATGACCTGGCCGGCCACGCCGTGCGGCCGCGGGTCGGGCCCAAGGCCCGCGTAGCCGAGCTTGTCGGCCCAGCCCGCGTGGTAGAAGAAGTGCGCCGCGGCCAGGGGGACGTCGACGTCGCGGGACTCCCGGATCGGCTTGCCGTTGTCCAGGGACTCCAGGACGGCGAACTCGCGGGCCCGCTCCTGCAGGATCCGCGCAATCCGGAACAGGTACTTGCCGCGGTCCGCCGGGCGCATCGGGCCCCACACCCGGGTGTACGCGCGGCGGGCGGCCTTCACGGCGCGGTCGACGTCGGCCTCGGTGCCCACCGCGATCTCGCTGAGCACCTCCTCGGTGGCCGGGTTGACCGTCTTCATGGTCTCGCCGGAGCCGTCGACGAACTCGCCGTCGACGAACAGGCCGTAGGACGGCGCGACGTCGACGATCGACCGGGACTCGGGGGCGGGGGCGTACTCGAACAGGGGGCTGGTGGTCATCAGTCGACGCTCACGTGGTCGGGGCCGGAGTAGTGGCCGGTGCGCAGCTTCTGCCGCTGCAGGAGCAGGTCGTTGAGGAGGCTGGAGGCGCCGAGGCGGAACCAGTCGGGGGACAGCCAGTCGGCGCCGACGGTCTCGTTGACGAGCACCAGGTGCCTGATCGCGTCCTTGGTGGTGCGGATGCCGCCGGCGGGCTTCACGCCGACCTGGGTGCCGGTGGCGGCGCGGAAGTCGCGGACCGCCTCGAGCATCACCAGGCACACCGGCAGCGTCGCGGCGGGGGAGATCTTGCCGGTGGAGGTCTTGATGAAGTCGGCGCCGGCGAGCATCGCCAGCCACGAGGCGCGGCGGGCGTTGTCGTAGGTGACCAGCTCGCCAGTCTCGAGGATGACCTTGAGGTGCGCGTCCCCGCAGGCCTCCTTGACCGCCACGATCTCCTCGAACACCTCGAGGTAGCGGCCGGCGAGGAAGGCGCCGCGGTCGATGACCATGTCGATCTCGTCGGCGCCGTTGCCCACGGCGTCGCGGACGTCGGCGAGCTTGACCTCCCGGCTGGCGCGGCCGCTGGGGAAGGCGGTGGCGACGGCGGCGACGTGGATGCCGGTGCCCCGCAGGGCCTCCCGCGCGACGCCCGCCAGGTCGCCGTAGACGCAGACGGCGGCGACCGACGGGGCGGTCGGGTCCCCGGGGTCGGGCCGGCGGGCCTTGGCCGCCAGCGAGCGGACCCTGCCGGGGGTGTCGGCACCCTCGAGGGTGGTCAGGTCGACCATGGAGATCGCGGTGTCGATCGCCCAGGCCTTGGCCGTGGTCTTGATCGAGCGGGTGCCGAGGGTGGCGGCCCGCTGCTCGGCCCCCACCTGGTCGACACCGGGCAGGCCGTGCAGGAAGGCGCGGAGGGCGGCGTCCGAGCGGGTCACGTCGTCGAACGGCGCCGCGGGCCCCGGGCCGGGCCGGGTCCCGGCCGCCAGCGTCCCGGGGTCGAGCACGTGGGTCATGCGCCCATCCTCCCAGTGCGACCGGTCACTCCGGGACCGCGGTCACCCGGGGGAGCCGGCCGGGCATGGCAGCGTGGGGACGTGGCGACGACGACGGCGAGACCGGCCCTGCTGTCCTGGACCACCGTCGCGCCCGTGGCCGCGGTGGTCCTCCTGGCGCTCACCTGGGGGCGGGACCCGGGGGCGCTCGTGGTGGTGGTCGACGCAGTCGCCCTCGTCGGCGCGGTACTGGCCGCGGTGCACCACGCCGAGGTGGTCGCCCACCGGGTGGGGGAGCCGTTCGGGTCGCTGGTGCTCGCCGTCGCGGTCACCGTCATCGAGGTCGGGCTGATCGTCACGCTGATGGCGTCCGGCGGCCCGGACGCGGCGTCGCTGCCGCGGGACACCGTGTTCGCCGCGGTGATGATCACCTGCAACGGCATCCTCGGGCTGTCGGTGCTGCTGGGGGCGCTGCGGCACGACGTCGTCGTCTTCAACCGGGAGGGGGCCGGGGCGGCGCTGGCGACCGTCCTCACCCTCGCGGTGATGTGCCTGGTGCTGCCCACCTACACGACGACCGTCAGCGGGCCGGAGTTCTCGACGGCGCAGCTGACCTTCGCCGCGCTCGCCTCGCTCGTGCTCTACGGCGCGTTCGTGGTCACCCAGACCGTCCGGCACCGCGACTTCTTCCTCCCCGTCCCCGTCGGCGGCAGCCGCGACGACGAGGACGAGCACGCCGACCCGCCGTCGGGCCGCGCCGCGCTGACCAGCCTCGGGCTGCTGCTGGTGGCGCTGGTCGCCGTCGTCGGGCTGGCGAAGGTGGAGTCCCCGGCGATCGAGGCGGGGGTGGCCGCGATCGGCTTCCCGCAGTCGTTCGTCGGTGTGGTGATCGCGCTGCTGGTGCTGGCCCCCGAGACGCTCGCGGCCGCCAACGCCGCCCGCCGCAACCGGCTGCAGACCAGCCTGAACCTGGCGTTCGGGTCGGCGATGGCGAGCATCGGGCTGACCATCCCGGCGATCGCGGTCGCCTCGATCTGGCTGGACGGACCGCTGCTGCTCGGCCTCGGCGCCACGCAGATGGTGCTGCTCGCGGTGACCGTCGTCGTCGCGGTGCTCACCGTGGTGCCCGGCCGGGCGACCCGGCTGCAGGGCGTCGTGCACCTGGTCCTGCTCGCCGGCTTCCTGTTCCTGGCCGTCGCGCCCTGACCGATACGGTGGCGCCCGTGCAGCTGACCGTCGTCGACCACCCGCTCGCCCGTGCCCGTCTGTCGCGGATGCGCGACGAGCGGACCGACAACGCCGCGTTCCGGGCGGCGCTGCGGGAGCTGACCCAGATGCTGGTGTACGAGGCCACCCGCGACCTCGCCGTCGCCGAGGAGCCGATCACCACCCCGGTGACGACGACGACCGGCTACCGGCTGGCCGCGCCGCCGCTGATCGTGCCGGTGCTGCGGGCCGGGCTGGGCATGGCCGACACCGCGCACGGGATGCTGCCGGAGTCGCAGATGGGCTTCGTCGGCCTGGCGCGCAACGAGGTGACCTTCCAGCCCGAGGCGTACATGGCCTCGCTGCCGGAGAGCCTGGTCGGCCGGCACGTGTTCGTGCTGGACCCGATGCTGGCCACCGGCGGCTCGCTGGTGCACTGCTGCACGCTGCTCACCGAGCGCGGCGCCACCGAGATCACCGTGCTGTGCGCGCTGGCCGCGCCGGTCGGCCTGGAGCGGCTGGAGCAGAGCGGCCTGCCGCTGCGGGTGTTCACCGCCAGCGTCGACGAGGGCCTCAACGAGAAGGCGTACATCGTCCCGGGCCTCGGCGACGCCGGGGACCGCCAGTTCGGCGCGGTGTGACCGTGCGGTTCGCCGTCCTGGGCACCGGCCACTGGGCCCGCACCGTGCACGCGGCGGCGATCGCCGCGCACCCCACCGCGGAGCTCGCCGGCATCTGGGGGCGGGACGCGGGCAAGGCCGCCGACGTGGGCGCGGAGTTCGACGTCCCCGGCACGGACGACCTCGCGGCGCTGCTCGAGCAGGTGGACGCGGTGTCGGTCGCCGTCCCGCCGGACGTGCAGGTGCCCCTGGCCGAGCAGGCGGCCGCCGCCGGCCGGCACCTGCTGCTGGAGAAGCCGATCGGGCTGACCGTCGACGAGGCCGACCGGGTGGTGACCGCGGTGCGGTCCGCGGGGGTCGCCTCGGTCGTGTTCTTCACCTTCCGCTTCCAGGCGCAGACGACGTCGTGGCTGGCCCAGGCCGGCCGCACCCGGCTGGCCGGCGGCGCCGCCTCGTGGCTGTCGGCGCTGGCCGGGAGCCCCTTCGACTCGGCTTGGCGCCGCCGCTACGGGGCGCTGTGGGACATCGGCCCGCACGCGCTGTCGCTGTTGGTGCCGGCGCTGGGCCCGGTGGTGTCGGTGCAGGCGGGGGCGGGCGCCGGTGACACCGTGCACCTGGTCCTGCAGCACGCCACCCCCGGCGTGGCCTCGACCGTCACGCTGTCGCACACCGTGGCGCCGCTGGCCACCGGCATCGAGTTCTCCGTCCACGGCGACGCCGGGCGGCTGGTGCTCCTGCCCGACACCGAGAGCCCGATCGCGTCGCTGACGGCGGCGGTCGAGGAGCTCACCGCGGCGGCGGTCACGGGTGGCACGCACCCGTGCGACGTCGGCTTCGGCCGCGAGGTCGTCGTCGTGCTGGCCGCCGCCGAGCGGGCGCTGGCCTCGGGCTGCCGGGAGGACGTCCCCGCCTGAGGCCGACTTGCGGCGCGGCCTCCAGTCGCGCGCAAGGGCCGGACGAGCACCGGCCGACACCGTCTCCCCCGACGACAGGGAGCCCCGGGACCCGGGGCCGGACAGGGAGACGACATGAGCGAGTACTCGTACCCCGGCCACGACCGCGCGAACGCGCGGGCGGTCTCGGACAGCAGCTGGTACGTCCGCCGCGGACGGATCGACCGGCGCACCTACTGGCTGCACTACGCGCTGCCGCTGTGGGCGGCGAGCGTCGCGGCGATCTGGGCCGACATCGCGTTCGGCACCGCCTGGTACACGGCGAGCTACGAGTCCTACGGCTACTACTCCTCCAGCGCCGACGTCACCTTCTCGGGCGGGCCGATCACCCTGCTGGTCTCGCTGGCGCTGTTCGCGCCCTCGATCAGCGCGGCGGTGACCCGGCTGCACGACACCGGCCGCTCGGGCTGGTTCCTGCTGTGGGGCCTGGTCCCGATCGCCGGCGCGATCGTCCTGCTCGTGACGCTCGGCTTCTCGCCGAGCGAGCCCGGCCGCAACCAGTACGACGGCGCCCCGCACCCGGCCCGGCGGGAGCCGCGACTCGCGACCCGGTGAAACCGGTTGACCGGACCGGCCAGCCTGGAGGGGTGCGGATGACCTTCTCCCGGCCGGCCGACCGGCGTCCGGTGGAGACCCGCGTGGAGCGCGACGACGGCGTGGTGTTCGCCCTGCGCGGCGCCGGGGGCGGGGCCGACCTGCCGCACGACCTGGTGCACGCGCTGGTCGAGACCGAGCTGGGGATGCGCGAGGGCATCTGGGGCTGCATCGCCGACGGCGTCGTCTGGACGACGATGCGCCACGTCTCCGGGCGGCAGCCCCCGCACGCCGGCGAGCGGTCGGCCCGGCTCAAGCGGGAGCGCGCGGCCGCCGTCACGCGGGCCGAGGGCGTGGCCGACCTCGTGTCCCGCTCCGCGCGCGGGGCGGCGGTACTGCCGGGCGAGGCCGCCGCGCTGGACCTGCCACCGCAGCGGCTGGCCGCCGCCGCGGCCGCCCTGGCCGACGCCGGGCGGCGCTGGCGGGCGCTGCCGGTGGGGGAGAGCTGGACCCTCGAGTGGTCCCCGCCGCGGGCCCGCCCGGGGCGACGCCGCAGGTGAGGGACCCGTCCGGCACACTCCCGGCGTGATCGTCGTGCTGGTCGGGGTGGTCGTCCTCGCACCCGTGGTCGTGATGGCCGACCTCCGCCGCTGGCGGCCGCTGCCGGTGCTGCTGTGGCTGCTCGGCACCGCCGCCGCCGTGCTGTGGGTGGAGACCCGCGACGCGGCCGGGGAGCAGCGGGACGTCCTCACCGGGATCGGCTGGCTGGTGATCGCGCTGCTGGCCGCGGGCGGCTCCGTGGCCGCGGGCCGGCGCGGCACCGGCACCCGGCCCCGCCACGGCGGCTGACCGGCCTCAGCAGCCCAGGGCGGCGGCCAGCTCCTCGAGCGAGGACACCGACAGGTCGGCGTCGGGGTCGCTCCCCGGCGGCACCCGCGTCCCGCCGAACTCGGCGGGCCGGTGCACGTACGCCGTCCGGAGCCCACGGGCCCGCGCGGCGGCCAGGTCGTCGACGTGCGCGGCCACCATGAGCACCGCCGACGGCGGCAGCGCCAGCAGCCGGGCCGCGGAGTCGTAGACCTCCGGGTCGGGCTTGTAGCGGCCGACGACCTCGGCGCCGAGCACGAGGTCCCACGGCAGCCCCGCCCGCCGCGCCAGGTCCACCTGCAGCCGCACCCCGCCGTTGGACAGCGGCGCCAGCACGAACCGCCGCCGCAGCCGGGTCAGGCCAGGCACCGCGTCCGGCCACGGGTCGAGCCGGTGCCAGGCCAGCACGAGCTCCGCGGCGACGTCGTCCGGGACGGGGCCCGCGCCCACCCCGGCCAGCGCCTCCGGCAGGGACTCGCGGTGCAGCACGTCCAGCGGGACGAACGGCCGCCCGCCGGAGCGCACCTCTTCCATGGACGGCTGGTACCGCGCCCGCCAGGCGTCGGCGAGCGCGTGCACGTCCACGCCCGGTCCGAGCAGCCGGGCCGCCTCCCGGGCCACGCCGGCCCGCCAGTCCACGACCGTGCCGAACACGTCGAGGACCACCGCGCCGACGTCCACGGCTACAGCCCCAGCGCGTGCGCCATCTCGCCGCGCAGCTGGTCGAGCTCGTCCGCGCCGCGGCCCCGGGCGGCGATGATCCCGGCGTCGTCGTGCACCGGGACCACCGTCTCCAGGTACGCCTTGAGCTTGGGCTCGGTGCCGCTGGGCCGGACCACCACGCGGACGCCGTCGCCGAGCAGCCGGACGGCGTCGACCGGCGGGTCCTCGGCCAGCAGGTCGCCGGCGGTGACCGCCCGGCCGAGCAGCCGGGCCGGCGGGTCGGCGCGCAGCCGCTCCATGGCGCCGGAGATGAGCGAGAGGTCCTCCACCCGCACCGACAGCTGGCCGGTGGCGAACAGCCCGTGCTCGCGCGCCAGCTCGTCGAGCCGGTCGACCAGGGTGCGGCCGCTCTGCTTCAGCTCCGCGGCCAGCAGCGCGACGGCGAGGGCGGCGGAGATGCCGTCCTTGTCGCGGGCCACCTCCGGGGTGACCGCGTAGCCCAGCGCCTCCTCGTAGCCGAACACCAGCGGCTGCTCGTCGGTGCCGGCGCGGATGATCCACTTGAAGCCGGTCGGCGTCTCGGCGAACCGCACGCCGTGCGCCTCCGCGAGCGCGGACAGCAGCGAGCCGCTGACCAGCGAGGCCGCGTACGTGCCGCGCACGCCGCGGCGCAGCAGCCAGTCGGCGAGCAGCGCGCCCACCTCGTCGCCGGTGAGCTGCCGGCCCTCGCACACCACCGAGCAGCGGTCGGCGTCGGGGTCCTCGGCGATGGCGACGTCGGCGCCGCAGCGGTCGGCCAGCGCGAGCAGCAGGTCGACCGCGCCGGGCTCCTCCGGGTTGGGGAAGGTGACCGTCGGGAACGCCGGGTCGGGGGCGTCCTGCTCGGGCACGCTCACCGGCGGGGCGAACCCGGCGGCGGCGAACACCGCCCGCGTGGTGGCCGCGCCGACGCCGTGCATCGCGGTGTAGGCCACGGTGAGGTCCGCCCGCGCGGCGGCGTCGACCCGCTCGGGCTGCAGCGCGCGCACGACGGCGGCCACGTACCCGGCCTCGACGTCGTCGCCGAGGGTCGTCCACTCGTCGGAGGTGGGCACCTCGCCCGCCGGGCCGACGGCGGCGATCGCGGCCTCGATCTCCCGGTCGGCCGGCGGCACGAGCTGGGCGCCGTCGGCGAGGTAGACCTTGTAGCCGTTGTCCTGCGGCGGGTTGTGGCTGGCGGTGACCATCACGCCGGCCACGCAGCCCAGCGACCGGACCGCCGACGACAGCACCGGCGTGGGCAGCGGGCGGGGCAGCACCGAGACGGCGAACCCGGCGGCCGACAGCACCGCGGCGGTGACCCGGGCGAACTCGTCGGAGCGGCGCCGGGCGTCGAACCCGACGACGACGGCCCCGCCGCCGTGCCCGTGCGCGGCCAGCCAGGCGCCCAGCCCGGCGGCGGCCCGGGTGACGACGGCGGCGTTCATCCCGGCCGGCCCGGCGCGCAGCGGCCCGCGCAGCCCGGCGGTGCCGAAGGTCAGCGGCCCGGCGAAGCGGCGCGCGAGCTCGGCGGTGTCCCCGGCGGCGACCAGCGCCTCGATCTCGGCGCGGTCGCCGGGGTGCGGGTCGGCCGCGGCCCACGCCCGGGCGGCGTCCAGGACCGGGCCGGTCACGGCAGGCGCCCGATGAACTCGACCAGGAACTCCCCGAGCCGCCCGGCGGCGGCCTTGCCCGCGGCGAGCACCTCCTCGTGGTCCAGCTTCTCGCCGGTGATGCCGGCCGCGGCGTTGGTGACCATCGACAGCCCCAGCACCTCCATCCCGGCGGCGCGGGCGGCGATCGCCTCGAGCGCCGTGGACATGCCCACGAGGTCCGCGCCGAGGGTGCGCAGCATGCGGATCTCGGCCGGCGTCTCGTAGTGCGGGCCGGGCAGCGCGGCGTAGACGCCCTCGGTCAGGTCCGGGTCGAGGGAACGGGCCAGCTCGCGCAGCCGCGCCGAGTACAGGTCGGTGAGGTCGACGAACGTGGCACCGACCAGCGGCGAGCGGGCGGTGAGGTTGAGGTGGTCGGCGATCAGGACCGCCTGGCCGACCCGGTGGTCGGGCGCGAGGCCGCCGGCGGCGTTGGTGAGGACGACGGTGCGCACCCCGGCCGCGGCGGCGGTGCGGATCCCGTGCACCACCGGCTCGACGCCGCGGCCCTCGTAGAGGTGGGTGCGGCCGAGGAAGAGCAGCACCCGCCGGTCGCCGACGCGCACCGACCGCACCTGCCCGCCGTGCCCGACCGCCGTGGGGGCGGCGAAGCCGGGCAGCTCGCCGATGGCGACGGAGGCCGCGGCCTCCCCGAAGGCGTCGGCCGCGGGGGCCCAGCCCGAGCCCATGACGACGGCGACGTCGTGGCCGTCGCCGAGGGCTGCGGTCAGGTCGGCGGCGGCGGTGGCGGCCAGGGCCGCGGGATCGGGTGCGCTCACCGGGCGACGCTAACCCAGCGCCGCGGCGCCGACCCGGGCCGCCGGTCGGCACGGCAGCCCCGGCCGTCCCCGCGTGGGCGTGTCACCGGCGGCACGGCCGGCGTTCCCCCGGCCGCCATCCGGGCGTCACCTCGGCCGGTGAGGGTCTGCGGGACCCGTTCCCGCACCCCGGGACCACCGTGACGCGCTCGTCCCTCCGCGCCCTCCGCGCGGCCGCCCCGCTCGCCGCCTCCGCCGCGCCGGCCTCCGCCGCGCCCGCCACCCCGACGTTCACCGAGCCGGCGACCTCCGACGTCGCCGGCGAGGTCGCCGAGATCCTGTCGGTCACCCCGGACGGCCGCACCGTCGTCTACACCGACCCCGCCTCCGGCGAGGTCGGGCTGGTGGACCTCGGCCGGCCCGACCGGCCGCGTCAGGCCGGCGCCGTGGAGGTCGGCGGCGAGCCCACCTCGGTCGCCGTCACGCAGGACGGCCGCCGGGCCCTGGTCGTCGTCGACGACACCGACGGGGAGTCCACCACCCCCTCGGGCCCGCTGGTCGTGGTCGACCTGCGCACCCTCGCGGTGGTCGCCGAGCACGGGCTGGCGCGGCCACCTTCGACGACGCGCTGACCGCGCCCCGGGAGCCCGACGCCGTGCAGTGGACCCCGGACGGGAACCTGCTCACCGCCGACGAGGGCGACCTGGCCGAGGAGCCCAGCGGCGGCCGCGGCTGGACGGTGTTCTCGCCCGGCGGCGAGGTGCGGTACGCCTCCGGCGGCGCGGCGGAGGGGCTGCTCGCGGTGCCGGGCCGGCAGCTGTTCCTCACCAGCAACGAGGACGACGGCACGATCCCGGTGTTCGGCCCGACGCGCTGACCCACCCGTCCCAGTCGTCCCCGGCCGCGTGTCGGCCGGGGAGGACGGGCCGGCTCCCGGACCATGGCTCGGTGCAGCGAACGGTCATCGACGGCGTCCCGGTGTTCACCGCCGGCGGGCGGGAGCGGACGACGGCGGCGCTGGTCTTCGGCGTCGGCCTGCGCGACGAGACGTTCTCGACCATCGAGGTCACCCACCTCGTCGAGCACCTGGCCATGGCCGCGCTCCCGCGCACGCACCTGCGCTGCAACGCCGTCACCGACGTCGACAGCACCGCCTTCTTCGCCACCGGCCGCCCGGACGCCGTCGCCGCCTTCCTGGAGGGCGTCTGCCGCGCCCTGGCCGACCTGCCCACCGAGCGGCTGGCCGCCGAGGCCGGCGTGCTGCAGGCCGAGGGCTGCGGCACCGGCTCCTCCACGGTCAGCGCGCTGTGGGCCGCCCGCTACGGCCTCACCGGGCCGGGCCTGACCGTCTCGGCCGGGCCGGGTCCGGAGTACCTGACCGAGGAGACCGTCCGGGCGCACGCCGCCCGCTGGTTCGTCCGCTCCAACGCCGCGCTGTGGTGCCACGGCCCGCTGCCCGAGGGGCTGCGGCTGCCGCTGCCCGACGGGCCGCGCCCGGCGCGCCGGGTGCCGGTCCCGCGCCCGCAGGACGGGCCGGTCTGGACGCACACCGACGCCCCCGGCGTCGGGCTGCTGCTGGCCACCGACACCCCCGGCGACGCCGCGCTGGCGGTCGGCGTCGACGTGCTCCAGGACCGGCTGCGCGAGCGCGCCCGGCACGACCGCGGGCTGTCCTACGGCGTCGACTCCCTTCCCCTCGACCTCGCGCCCGGCCGGCGCGAGGTGGCCGTCGTGGTCGACGCCCGGACCGGCCGCGACGCCGAGGTCGCCGGCCTGCTGTGGCAGACCTTCGCCGAGCTGTGCGCCGACGGGCCGGACGCCGCGGAGGTCGCGCACGCCGTCGCCGGGTTGGAGGCCGAGCTGGACGACGAGGACGCCGTCGGCACGGAGCTGGCCGACGCCGCCTACTGCGCGGCCACCGGCCTGCCGTTCCGCCCGGCCGCGGACACCCTCGCCGCCTGGCGCGCGGTGACGCCGGCGCAGGTGACCGCGGCGCTGCGCCGGGCCGGGGCGACCGCCGTCCTCGCCGTCCCCGACACCGCCGCCTGGGACGGCCCGGCCGGCGTCGCCCGCCGCCCGCTGTGCGGCACCCTCCCGGAGCTGCCGGCCGGCACGGTGTTCCGCCCGCCGCTGCTGCGCCGGCTGCGCGACCCGGCCGCGCGGGTGGCGCTGGTCGTCTCCGACGACGGCCTCGCGCACACCGACGCCGACGGCGACGTGCACGGCATCCCGTGGTCGCGGGTCGAGGCCGTGGTGCCCACCGACGACGGCCGCGGTGTCTCGGTGGTCGGCCGCGACCTGTGCGGCGTGCGCGTCCACCCCGACCTCTACGGCCGCCGCGCCGTCGCCGCGGTCACCGGCCGGGTGCCGCCCGCCGCGCTGCTCCCGCGGCCGCGGACCCCGGAGCCGGACACCGTCCCCGTCGCCTGACCGGCCCGGGCAGACGCGGGTCCGACCCCGCCCGGACGCGGCCGGTCACCCGGGACCGCCCCACCGCCCGCCGCCCGGGGACGGTGGGGCGGGGCTCCGGACGCGGCCCGGGGGGGGGGGGGGGGGGGGGGGGGGGGGGGGGGGGGGGGGGGGGGGGGGGGGGGGGCGGGGGGCGGGCGGGGGGGGGGGGGGGGGGGGGGGGGGGGG
>NZ_JBJGZJ010000039.1:0-25867 GCF_054050435.1 Geodermatophilus sp. SYSU D01036 | reverse complement strand
CCCCCCGCGGGGGGCCGCCCCCCCCCCCCCCCCCGCCCCCCCCCCCCCGCCGCGCGCCGGGGGCGGGGGGCCGCGCCCCGCGCCTCTCGCGTGCTGCGGGTCACTCGAAGCTGACGTCGCCCTCGGCGTCGAGCGTGGCGGTGACGACGGCGCTGTCGGACGGGTCGTCGGCCGCGGCCACCTGGCAGTCCAGCGTCAGGCCGTCCTCGGCGACGAGCACGGTGCGGTCGCCGGCGTCGCAGGTGGAGACGACCTCGAGGCCGGTGCTCGCGGCGAACTGCTCGGACAGCGCGGACTCGACGTCGGCCACGTGCACGTAGACCTGGTCGCTGTCGATGGTCACGTTGCCCTCGTCGTCGGTCTGCTCGACGGTGAAGGTGACCTCCTGGCCCTCCAGCTGCGCGGTGCAGGTGGTGACCGTGCCGGCGGCGAGCTCGACGTCCTCGGGGCAGCTGACGTCGGTGACGGTGACGCCGGCCTGCTCCTGCGCGACGGCGGCGATCTGCCGCTCGGCCTCGGCGGTGTCGAGCACCTTGCTGCCGAAGAGGAAGAAGGCGCCGACGCCGAGCCCGGCGACGACGAGCACCGCGAGGACGCTGCCGACGATCGCGCCGGTGCGCTTCCTCGGGGGCTGCTGGCCGTAGGGGGCACCCGGGGCGGAGCCGGGGCCGTCCCAGCCGTTGGGCGCGGGGAAGGGCGCCGGGGCGTAGGGGCCCTGCGGGCCGTACGGCTGGGCGTTGCGGGGGTCGTGGACCTGGGTCACGGGGCGCTCCTCGGTGCGGTCCCGGGGCCGTCCCCGGGTGCTCGGGAGCACCGTCCCGCCGCCCGCTTGCAGCGTCCTTCGGGGCGACTTGCGGCCCACGGCAAGTGCAGGTGACCGGCGCGCGCCCGGCAGGGATCGAACCTGCGACCAAGTGCTTAGAAGGCACCTGCTCTATCCGCTGAGCTACGGGCGCTCGGCCGCGATGATGACACCTCCGCGGCGGCGGGCGTGAGCCGGTGACGGTCCGGCCGGTCGCCGTCCACAGGCGCCGGGCGCTCCACAGGTCGCTCCCGGCGCCGCCACGGACACCTGAGCGGGGCGAGGGTCGGGCCCGGACCGGCACCGTGCCGGCTCCTGGGACCCGAGGAGCACCGTGAGCACCACCGAGATCACCGTCGTCGGCAACGTCGTCACGTCACCCAGCCGCGTGCGCACGCAGAGCGGCACCGTCACCAACTTCCGCGTCGCCTCCACCGAGCGGCGCTGGGACGGCACCGCGGGGAGCTTCGTCGACGGCGCGTCGTTCTTCGTCGACGTCGAGTGCTGGAACGAGCTGAGCGGCAACGTGTCGCACAGCGTCAGCAAGGGCGACCCGGTCATCGTCCGGGGCACGCTGCGCACCGACGAGTGGGAGAACGACACGGGCCGCCACAGCCGGCCGCGGGTCCGGGCCCGGACCGTGGGCTTCGACCTCAGCAAGGGCACCGCCGAGTTCCGCAAGACCCGGCGGACGACGGCCGCACCGCCGCCGGCCGAGCCGGTCGACGACGCCCCCGACGAGCGGGACTATCCGGAGCCCGAGCAGCCGTTGTACGAGCTGGACCCCGACTCGTCCGCGGCCGGTGCGGCGCTCGACGCCCTGCCGGAACCGGCTCTCCGCTAGCCGCCGCGAACTGGGAGGATCGGGGACGAGAACGCACGGGGGCCGGGCCGGAGCAACCACCGGCCCGCCCCTCCTCGCGCACCGACGGAAGGCTCGAACGCCCAGTGGCTCAGTACATCTACACCATGGCCCGTGCCCGCAAGGCGCACGGCGACAAGGTCATCCTCGACGACGTCACCCTGTCGTTCCTGCCCGGCGCGAAGATCGGCGTCGTCGGCCCCAACGGTGCGGGCAAGTCGACCGTCCTCAAGATCATGGCCGGGCTGGACCAGCCCTCCAACGGCGACGTGATGCTGGCCGCCGACGCGACCGTCGGCATCCTGCTGCAGGAGCCGCCGCTCAACGAGGAGCTCGACGTGCGCGGCAACGTCGAGGAGGCGGTCAAGCCGCTGCGCGACGCGCTGACCCGCTTCGAGGAGGTCAGCGCGGCGATGGGGGAGCCCGACGCCGACTTCGACGCGCTGCTGGCCGAGCAGGGCGAGCTCATGGAGGTCATCGAGCAGCACGACGGCTGGGAGCTCGACGCCCGCATCGAGCAGGCGATGGACGCGCTGCGCTGCCCGCCCGGCGACGCCGACGTCAGCGTCCTGTCCGGTGGTGAGCGCCGCCGCGTCGCGCTGTGCCGCCTGCTGCTCGAGGCGCCCGACCTGCTGCTGCTCGACGAGCCCACCAACCACCTCGACGCCGAGAGCGTGGCGTGGCTGGAGCAGCACCTCGAGAAGTACGCCGGCACCGTCGTCGCCGTCACCCACGACCGGTACTTCCTCGACAACGTCGCCCAGTGGATCCTCGAGCTCGACCGCGGCCGGGCCTACCCCTACGAGGGCAACTACTCCACCTACCTGGAGACCAAGGCCGCCCGCCTCAAGGTCGAGGGTGCCAAGGACGCCAAGCGGCAGAAGCGGCTGGCCGAGGAGCTGGAATGGGTGCGGTCGGGCGCGAAGGCCCGCCAGGCCAAGAGCAAGGCCCGCCTCCAGCGCTACGAGGAGATGGCGGCCGAGGCCGACAAGTTCCGCAAGCTGGACTTCGAGGAGATCCAGATCCCGCCGGGCCCGCGGCTGGGCAACGTGGTCGTCGAGAGCCACGACCTCACCAAGGGCTTCGGTGACCGCATCCTCATCGACGACCTGTCCTTCACGCTGCCGCGCAACGGCATCGTCGGCGTCGTCGGCCCCAACGGCGCCGGCAAGACCACGCTGTTCAAGATGCTGGTCGGCGAGGAGAAGCCCGACGACGGCGACATCAAGGTCGGCGAGACGGTGAAGATCTCCTACGTCGAGCAGACCCGCAGCGGCATCGACCCCAAGAAGACGCTGTGGGAGGTCGTCTCCGACGGCCTGGACCACATCAAGGTCGGCAACGTCGAGATGCCGTCGCGGGCCTACGTCGCGGCGTTCGGCTTCAAGGGCCCGGACCAGCAGAAGCCGGCCGGTGTGCTCTCCGGCGGTGAGCGCAACCGGCTGAACCTGGCGCTGACCCTCAAGCAGGGCGGCAACCTGCTGCTGCTCGACGAGCCGACCAACGACCTCGACGTCGAGACGCTGACCAGCCTGGAGTCGGCGCTGCTGGAGTTCCCCGGCTGCGCCGTGGTGGTCAGCCACGACCGGTGGTTCCTCGACCGCGTGGCCACCCACATCCTCGCCTACGAGGGCGAGTCCAAGTGGTTCTGGTTCGAGGGCAACTTCGCCGACTACGAGAAGAACAAGGTCGAGCGGCTCGGCCCCGAGGCCGCCCGCCCGCACCGCGCGACCTACCGCAAGCTCACGCGGGACTAGCGGCCCCCTCCGGAGGCTCGGCCCGAGCTCGCGAGGGCTGAGGGGGAGGGGGTCCTTACCGGCCGGCCGGAGCACGTACTCCGGCCGGCCGTCGTCGTCTGGGGGCGCGGTGTGTGCACACGGCGCGACGAGCCGCGGTCGACGGGCGCGGGAGGCGTGCGGCAGGGTGTCGGACCGTGCGGTTCACGGTGCAGGTCCCCATGCGCTGGTCGGACATGGACGCCTACGGCCACGTCAACAACGTCGTCTACCTGCAGTACTTCGAGATGGCGCGGGTCGCGCTGTTCTTCGAGCGGGCGTCGCTGGAGGAGCGCACCGGGCTGCGCCGCGGCACCGTCGTCGCCGCCCACGAGATCGCCTACAAGCGGCCGGTCGTCTACTCCGCCCGGCCCCTGGACGTGCAGATCTGGGTGTCCGACGTCCGCGCGGCCGCCTTCACCTGCCACTACGAGGTCTTCGACCACGAGCGGCTCGCCGTCACCGGCAGCACGCTGCTGGTGCCCTTCGACTTCTCCATCGACCGGCCGCGCCGGCTCACCCCGGACGAGAAGGACTTCCTCGCCCGCTGGGCCGACGAGCCGGAGGCCTGAGCCCCGGCGTCGTCAGCGGGCGGGAGCGCCCTGCACCACGCCGCTGCCGGCGTGCATCCAGTCGCGCGGGGGAGCGGTGTCCACCACTCGCTTGCCCAGCGGGAACAGTCCGACGGCGGCCAGCTTGAACGACGCGATCCCGAACGGGATCCCGATGATCGTCACGCAGAAGGCGATCCCGGCGACGACGTGCAGCAGCGCCAGCCACCACCCGGCGATCAGGAACCACAGCAGGTTCCCGATCGCCGAGGCGACGCCGGCGCCCGGTGCCCGCACCGTCGTCCGGCCGAACGGCCACACCACGAACCCAGCGAGCCGGAACGAGGCGATGCCGAACGGGATGGTCACCACCAGCAGACAGGCGACCACGCCGGCGAAGGCGTAGGCCAGCGCGAGCAGCCAGCCCTGCAGGACCAGCCAGACCAGGTTCAGCAGCGTGCGGAGGGTGTCCACACACAGACGACGGACCGCGGGCGCGCCGGGTTCCGCGCCGGCGGCACGTCCCGCGGGCGGACGGCGGGCGCCCGCCCGCGGCAGGGATCGCGACCGCCGGCGCGGTCGGCCGACCGGCCGGGGCCACCCGAGAGGAGCCGGTCCGGTCGACGGCTTCGACGTCGACGCGCCGTCGGTGGAGGCGGCCCGCCGCAACGCCGCCGAGGCCGGGGTCGCCGACCGGGTCCGGTCCGCCGTCGCCGACACCGCGACGGTGTCAGGCACCCACCACGTCGTCACCGCCTTCGAGTGCGTGCACGACCTGCCCGACCCGGTGGCGGTGCTCGCGGCCGTGCGGCGGCTGACCGGGGACGGCGGCGCGGTCCTGGGCGTGGACGAGCGCGTGGCCGAGGAGTTCACCGCCCCCGGTGACGAGGTCGAGCGGCTGGTGTACGGCCACAGCCTGGTGTGCTGCCTGCCCGACGCGCTCTCCACCCGGCCCTCGGCCGCGACCGGCACGGTCGTGCGGCCGGCCACGCTGCGCCGGTACGCGCGCGAGGCGGGTTTCGCCGACGTCCAGGTGCCCGACGTCCGGGACGAGGTCTTCCGCTTCTACCGGCTGGTCTGAACCCTCAGCCGGCCACGATCCGCGGCACCGGCCGGTCCGCGCCCGTCGGCGCCCCGCGGCGGGCGGCCTCCTCCTCCGGCACCGGCCGGACGACGGCGCCCTCGGCGATCTCCGCCCCCGCGAACACCGCCGCGTTGATCCCGCCGCGGTGCACCATCGCCTTGACCAGCCGGGCGCCGGTGAGCCGCTCGAGGTGCGCGCAGGGCGGGCAGCGCTTCATCCCGAACAGCAGCGCGTCGCCGACGGCGAACCAGCGGCCCACCAGCGCGGGCAGGTCGACCCCGGTGGTGACCAGGTTGCGGCGGGTGTCCCCGGGCGTCAGCGGCACGCCGGCCTCGGCGGCGACCGCCGCGACGTCGTCGGCGTCGACCAGCGTGAGCTGCTTCTCCAGGTCCGGGTAGCGGGCCCAGGTGCCGCCGCCGAGGGCGTAGCGGTCACCCTCCAGCCCGCGCCCGGCGACCAGCCGCGCGGCGGGGACCCGCCGCATGGGCGCGGCGGCGACCGGGGTCGTCCAGATCTCGAGGACGGTCATCGCGGGACCTCCGCAGCGGGGGAGCCCCGGCCGCGGCGCGGGGGCGGGACGTCGTCGGCGCCGCGGGCGTCGAGCGCCTCGCTCACGTCGTGGGCCATCTGCAGGACCTGCACGAGCAGCGGGGCGACCGTCGTCCGCAGCCCGCGCAGGCCGCGGGGGGAGCCGCCGCGCGCGGCCTGCGCCTCGCGGATGCGGTCGGCCCGCTCGACGAGCACCGGGAGGAACCGCAGCGCCATGGTGACCACCAGCCCGACCCGCGCCGGCCGCACGCCCACCAGCCGGAGCGGGGCGGCCAGCCGCTCGACCACCGCGACCATCGCGCTCACCCGCGTCGTCGCCGTCACCACGGCCGCGGCCAGCACCAGCGCGAGCAGGCGCAGCGCGACGTGCGCGCCGGTGCGCAGGTCGGTGGTCAGCGCGTGCACGACCAGCAGCGCCAGTACCCACCACACCACCGCCCGCGCCTGCCGGGCCAGCACCGCGACCGGCAGGCGGGCGACCAGCAGCCCGACGGCCAGCACGCCCGCCAGCGCCGCGCCGGCCGCGGCCGGCCCCGGCAGCCAGAACAGGGTGACGGCGAGGACGGCGAGGGCGAGCAGCTTGACCCCGGCCGGCAGCCGGTGGACGACGCTGGCCCGCGGGACGTACAGCGCGAGGGTCACCGGACGGCCATCAGCGCGCGGTAGGCGGCCACGGCCGGGCCGGGGGCGGCGTCCTCCACCACCCGGCCGCGGTCGACGACCAGCACCCGGTCGAACCCGTCGAGCAGGTCCAGCTGGTGGGTGACGACGACGACCTGCTGCTCCAGCCCGGCGACCAGCTCGGCCACCCGCCGGGCGTTGACCAGGTCCAGCAGCGTCGTCGGCTCGTCGAACACGATGCGGGCCGGGCGCATGACGAGCACGCCGGCGATGGCCAGCAGCTGCTTCTGCCCGCCCGACAGCAGGTGCGCGGGGTGGTCGGCGTGCCCGGCCAGGCCGTAGCGGGCCAGCACCTCGGCGACGCGGGCGGCCCGCTCGTCCGGCGGGACGCCCTGGTTCTCCAGCCCGTAGGCGACGTCCTCGGCGACCGTCGGGTGCACGATCTGCGCGTCGGGGTCCTGGAAGACGAACCCGACGCGGCGCCGCACCGCGCGCACCTGGGTGCGGGTGTCCAGCCCGTCGACCAGCACCCGCCCCTCGGTGGGCACGACCAGGCCGTTGAGCAGCCGGGCGAAGGTGCTCTTGCCCGAGCCGTTGGCGCCGATGACGCCGACCCGTGGCTCGGTCAGGGTGAGGTCGAGGTCCTCGAGCACCACCCGCTCGCCGTACCGGTGCCCGACGCCGCGCAGCTCGATGCCGCGCCCCGGCTCCGCGACGTCGTCCGCGGCGGGCGCCGGACCGGGACGGCGGAGCCTCACCGGGCGCCGGCCGCCCGGCGGGGACGGTCGATGACGGGGTAGCTGCGCCGGACGACGTCGGCGACGGCCGCGGCGACGAAGGCCTTGAACAGGTCGCCCGGGATGAAGACGGCGGCGCCGGTCCACAGCGCGGTGTCCCACGGCAGGCCGGCCACGGCCTTGAGCACCGGGACGCCGACGGCGTAGACGACCACGATGCCGCCGACGACGTTGGCCACCAGGCCCCAGCCGACGTTGTACCGGTCCCAGACCCGCTCGGTCAGCCAGCCGACGACGAACGCGGCGAGCGGCCAGCTGAACAGGTACCCGGCCGTGGCGCCGGCGAAGGGCGCCAGGCCGCCGGCGCCGCTGGCCAGCAGCGGCAGCCCGACCGCCACCAGGACCAGGAACAGCAGGACCGCGAGGAAGCCGCGGCGGGCGCCCAGGACGCTGCCGGCCAGCATGACGCCGAGGGTCTGCGCGGTGATCGGCACCGGCCCGACGTTGATCGCCGGCAGGGTCCCCAGCGCCGCGATGATCGCGGCGAAGAGGGCGATGTAGGCCAGGTCCCGGGTCTTCACAGCGTCTCCTCCACAGGCGGCGGGACGGGCCCGCGCGGTCCCCGCGGAAGGTACCCGAGGGGCGGGCGGGACCCGTCCGGTGGGCGTTCCGGGCCCGCGCCGATCCCGTCGCCGTCGGTGTCCGCGCGCTCACCTGCAGATACGTCCGCCGGTTTGCCCGGGCCGCCCGCGCCGTGTTTTCTGGGGTCGCTGAGGCCTTCGGCGGAGGCGAGGAACAGGCGGATCTGCATGGCAACCGGGTGGTGGGCGGCACTGTGGTCGCGGGGGCGTCACGAGCCGCGCAGTGCCACCCCGGGAGCCACCCGGGAGGCGCACCAGGACCCGTGGCCCGGGCGCGCCGGCGCCGCCCGGTCCGCCGCGGCAGCACCTCCGCCGCAGCCCCCGCCCCCCGCCGTCGAGGAGCCGGTCACCCGGCCCGCGCCCCGGCCCACGCCGCCCCCGGTCCCGCCGGGTGCGGCACACGACGCCCCGGCGGCCGAGCCGCCGCAGGACGCCGTGCCTCCCCAGACGCCCGGCCCGTCCGGTCGACCCGGGTCGCCTCCCGGCCCGGTGCGCAGCCCGTCGCTGCGTCCCCCTCACGAGACGACAGGAGCCCTTCCCATGGCCTCACTCGACAACGTCATCGCGGACCTGCTCGCGATCGAGGGCGCCAACGGCGCCGCGATCGTGGACATCGACAGCGGCATGGCCCTCGCGTCCGGCGGCACGCCCGGTTTCGACCTCAACGTGGCCGCCGCCGGCAACTCCAACGTCGTGCGCGCCAAGCTGCGCACGATCAACGACCTCGAGCTCAAGGACGAGGTCGAGGACATCCTCATCACGCTGCAGAGCCAGTACCACCTGATCAACGTGCTCAAGGGGCAGGGCAACGCCGGCCTGTTCATCTACCTCGTGCTCAACCGCGTGACCGCCAACCTGGCGCTGGCGCGACACAAGCTGCGCGCGGTCGCGGCGACCGTCAGCGTCTGAGCCGGCGGCGTCGGCACCCGACCCGGACGGGGGCCGGGGAGGGTGCCGACGCAGCAGCACGGAGATCCCGCCCTGCCGGCCTCCCTGCAGGGCCCGCCGCCGGCCCCGTCCAGAGGCTCGTCCCGAGCCTGCGAGGGATGAGGAGGACGGGGTCCTTCAACGGTGGGGGCAGGAGGTCCTTCGTCAGGCGGCCGCGGTCGCGGCTTCGACGATGCGGTCGCGCACCGCGTCGACGGCGAGCTCGCCGGTGTCGATCCACCGGGCGACCCGGCCGCCGGCGACGATGCCGACCCGGTCGCAGCACTCGGCCAGCTCGTCGGGGTCCACCGACACGACGACGACCGAGGTCCCGTGCGCGGTCGCCTCGTCCAGCAGCTGGCGGACCTGCCGCCGGGCCCGCACGTCCAGGCCGCGGGTGGGCTCATGGAGGACGACGACGTCGCGCGCGCACTCCGACATCCACCGGGCGAGCGCGAGCTTGTGCTGGTCGCCGCCGGACAGCGCGCCGAACACCGTGCGGATGCTCAGCGTCTTCACGTCCATCCGGTGCACGGTCCGGATGACCCCGCGCAGCTGGGCGATCTCCTTGCGCAGGTCCGACAGCGAGCCCCAGGCCTCCTGGGTCATCGTCCGGGCGATCGTCTCGCCGGGGTCCACGCCGTAGGCGTCCTCGTCCGGGCGGTACACCGGCAGCTCCAGCCCGGGGGCGTCCGCGGAGGGCCCGAGCGAGCGCTCCTCGCCGAACAGCTGCAGCTCGTCGGTGACCGCCGGCAGCTCCCCGGACAGCGCGTCGGCGATCTCGCGGACGCCGGAGGACCGGTGCCCGGTCAAGCCGATCACCTCACCGCGGCGCAGCAGCAGGTCGACGCCCTCGACCGCGCCGGGCACCCGCAGGTTGCGGACCCGCAGCACCACCTCGTCGGAGGGCACCAGCCGCGGCGACAGGCGCACGGGGGCCTCCTCGGCCGGCGCGGGCTCCGGCGCCGAGGCCACCCGGGGCTCCGGCGGCGTGACCGGCTCGCCGACGGTCTCCGCGGCCAGCCGGACGGGGTCCAGCCGGTCGGCCGGCGCGTCGAGGGCGATCCGCCCGTCGCGCAGGACGAGCACCCGGTCGACCACCTCGAGCATCTCGGGCAGCCGGTGGCTGATGTAGAGGACGCCGCGGCCCTGCCGGCTCAGCCGGCCCGCGACGGCGTGCAGCCGGCCCACCTCCGAGGGCAGCAGCGGCGCGGACACCTCGTCGAGCACCACCAGCCGGGTGTCCTCGGCGAGCACGCGGGCGATCTCGACCAGGCCGTGCACGAAGTGCGGCAGGTCCCCGACGGGGGTGTCGGGGTCGACGTCGAGGGCGACCTCGGCGAGCAGCACCTGCGCCTGCCGGCGCAGCTCCCGCGGCGGCAGCCCGGCCTGGGTCGTGCCGCGGAAGACCGCCTGGGCGACGGTGAGCGCCGGGTCGATGTGCACCAGCTGCTGGACGACACCGACGCCGAGGTGGCGGGCGTCGTCGGCGGACAGCGGCGCGTAGGGGTGGCCCTGCAGCGTCATGGAGCCGGCGTCGGCGGGGGTGATGCCGGCGATGACGTCGCCGAGGGTCGACTTGCCCGCGCCGTTGGTGCCGACGAGTCCGACGATCTCGCCCTCGGCGAGGGCGAAGGAGACGTCCCGCAGGACACGACGGGCGCCGAAGGACTTCGTCAGGCCCTGGACCTGCAACAACGTCATGGGCGGGCGCGCCTCCCCCGTCGAAGGGCCGCCGACACGGGGTCGGTCGACCGCGGCGTCAGCGTCCCCCCGTGACGCTCTGTTCCGGGCCCGATGCTACCCGCGTGCGGGGACGGCGCCTCCCGAGACGGGGGGCGCCGTCCCCGCCCTGCTCAGGCGTGCAGCCAGACGGCGGAGTCGGTCGGCAGGGCGCCGCCCGCGACGTCGGTGCTGGCCAGCAGCACCCGGCCCTCGGGCAGCGGCACGGCCTCGGCGGAGAGGTTCAGCAGGCACACCAGGCCGCCGGGACGGCGGAACGCGAGGCACCCCTCGGGCGCGGGCAGCCACTCCAGCGACTCGCCGGCGAAGGCCGGTGACGAGGCCCGCAGCGCCAGCGCGGCCCGGTACAGCGACAGCACCGACAACGGGTCCGCGGCCTGCGCCCCGGCGGTCAGCGGCCCCCAGCCCTCGGGCATCGGCAGCCAGGTCTCCCGCTGTGCGGAGAAGCCGTAGGAGGGCTCGGTGCCCGACCACGGCACCGGGACGCGGCAGGCGTCGCGGCCGCGCTCGGTGTGCCCGGACCGCTCCCAGATCGGGTCCTGCAGCACCTCGTCGGGCAGGTCGACGTCGGGCATGCCGAGCTCGTCGCCGTTGTAGACGTAGGCCGCGCCGGGCAGCGCGAGCTGCAGCAGCGCCGCGGCCCGCGCCCGCCGGGTGCCGGTCTCGCCGTCGCCGTAGCGGGTCACGTGCCGGGGCCGGTCGTGGTTGGACAGCACCCAGCAGGCCGGCGCCGGGGTCCCGTCGACGGTGGCGAGCGAGTGGACGACGGCGTCGCGCAGGTCCTCGGGCGTCCAGTCGGCGGTGAGCAGCTTGAAGTTGAACGCCAGCTGCAGCTCGTCGGCGCGCAGGTAGTCGGCCAGCCGGTCGTCGTCGGAGACCCACACCTCGCCGACGGCCATGGTGCCGGGGTAGCCGTCGAGGACGGCGCGGATGCGGCGGTGCACCTCGTGCACCCCGTCGTTGTCGAACCGGTGGTCGCCCGGGCCGTGGTCGTCGAGCAGCCCGGTGTCCTCCATGGGCTCCATGTCGGGCAGGCCGTCGGGCTTGGCCATGCCGTGGGCGACGTCGATGCGGAAGCCGTCGACGCCGCGGTCGAGCCAGAACCGCATGGTCTCCTCGAGGTCGGCGAGCACCTCGGGGTTGGTGAAGTCCAGGTCGGGCTGCTCGGGCGCGAAGATGTGCAGGTACCACTGGCCGTCGGGCACCCGCGACCACGCCGGCCCGCCGAAGACCGACGGCCAGTTGTTCGGCGGCTCGGCGCCGTCGGGTCCGCGGCCGTCGCGGAACAGGTAGCGCGCCCGCTCGGGCGAGCCGGGGCCGGCGGCCAGCGCCGCCTGGAACCACTCGTGCTGGTGCGAGCTGTGGTTGGGCACCAGGTCGACGGTCACCCGGATGCCGGCCGCGTGCGCCTCGGCCAGCAGCGCGTCGAACTCGGCGAGGTCGCCGAACACCGGCTCGACGTCGCGCGGGTCGGCGACGTCGTAGCCGTGGTCGGCCATCGGCGAGGGGTAGAAGGGCGTGATCCACAGCGCGTCGACGCCGAGGTCGACCAGGTGCGGCAGCCGGGCGCGGATGCCGGCGAGGTCGCCGACGCCGTCGCCGCTGCCGTCGGCGAAGCTGCGGATGTAGACCTGGTAGAAGACCGCGTCGCGCCACCAGTCGGCGTCGGTGCGGCGGAACGGGCGGGCAGGGGTGAGGGAACTCACCGGGCTCCTAGGTGACGTGGGAGAACGGCCCCCTCGCGGGGGCGGGCGGTCCTCGTTCAGGCGGGGGAGAGGTCGCCGGGCGCGTCGTCGGGCCAGCGGTTCTGCATGCTGCGGGCGGCCATCTGCAGGTAGCCCCACAGGGTGGCGTCCTGCTCCTCGGTGAGGTCGAGGGTGTCGACGGCGTCCCGCATGTGCCGCAGCCACGCGTCGCGCTCGGCGGGGCCGATCGCGAACGGGGCGTGCCGCATCCGCAGGCGCGGGTGCCCGCGCTCCTGCGAGTAGGTGGTGGGGCCGCCCCAGTACTGCTCGAGGAAGCGCCGCAGGCGGGTCTCGGCGCCCTCCCAGTCGTCCTGGGGGTACAGCGGCGCGAGCACCGGGTCGGCCTTGACGCCGGCGTAGAAGCGGGCGACGAGCCGCCGGAAGGTCGGCTCTCCGCCGACCTCGTCGTAGAAGGTCCGCGCCGACGGCAGGGACCGGCTCGCCTCGCTCATGGCACCGATGGTCCCGCAGCCGGGCGGTCCTCCGCCACGAGGGCCCGGGTGCGGCCGTAGGCGAGCAGCGGCGGCACGACCGCGACCAGCCCGATCCCGCCGGCCAGCGCGACGACGGCGCTCGGCGGCAGCCCCTCGGCGGCGAGCCCGGCGGCCAGCGCACCGACGCCCTGGATGCCGTAGAGCCCGCTGACCGCGACACCGAAGGCCCGGCCGCGGTAGGCCGGCGGCACCGCCTGCACGAAGGCGACGTTGAGCGGGATGGTCCAGGCGGCGCCGAGCCCGGCGACGAACATCAGCGCGACGACGACGGCGAACGCGCCCCGGCCGGGGCCCGCGGTCGCGGCGACCAGGCCGGCCAGCAGCACCGGCGCCAGCGACAGGCCCACCAGCACCGGCATCAGCCGGTCGCTGCGCGCCGTCCCGAGGAAGCGGGCGACCACCAGGCCGCCGACGGTGACCCCGAGCGGGTTGGCCGCCAGCAGCACGCCCACCTGGACCGCGCCCTCACCGAGCTCGTCGGTCAGCGGGGCGGCGATGCCCTCGGCGGCGTTGGCGAACAGCGTGCCGACCCACAGCAGCGCGATGATCGCCACCAGCCGCGGGCTGCCCCCGATCAGCCGCAGCCCCTCGGCGGCGTCCCGCCACACCGACGACGGCGCCGCGAGCTCCTCCGCCGGCGCCGGCCGCCGGTGCAGCCCGAGGGTCAGCCACACCGCGGACACGGCGAAGGTGGCGGCGTTGACCAGCAGCACCACCGAGGGGCTGAGCACGGTGACCAGGCCGCCGGCGGCCAGGAACCCGACCACCTGCGCCACCTGCAGGCTGACGTTGGTCAGCGAGGTGGCGACGGCGTAGCGCTCACCCTCCAGGACGTCCGCCATCAGCGCCGAGCGCGCCGACTCGAACGGCGGCGCGCACAGCGCGACGAGGAACAGCAGCGCCAGCAGCACCGGCAGCGGCGTCCCGGGGATCGCCATGCCGGCGACCAGGACCGCGCGGACGACGTCGCTGGCGATCAGCACCCGGTGCCGCGGGAACCGGTCGGCGATGGTCGCCAGCACCGGCCCGCCGAGCGCCCACGGCAGGAAGCCCAGGGCGAAGGTGAACGCCGACAGCAGCGGCGAGTCGGTGCGCTGGTAGACGAGGACGGTCAGCGCGACCCGCGCGAGCTCGTCGCCGATGGTCGACAGCGTGTAGGTGCCGAACAGCGGCCGGAACTCGCGGACGGCGAAGACCTCACTGAACGTGGCCCGCTGGGTGGCCTCTCCCTCGGAGGTGGCCCGCCGACCGTCCCCGGTGCTCATCGGGCGCCGGCGGCCGCGGCGCCGGCGGACGCGCCGATCAGCGGGGGCGGGGTCTTGATGCCCTCGGCGACGAACCGCTCCTTGAGCCGCATGCGCAGCTCGCGGCCGACCCGCCACTGGTCGGCGTTGGTGGAGCGCACCTGCACCCGCATGAACACGCCCTCCGAGAGGATCTGCTCGACGCCGAGGGACTCGGGCTCGGCCAGCAGCACCGCGGCCCACTCGTCCTCGGCGTACATCGCGTCGGCGACCTCCTGCATCACGGTGCGGCACCGCTCGAGGTCGGTGTCGTGCGCGACGGGCATGTCGATGACCACCTGCGCGTAGCCCTGGCTCTTGTTGCCCACCCGCAGGATCTCGCCGTTGCGGGCGTACCAGACGACGCCGTTGACGTCGCGCAGCCGGGTGATCCGCAGGCCCACCGCCTCGACCGTCCCGCTGGCCTCGCCGAGGTCGACGACGTCGCCGACGCCGTACTGGTCCTCGAGGATGATCCCGATCCCGGCGATGAAGTCCTTGATCAGGTTCTGCGCGCCGAAGCCGAGCGCGACGCCGACGACGCCCGCGCTGGCCACGATCGGCGCCAGGTTGATGCCGAGCTCGCCGAGCACGAGGACGACGGCGATGCCCATGACCACGAACGAGGCGAAGCTGCGCAGCACCGACCCGATCGCCTCGGCGCGCTGGGTGCGCCGGGCGGCCACCTGCTCGAGCGGGTCGCCGCCGCCGGTGGCCGCGCGGTTGCGCAGCGGCCGCAGGATCGTCGGCATCGACCCGGTGGCGGTGCGGTCGGTCAGCCGCCGGATCGCCCGGTGCAGCAGCAGCCGGACGACCGCGGCGAGGACCACGACCAGCAGGATCTTCGCCGGCTTCTCGATCAGCGCCTCGGCGTTGTTCGCGAGCCAGTCGATGCCGAACAGCTCGTAGACCTTGGCGCACAGCGTCGTCGGGTCGGAGACGCAGTCGGGCATGGTGCCGGCGAGCCCGCTGTCAGCAGCGGCGGTCACTACGGAGGGTGGAGCAGTCATCACTCTCCATGGTGTCAGGTCGGAGCGCCGGATCAGGAGTGATCCGCGCGCCACCCGGACAGGCCGGTCGCGGCGGCGAGGAAGGCCAGCTGGTCCGCGGCCAGGCCGACGGTGCGGCTGACCGCCCGGGCGCCGTGGCCGACCGACGTCTCCCGCCGCAGCAGCACCGGCGCGTCGGCGCTCGTGGCGGCCTGCAGCGCGGCGGCGAGCTTGCGGGCGTGCAGCGGGTCGACGCGGGTGTCGGACTCGAAGGTCGTGAACAGCGTCGCCGGGTAGGCGGCGCCCTCCCGGACGGCGTGGTACGGCGAGTAGCCGAGCAGCCAGCCCAGCTCCTCCGGGTCCTCCGCGGTGCCGTACTCGTCGTTCCAGGTGCGGCCCAGGCCGAAGCGCTCGTACCGGACCATGTCCAGCAGCGGCGCGCTGCAGACCACGCCCGCGGCCAGGTCCGGCCGCTGGGTCAGGGTGGCGCCCACGAGCAGGCCGCCGTTCGAGCCGCCCATCACCGCGAGCTGCCGGTGCGTCGTCCAGCCCTGCGCGACCAGGTGCTCGCCGGCCGCGGCGAAGTCGTCGAAGACGTTCTGCTTGCGCTCGCGCATGCCGGCGCGGTGCCACTCCTCGCCGTGCTCGGAGCCGCCGCGCAGGTTGGCCACCGCCCAGACCCCGCCGGCGGCGACCCAGGCCAGCGCCTGCGCCGAGTAGGACGGGGTGAGCGCGACGTTGAACCCGCCGTAGCCGTAGAGCACGGTCGGCCGCGGGGTGTCCGGCGTCCCGGTGGCCGAGAGCACGAACAGGTGCACCGGGGTGCCGTCCGCCGAGGTCGCGTGCGTCTCGACGACCGTCACCGCCGGCACCTCGCCGGCCACGGGGGCGCGCTCGTCCTCGACGAGCGCCGTCGGCGCGGCGGCGTCCCAGCGCAGCACCGACGGCGGCGTCGCGTGGTCGGTGTACCCGACCCAGGCCGTCGTCCCGCCCTCCGGCGGGGCGCTGACGCCGGAGACGCTGCCGGCGCCCAGGCCGGTCACCTCCGCCAGCCGGCCGGAGCCGTCGCCGGCCCAGACCGAGAGCCGGTCGGTGGCGTCGACCGAGTGGACGGCGAGCACCTGCAGCGAGCCGTCGGCGCCGTCGACGAGCGCGACGTCGGACAGCACGCCGTCCTCGGCCTGCGGGACGACGTCGGCCCACGCCTCCACCGCCCAGGTGGCCGGGTCCTCCGGGTCGGCGACGGCGAGCCGCCAGCGCGGGGTGCCGCGGTCGCTGAGCAGCCACAGCCGGCCGTCGCGGGCCACCCAGGCGGCGGTCTGCGCGTCGACGCCGACCTGGAGCTCCCGCAGGGCGCCCTCGCCGGCCAGGTCGGCCAGCCAGACGTCGTCGCGCGGGGCGGTGCCGGCCGACGCGGAGACGACCAGCCAGCGGCCGTCGCGGCTGGTGCGCACGCCGTAGTAGTTGGTGGGGTCGAGACCCTCGCCGTGGACCAGGACGTCACCGTCGGGGTCGGCGCCGACCCGGTGGCGCCACACGCGGCGGTGGAACTGCTCCTCGCCGGCGGGTACCTGGCCGGGGGCGAGCCGGCGGACGTAGAAGAGCTCCTCGCCGCCGGGCAGCCAGGCGACGGGGGAGTAGCGGCACCGGTCGACCGGCCCGTCCAGCTGCTCGCCGGTGGCGACGTCGAGGACGTACAGCCGCGACTCCTCGTCGCCGCCGGTGGACAGCTGGTACGCCAGCCGGTCGCCCTCCCACGACGGCGCCCAGGCGTCGAGCGTCGTCGTCCCGGACGGGTCGACCGCCATCGGGTCGACCAGCACGCGGACGCTGCCGTCGGCCTCGCGCACCCGCAGGACGGCGTGCTCCTGGCCGGGGTCGCGGCGGGTGGAGAAGGCGCGGCCGCCGCGGTGCACCGGGACGCCGACGGCGCCGGCGTGCACCAGCCGCTCGAGCCGGGCGGCGAGGTCGGCCCGCAGGGGGAGGGCGCCGAGGACGTCGGCGGTGAGGCCGTCCTGGGCGGCGGTCCACGCCTGCGTCCGCGGGTCGTCGGGGTCCTCGAGCCAGCGGTAGGGGTCGGCCACGCGGTGACCGTTCAGGTCCTCGACCAGGTCGAGTCTCTCGGCGTCGGGGTAGCGCACCTGCACCACCGTAACGGCGGGGCCGACAGGAGCCCGGCACCTGCCGGGACCGGTTCCCCCGCGCGCCGGAGGCCCAGGTCAGGGCAGGATGGGCACAGCCCTGTGCGGCCGCCCCGGTACGGCGGTCCGGGGCGTCGGAGGTGATCCGTGTCGCGTTCCGCGTCCGGGTCGTCGCCGACGGGCCACCCAGGTCCGCGGCGCGACCCCGTTCCCGTCCCCCGGCTGCCCGTGCCCTCGTCCGGCACGACGTCGGCCACGCTGCTGCTCAACGCCACCTACGAACCCCTGTGCGTGGTCTCCAGCCGCCGCGCGATCGTCCTGGTCCTGGCCGAGAAGGCGGTCCCGGTGGACGACTCCGCGGAGGTGGTCCACGCCGAGCGGGTGGCCCTCGCCGTCCCGGTGGTCGTGCGGCTCACCCGCTTCGTGCGGGTGCCCTACCCCGCGCAGGTGCCCCTGTCCCGGCGGGCGGTGTTCACCCGCGACGGGCAGACCTGCGTCTACTGCGGCGGGTCGGCCACCAGCATCGACCACGTCGTCCCGCGCAGCCGCGGCGGCACGCACACGTGGGACAACGTGGTGGCCGCCTGCCGGAAGTGCAACCACACCAAGGCCGACCGGTCGCTGGCCGAGATGGGCTGGCAGCTGCCGCACCCGCCGCGGACCCCGAGCGGCGCGGCCTGGCGGCTGCTGGGCGCGCGCGCCGTGGACCCCCGCTGGCGGGAGTGGCTGGGGATGCCGGAGAGCGTGAGCGCGTGATCGAAGGACCCTCCTGCCCCCCACCACTCGCAGGCTCGCGGCGGGCCCCTGCAGGAGGGCCGGAGAGCCATCGGACGGAGGACCGATGACCTCCGCGGGCACGGCCCGGCGGCTGTGGGCGCTGGGCGAGCCGTACCACGCGGTCACCTACTTCGCCGACGAGGCGCGGTCCGCGGCGGAGGAGGCCGGCCTGTCCGGGTTCTGGGCCGCCTACTTCGCGCTGCGCGCCGCGCCGCTCGGCCCGGTGGGTCCGGCGGTGGTGACGGCGGTCTTCTACAACTTCGCGCCGTCGTTCGTCGCCCGCCGGGTGCCCGGCGTCTGGTCGGCGGTGTCGCCGCAGCAGGCGCTGCGGGTCCGGCTGTCCGCCGTCGACGCCGTCGTGCGCCGGGTGCTGGGGGAGTGGGCGTCCTCGGCCGACGCCGCGGAGGCCGCGGAGCTCGCGCGCATCGCCGCCGAGGCGGTCGACCTGCCGGGCCGGCCGCTGGCGGCGGCGAACGCGGCGGTGGCCGAGCCGGACGAGCCGCACCTGGCGCTGTGGCAGGTGCTCACCACCCTGCGGGAGTACCGCGGCGACGGGCACAACGCGGCGCTGCTCGACCGCGAGGTGTCCGGTGTCGGCGCGCACGTGCTGGTGGCCGCGGCCGGCCGGGTCGACCGCGCGTGGCTGCAGAAGGCCCGCGGCTGGGACGACGACGCGTGGGCGGCCGCCGCCGAGGAGCTCGCCCGGCGCGGGTGGCTCGAGGGCAGCGGGCCCGACGACGTGGAGCTGTCTGCGGAGGGCCTGGCGATGGTCACCGCGATCGAGGCCGACACCGACCGTCTCGCGCTCGGCCCGTGGCGGCTGCTCGGCGACACGCGCTGCGACCGGCTCGCCGAGCTCCTCGTGCCGCTGCGCCGCGCCGTCGTCACCGCCGGGCTCTTCCCCGACCGCAACCCGATCGGCGTCCCACCCGACGTCGAGTGAGCACTGCGGCGGAAATGGCCATTTCTGCCGCCCCGCTCAGGTGACGCGGGCGCGCTCCTCGGGGTAGGCGGCCCAGGCGCCGTCCTCGAGCAGGGCGCGGAACCGGTCGACGGCGTCCCAGACGTCGACGAACCGCGTGTACAGCGGCGCCACGCCCAGGCGCACGCGGTCGGGCGTGCGGAAGTCCGGCACCACCCCGCGGTCGACCAGCGCCCGGGTCAGCTGCCAGGCGTGCGGGTGGGCGAGCGTGACGTGCGACCCGCGCCGCGCCGGGTCGCGCGGGCTGGCCAGCGCCACGCCGTGCGGCGCCAGGTGCGCGTCGGCGAGGTCGACCAGCAGCCCGGTCAGCGCCCGCCCCTTCGCCGCCAGCCGGTCGATGCCGGCCTCGGCCACCAGCCGCGCGCCCACCTCGACCGCCGCGGCGGCGAGCACCGGCGGCGTCCCGGTGGCGAACCGCCCGACGTCGGGCACCGGGTCGTAGGCCGGTCCCATCGCGAACTGGTCGCGCTGACCGAACCAGCCCCAGATCGGCTGGCGCAGCGACTGCTGCAGCTCCCGCCGCACGAAGAGGAACGCCGGCGCGCCGGGCCCGCCGTTCAGGTACTTGTACGTGCACCCGACGGCGAGGTCGACGCCGCTCGCGGTCAGGTCCAGCTCCACCGCGCCCGCCGCGTGCGAGAGGTCCCAGACGACCAGGGCCCCGGCGTCGCGGGCCGCCCCCGTCACCGCCGCGACGTCGGCCAGCGCGCCCGAGCGGTAGGCGACCGCGGACAGCACCACGACGGCGACCCGCCCGTCCAGCGCGGCCGCGAGCACCGCCGGGGCCAGGCCCTCGTCCACGTCGGCGGGCACCTCGCGCACCGTCATCCCGCGCGCGGCGGCGACCCCGGCGACGACGTACCGGTCGGTGGGGAAGTCGTCGGCGCAGCAGACCAGCACGTCCCGGCCCGGGCGGGCGTCGGCCGCGGCGACGAGCAGCTTGTAGAGGTCGACGGTGGTCGAGTCGCTGAGCAGCACCTCGCCGGGCCGGGCGCCGAGGACGCCGGTGCCGATCACGTCGCCGACCCGCGTGCCGACGTCGATCCAGGCCGCCCACGAGCCGACCAGCCCGCGGCCCCACTCCTGCTCGGCCACCCGCGCCAGCGCCGCCGGGGTGTCCACGGGCATCCGGCCCAGCGAGTTGCCGTCCAGGTAGAGCAGGCCGTCGTCGACGCCCGCGAAACGGGCGCGGAACCCGGCCAGCGGGTCGGCGTCGTCGAGGGCCTCGGCGTGCGCGCGGGAGAGGGGCACGGCGACGTGTCTACCGGGCGGGGCTAGCGTCGCCGCCCGTGACCGGTACGCAGGTGCACGAGCTCACCGCGCTGGAGCAGGCGGCCGCCGTCCGGGACCGGACGCTCGGCCCCGTCGAGCTGGTGGAGGCCGCCCTCGCCCGCATCGAGGCCCTCGACGCCGGCCTGGGCGCCTTCGTCACCGTCACGCCCGAGCAGGCGCTGGCGGCGGCGGCCGAGGCCGAGGCCCGGGTGCTGCGCGGCGGCGCCCTGCCGCCCCTGCTCGGCGTGCCGACGGCGATCAAGGACCTCAACAACACCGCCGGCGTGCGCACCACCTTCGGCTCCGCGGTGTTCGCCGACTTCGTGCCCGAGGTCGACGACGCCGTCGTCACCAAGCTCGCCGCCGCCGGGACGATCAGCCTGGGCAAGACCAACACCCCGGAGTTCGGCTACCCCTGTTACACCGACAACGACGTCGCCGGCCCGGCGCGGTGCCCGTGGGACCCCACCCGGCTGGCCGGCGGGTCCAGCGGCGGCGCGGCGGTGGCCGTGGCCGCCGGGATGGTGCCCTTCGCCCAGGGCAGCGACGGCGGCGGCTCGATCCGCATCCCGGCCAGCATCAACGGGCTGTTCGGCATCAAGCCGACCCGCGGCCGGATCAGCAACGGGCCGCTGGGCAGCGACGTCACCGGGCTGGGCACCAACGGGCCGCTGGCCCGCACCGTCCGCGACGCCGCGGCGATGCTCGACGCGATGGCCGGCCCGGTCACCGGTGACTTCGCCTGGGCGCCGCCGCTGCCGCCGGGGGAGACGTTCCTCGCGGCCGCGGACCGGCCGCCGGGGAGGCTGCGGATCGGCCGGGCGCTGGAGTCGGCGATGCCCGGCGCGGTGCTGCAGCCCGAGGTGGCCGCGGCCCTCGACGACGCCACCGCGCTGCTCACCGACCTCGGGCACGAGGTGGTCGACGTCCCGCCCGGCCTGCTCGCCCCGGAGGTGCTCGGCGCCTTCGAGCGGGTGTGGTCGCTGTCGGGGACCACGCTGCCGGTGCCGCCGGGCCGGGTGGGGGAGCTGCGGCCGCTCACCCGGGAGCTGCGCGCCCGCGGGCTGGCCCTGTCGGCGCAGGCGGCGATGGAGGCGCTCAACGCGCTGCGGCTGTTCGCCCGCCGCTACGTCGAGGCCACCGACGGGTTCGACGTCCTCGTCGCCCCGGTGACGACGATGACGCCGCGCCCGCTGGGCTGGTTCGACGCCGACGGCGACGGCGCCGAGGACTTCGAGCGCAACAAGCGGTACGCCGCGTTCACCGCGCTCTACAACGTCACCGGCCAGCCCGCCGTCAGCGTGCCGCTGCACTGGACCGCCGACGGCCTGCCGGTCGGGACGATGCTCGTGGGGCGGCCCGCGGACGAGGCCACGCTGATCGCCCTCGCCGCCCAGCTGGAGCAGGCCCGGCCGTGGGCGCACCGCCACCCGCCGGGCTGGGACACGCGCGCATAGGTGATCACCGTGGGCGGTAGATTCCGGGCGTGACCGTCGTCGAGACCCTGCTCGTCTTCCTCGTGGCTCCGCTGGCGGTATTCGTCCTCCTGTGGGCGCTGACCTACCTGCCGGGCGGGCGCAAGCGCCAGGGCGTCCGGTACAAGCCGGGTCAGCCCTGGGAGCACGAGCCGGTCTGGTACGAGCCGCAGCCCAAGGACGCCCCGACGCACGCCGCCGGCCACGGCGACACGCAGGCCGTCGGGTCCTCGCTCTACGGCGAGCCCGCGGCGCTCGAGGGGGGCCACAGCGGGCACGGGACCACCACCGGCTCGCACGTGATCGCCGGCTCGCACGGCGCGACCGCCGTCTCCGCCGGTGCCCCGGCCCCGTCCGCCGGCGGCCCGCTCGGCGGCGCCCGCGGCACCTGGTGACCGCCCCGTGATCCCCATCCACCTCGCGACCGCCTCAGGAGGCCGGCGATGACCCGCGTCTTGGACGCCGACGCCCACGACACCGGGACGGTCGACACCGCGCCCAACCGGGCCGACGAGGGCTACGACACGATCTTCAGCTACCGCGAGCTGGCGCGGCTCGACGAGGCGCTGACCATGTCCTCGCGCGAGACCGGCCTGCGGTTCACGCTCTGGATCGGCGACCTCGGGCCCCGGACCCGCATCCGTGCCGAGGAGCTGCACGCCCGCGGCGGCGACCCGGCCGAGTCGGTGCTGCTGGCCGTCTCGCCCGGGCAGCGGGTCATCGAGGTCGTCACCGGCGCCTCGGCCGCCCGCCGGCTGCCCGACCGGGCCTGCGCGCTCGCGGTGCTGTCGATGACGAACTCCTTCGCCTCCGGCGACCTCGTCGGCGGGATCGTCAACGGCCTGCGGCAGCTGTCCGACCAGGCCGGCCACCCGCGGAGCGCCCGCACGCACTGACGAAGGACCCCCTGCCCCCACCACTCGCAGGCCCCCGGCGGGGCCCTGCAGGGGGCCGGCACAACGGCTGAAGGAGAGGCCCAGGACCCGGCGGGTCCTGGGCCTCTCGCGTCCAGCGGGTCAGGCGCTCTCGGCGGCGTCCCGCGCCCGGTTGCGCAGCGCGCGGGCGATGCCGTCGCGGCCCTCGGAGACCAGCCGGCGCAACGGCGCCGGGTGCCCCTCCTGGCCGAGCCACCGGTCGGCGGCCTGCAGCGTCCGCTCCTCCACCACCGGCGGGAACAGGTACTGCACGGCGTTCTTCGCGATCTCGCCGGGACGGCGCTCCCACATCGGCCCGATCTCCGCGAAGTACCGGTCCACGTACTCCGCGGTCAGCTCCCGCTGCGCCGGGTGCCAGAAGCCACCGACCAGCGCCTCGTGGACGGCGTTGGGCACCGACGTGTCGTGGAACGCCTGCTGCCACGCGTCCGCCTTGGCCTCCGCGGTCGGGCGCAGCGCCCGCGCGGTCGCCGCGCGCCGCACCCCGGTGGCGGTGGCGTCCCGCTCGGCCTCGGCGTCGATCTCGGTGTCGCCGGCCGCGCCGATGGCGACCAGGCCGTTGAGGAAGGCCCAGCGGGCGTCGGCGTCGACGGCCAGCCCCTCGACGGTGCGGGAGCCGTCGAGCAGCCCGCGCAGCACCGCGGCGTGCTCCTCGGTGCGGGCGGCGGCGGCCAGGGTGCGCGACCACTGCAGCTGCTCGTCGCTGCCCGGCTCGGCCGACTCCAGCGCCTGCAGCGCCTTGTCCGCCAGCGCCGCCCAGCCGGTCTCGGCCCACGCCGGGTCGGCGTAGGAGGTGAGCGCCGACTGCACCCGCGCCAGCAGCGACTGCACCACGCTGATCTCGGTCTCGGCGTCGATGCCGGCCAGCACCAGCTGCACCCACTCGCGGGCGGGCAGCTCGGCGTCGCGGGTCATGTCCCAGGCGGCGGCCCAGCACAGCGCGCGGGCGAGGGAGTCGGGGACCGTGCCGATCGCCTCGCGCAGCGTGGCCAGCGAGCGGTCGTCCAGGCGGAGCTTGGCGTAGGTCAGGTCGTCGTCGTTGACCAGCACCAGGTCGGCCACCGGGTGCCCGGCCAGCTCGGCGACCTCGGTGCGCTCGCCGTCGACGTCCAGCTCCACCCGGGTGGTGCGGGTCAGCCCGTCCGGCCCGCGGTCGTAGAGGCCCACGGCCAGCCGGTGCCGGCGCAGCACGGGGTGCTCGGGGACGGCGGTCTGCTCGATGGCGAACGAGGCGTAGCGGCCGTCGTCGGTGAGCTCGTACACCGGGCGCAGGGTGTTGACCTGGCTGGTCTCCAGCCACTGCGCCGACCACTCGGTGAGGTCGCGGCCGGTCGCCTCCGACAGCGGGTCGAGCAGGTCGGCCAGCGTGGTGTTGCCGTACTCGTGGGTGCGGAAGTAGCGGCGGATCCCGGCGAGGAACTCCTCGCGGCCGACGTAGGCCACCAGCTGCTTGAGCACCGAGGCGCCCTTGGCGTAGGTGATCCCGTCGAAGTTCACCTCGACGGCCGCCACGTCGACCATGTCCGCGGCGATCGGGTGGGTCGAGGGCAGCTGGTCCTGCGCGTAGGCCCAGGCCTTCTCGGCGTTGGCGAACGTCGTCCACGCGGTCGTGTACTCGGTGGCCTCGGCCTGGCACAGCGTGGAGATGTAGGTGGCGAAGGACTCGTTGAGCCACAGGTCGTCCCACCAGCGCATGGTCACGAGGTCGCCGAACCACATGTGCGCCAGCTCGTGCAGCACCGTCTCGGCACGCCGCTCGTAGCGCGCCCGGCTGGTCCGCGACCGGAAGACGTAGTCCTCCAGCACGGTGACCGCGCCGGCGTTCTCCATGGCGCCGGCGTTGAACTCCGGCACGAACACCTGGTCGTACTTGTCGAACGGGTACGGGTAGTCGAAGACCCGGTGGTAGAACTCGAAGCCCTGCTTGGTGACCCGGAACAGCTCCTCGGGGTCCAGGTGCTTCGCCAGCGACGCCCGGCAGAACAGCCCCAGCGGGATGTCCTCGTAGCAGTCGGTGACCCGCGCGTAGGGCCCGGCGATCAGCGCGACCAGGTAGGTCGACAGCCGCTTGGTCGGCTCGAAGTGCACCAGCTGCGAGCCCGCGGGCCCGGCCTCGATGGTGCGGCCGCCGGTGTTGGACACGACCTGCCAGTCGAACGGCGCGACGACGTGCACCTCGTAGGTGCCCTTGAGGTCGGGCTGGTCGAAGCAGGCGAACACGCGCTTGGCCTCGGCCGGCTCGAAGTGCGTGTAGAGGTAGACCTGCCCGTCCTCGGGGTCCTCGAAGCGGTGCAGGCCCTCGCCGCTGTTGGAGTACCGGCAGTCGGCGTCGACGACCAGGGTGTTGTCGGCGGCGAGGTCGGGCAGCGGCAGGCCCCCCTCCTCGGTGTAGGTGGAGACGTCGAGCTCGACCCCGTTGAGCGTGGCGGACCGGACGGTCTCGGCGACCAGGTCGACGAACGAGGCGGCGCCGGGCTCGCGGCAGGTGAACCGCACCGTCATCGTCGAGCGGAAGGTCCCGCTGCCCGGTCGCCCCTCACCGTCGGTGAGGTCGAAGCGGAGGTCGTAGCTGTCGACGTCGAGCAGGCGGGCGCGCGCGGCGGCGTCGTCGCGGGTCAGGTTGGGTACGGCCACGCCCGGCAGCCTCCCACGGACGGCCGACACGCCCGCACGGCACCGGGAACAACCGGCCGGACCGGGCACTTGGCAGCGGGCAGTGGCCGGAGGTGCGCCCCCGGCCCCGAGGACGACGGACCAGAGGAGAGCGATCGATGACCGAGGCAGTGCAGAGCGCCCCGACCAGGGCCCGGGTGGACTTCTGGTTCGACCCGCTGTGTCCCTGGGCCTGGCTGACCAGCCGCTGGGTCCTGGAGGCGGCGAAGGTGCGCGACATCGACCTGCACTGGCACGTCATGTCGCTGGCGGTGCTCAACCGCGGGCGTGACCTGCCGGAGGAGTACCAGCGGATGATGGAGCAGGCGTGGGGCCCGGTGCGGGTCGCGATCGCCGCGGCCGAGAAGCACGGCGACGAGGTCCTCGGGGACCTCTACACGGCGATGGGCACGCTGCGGCACCACGAGGGCAGGGAGCTCGACGACCTGATCGCCCCGGCGCTCGAGCACGTCGGCCTGCCGGCCGAGCTGGCCGAGGCGGCGACCTCCACCGAGTACGACGAGGCGCTGGAGAAGAGCCACCACGCGGGCATGGACCCGGTCGGCGACGACGTCGGCACCCCGGTCATGCACATCGACGGCGTCGCGTTCTTCGGCCCCGTCATCAGCAGGGTGCCCACCGGTGAGGACGCCGGCCGGGCCTTCGACGGCGCCGTCCTGCTGGCCAACCTGCCCGACTTCTGGGAGCTCAAGCGGACGCGCACCGCCGGCCCGGACATGGACTCGGTGCCGGCCGACGCCCTGGAGCTGAAGAACGGCTGAGCCCGCCGGCGCACTTCCGCGGACCTGCACGGTGCAGGTCCGCGGAAG
>NZ_JBJGZJ010000038.1:0-27944 GCF_054050435.1 Geodermatophilus sp. SYSU D01036 | reverse complement strand
GGCACGGCCCGCTGCGGGGCCCCGGCGGCGGGGGGGGCCCCCGGACCGCCCCCCCCCCCCCGACCCCCCCGGCGCGACCCGCGGGTCGCCACGAGCAACGCCTGTGAGGTCCCGTGTCCCGAGTCCGCCGTCGCCGTACGGTGCTGGTGCTCGCCGTCCTGGGCGTCCTGGCGGCCGCCGCGATCGTCGGCGCCGTCCTGGTCGCCCCCCGCTCGGGCGAGGGGCCGGCGCCGGCGACCGGCACGGCGACGAGCGTGCCCTCGATCACCGCGGCTCCGGCCGGTAGGGCCACGGCGACGGCCTCCCCGTCCGTCCCGTCGTCCCCACCTCCCCCGGGCGGCGGTGCCGGGTCCCCCGTGGCCGTGGTGACCCCGCCGGCCCCCGAGGAGGTCGCCACCGACGCGCCTCCGACGTCGGGGGACACCGCCCTGCAGGCGGTCCTGACCGCCGTCTCCTGGGACGCCGGCCGCGCCGCGGTGCGGGCCGCGGGGTACGTGTCCGGCGCCGTGGAGGACGGCGGCACCTGCACGCTGACCCTCACCAGCGGCGCGACGGTCCTCACCGCCACCTCCGAGGGCCTCGCCGACGCGAGCACCACCTCCTGCGGGCAGATCCGCGTCACCGACCCGCGGCTGACGGCCGGCACCTGGCAGGCGGTGCTCGGCTACGCGTCCGGGGCCGGCCGGGCCACCTCGGACGCCACCGCGGTGGTCGTGCCGTGAGCGCCGCGCGCCTGTCCTCCCGCCTGCTCGGGCTGGTCGTCTCCGCCGTCTGCTGCGCGGCGCTGCTGGTCGTGGGCGCCGGCGCGCTGCCGGCCGGCTCCCCGGCCACCCCGCAGCTGGTCGAGACCGCCGACGTCAGCCAGTTCGACCCGGGCAACATCATCAGCGACGACGTCTTCTTCGACTCCACGTCGATGGACGCAGGCGCCGTGGCCTCCTTCATCAACGCCAAGGGCGCGTCCTGCCGCGCCGGCTCCGACGGCACCCCGTGCCTGAAGGACTTCGTGCAGGACACCTACACCCGCAACGCCGACTCACTGTGCCGGGGCACGTACACCGGCGCCGCCCGCGAGAGCGCCGCGGCGATCATCGCGAAGGTCGCCACGGCCTGCGGCGTCAACCCGCAGGTGCTGCTGGTCCTGATCCAGAAGGAGCAGTCGCTGGTGACCAACGACGGCTCGACGCTGTGGGCCAACCGCTACAAGAGCGCCGCCGGCATGGGCTGTCCGGACACCGCCGCCTGCGACGCCGCCTACTACGGGTTCTTCAACCAGGTGTACGGCGCGGCCCGGCAGTTCCAGCGGTACGCGGCCAACCCCGACGGCTACGCGCACGTGGCGGGCGAGGTGAACTTCGTCCGCTACTCACCGAACGCCGCGTGCGGAGGCTCCCAGGTCTACATCGCCAACCAGGCGACCGCCGGCCTGTACAACTACACGCCCTACCAGCCCACCGCCGCCGCCCTCGCCGCCGGCTACCGAGCGGCCGACGATGCCTGTGCGGCGTACGGCAACCGCAACTTCTGGCTGTACTTCAACGACTGGTTCGGCTCGAGCACCGTCCCCTACGTCTCCGGCGGCATCGCCGCGACGTGGAACGCACTCGGTGGCGCGAAGGGCGTCCTCGGCCAGCCCGTGACGCGGATGGTCTGCGGCCTGGAGCAGGGCGGCTGCGCGCAGCACTTCCAGGGCGGGTCGGTCTACTGGACGCAGGCGACCGGCGCCCGGGCGGTGCTGGGCGCGGTCCGCGACCTGTGGGCCGCCCGGGGATGGCAGAGCGGGCCGCTCGGCTACCCGATCATGGACACCGCCTGCGGCCAGCGGGACGGCGGCTGCGCGCAGCACTTCCAGGGCGGGTCGGTCTACTGGAGCCCGGCGACCGGCGCGCACTCCACCCACGGCGCCGTGCGCGACTCGTGGGCCGCCCGCGGCTGGCAGGACGGCGCCCTCGGCTACCCGGTCAGCGACCTGGTCTGCGGGCTGCGCCAGGGCGGGTGTGCCCAGCACTTCCAGGGCGGCTCGCTGTACTGGACGGCGAGCACCGGCGTGAGCCTGTCCACCGGTGTGGTCCGGGAGACCTGGGCCGCCAGCGGCTGGCAGGACGGCCCGGTCGGCTACCCGACGGCGGACGTCGTCTGCGGCCTGGCCGGCGGCGGGTGCCGGCAGGACTTCCAGTACGGCTCGGTGACGTGGACGTCGGCCACCGGCGGACGTGTGGTCTCCGGTGGGGTCGGCGCGCTGTGGGCGGCAGGCGGCGGCCAGTCCGGCCCCCTCGGCTACCCGACCGGCGCCATGGCCTGCGGGCTCACCCGCAGCGGCTGCAGCCAGCAGTTCCAGGGCGGGCTGGTGACCTGGAGCCCCCAGTCCGGTACCGCAGCCATGTCCGGCGGCATCCTGGCAGCCTGGACGGCGAGCGGGCGCGACCGGAGCTCCTTCGGCTACCCGACCGCGGCGATGACCTGCGGACACGCCGGCGGCGGGTGCACCCAGCCCTTCCAGTACGCCCAGCTGACCTGGTCCCCGGGCACCGGCACGCGGGCGCTGTCCGGCGGCATCGCCGCGGTCTGGACCTCGACGGGCGGAGCCGACGGCCAGCTCGGGTACCCGACCATGGACATGGTCTGCGGCCTGCGCGACGGCGGCTGTGCCCAGCACATGACCGGCGGCTCGGCCTACTGGTCCCCCGCCACCGGCGCCTGGGCGTCCTGGGGTCCGGTCCGTGACGCGTGGGCGGCCACCGGCTGGGAGAACGGGCTCCTCGGCTACCCGACGGGCACCACCGCCTGCGGTCAACGTGACGGCGGCTGCACCCAGCGGTTCGCCGGCGGCGAGATCGCCTGGTCGGCCGCCACCGGGGCGCACGCGGTCTCCGGCGGCTTCGGCGCGACCTGGGTGAGCGAGGGGCGCGCCGACGGCCCGCTGGGCTACCCGACCGGCGACATGAGCTGCACCTCCGCCGGCTGTACCCAGCAGTTCCAGGGCGGCACCCTGCAGTGGGACGCGCGGACGCAGGTGATCACCCGGCGGTGAGCCCCACGGCCGGCCCGGTGCCGGGGACCGCCGCGCGCGGACCCCGGCACCGTGCACGTCCGGGTACCCTCGGTGAGGCCCTGCGCCGCCCATCGGCGCCCGGGCGGCTCCCCGGCGTGGTCCGCCGCTCCACACACACCAGCCGCCCAGGCCGCCGCTCCGTGCCGACCAGAGCGAGGTTTCCACCAAGATGGCACTGCACCGACCGGCCAGGACCCGCAGGGCATGACGACCACCCACGTCGCGGTGGACCTCATGCACCTGACGGGTCAGCGCGGCGGGACCGAGACCTACGCGCGCGAGCTGTACCGCGCGATGCCGGCCGTCGCCCCCGACCTGCGGTTCACGGCGCTGGTGAACGCCGGGACCGACCTCCCCCTCGACTGGTTCCCCGGCGACGTGCGGCGCATCCCCGTGTCCGGCCGCAACCGGATCGCGTGGGCGGTCGCCGAGAGCGTCGTCGTCGGCCCGGTCGCCCGGCGGCTGGGAGCGGACGTGCTGCACTCCCCCGCCAACTTCGGTCCCGCGGTGCGGGTGCTGCCCACCGTGCTGACCGTGCACGACCTCCTCTCCTTCCGGCTGCCCGACCTCGCGGGACCGCTCGGCCGCCCGGTCGGTGCGCTCAGCCGCCGGGCCGCCCGCGCCGCCACCCGCGTGGTCACCGACTCGCAGGCCTCGGCCGCCGACATCGCCGAGTTCGTCGGCCTCGGCCCCGACCGGGTCGACGTCGTCCCGCTGGCCGCGGGCCGGCCCGCACCGCTGGGTCCCGACGACCGTCTCCCGGCCGCCGTGCCCGACACCGGCCGGCCGCTGGTGCTGAGCACCGGCAACCGGCTCCCCCACAAGGACTTCCCGACGCTGCTGCGGGCCTGGGCGGAGCTGCCCGCCGGCGGGCGGCCGCTGCTGGTGGTCACCGGCAGCCAGGGCGACGACCCGCTGCGCCCGCTGGTGGCCGAACTGGGCCTGGAGGACGACGTCGTCCTGCTCGGCTGGGTCGCCCGCGGCGAGCTCGAGGCGTTGTTCGCCCGGGCCGACCTCTACGTCTGCCCCTCGTTGTTCGAGGGCTTCGGCCTGCCCGTCCTGGAGGCGATGCAGCGCGGCTGCCCGGTGCTCGCCTCGGACATCCCCGTGCTGCGCGAGGTGGGCGGCGAGGCGGCGCGGTACGTGACCCCGCGCGACGCCGGCGCCTTCGCCGCCGCGGTGCAGGGCCTGCTCGCCGACCCGGCGCAGCGCGAGGGCCTCGCCGCCGCGGGGCGGGAGCGGGCGGGGCGCTTCTCGTGGGAGACCGCGGCCCGCCGGACGGCCGAGTCCCTGCGCCGCGCCGCCGGAGTGGTCCGCACCGAGGACGTGCGGGAGTCCGCTCCGTGAGTGCCTCTCCGACCGCAGCGGGCGGTGGGCCCTCCGCGCCCGCGCCGGACGCCGCCTCGCCCGTGCCGCAGGCCGCCCCGGAGTCAGGCGGTGACGTCCGCTCGGGCCTGACCGTGCTGGCCGCCTCGATGGTCGGTCACGCGGGCAACTACCTGTTCTACGTCGTGGCGGCCCGGATGCTCGGGGCAGCGCAGTTCGCCGAGGTCAGCGCCCTCATCGCGTACTCGCTCATCTGCTTCCAGCCGCTCAACGGGGTGCAGGCCGCTGCGGCACGCGACGCCGCCCGGCTGGCGGGCCAGGGGGACGCCGCCGGGCTGTCGGCGCTGGTGCGCACGCTGGCCCGGGGCAGCGGCTGGGGAACGCTCGGGGCCACCCTGGCCCTGCTCGCCGTCGGGCCGCTGCTCACGGCCTGGCTGGACCTCTCGACCTGGACCCTGGCCGCCGTCGCGGCGTTGTGGATCCCGTTGGGTGGCGTGCTGCTGGTGGGCACCGGCGTCCTGCAGGGGCTGGGCGCCTTCGGGCGGGTGGCCCTCGTCCTGGCCGGACCGCTCGGGGCACTGCGGACCGCGCTCCTGCCGATCTGCGTCCTGCTGATCGGACTGTCGGGTGCGGTCTGGGCGATGGTCGCCGCCACGGTGATCGGGTTGCTGCTGCTCGCCGGTCCGCTGCGCCGGGCCGCCCGTCCCGCCCCCGGGACCGCCCGGTTCTCGCCGGGGACCTCGATCGTGGCGCTGCTGGCCTTCGCCAGCCTGACCAACCTGGACCAGCTCGTCTCGAAGGCGGCCCTCGCCCCGGAGGTCGCCGGCGTCTACGCGGCCGCCGCGCTGATGGGCAAGGTCTCCCTGTACGCGCCCGCCGCCCTGACCATGGTGCTGCTGCCCCGGGTCGCCGCCGACCTCGCGCGCGGCCGGGAGCCCATCCGCCCGGTGCTGCTGACCATGGGGGTCACCGCGGTCACCGGGCTGGCCATCACGGGCGCGCTGGCCCTCGTGCCCGCCTCGCTGCTCGCAGCCACGTTCGGACCGGAGTTCGCCGACGCCGCTCGCCTCATGGTGCCGCTGTCACTGGTGATGACGCTGGCGTCGCTGCTGTACGTGCACCTGACGCTGGCCATCGCCCGCAGCTCCCGGTCCTTCCCGGTGCTGTTGCTGGTCGCCGCCCTGGCCCACGGTGCGGTGCTCGCGCTCTGGCACGGCTCACCGGAGGCGGTCATCGCCGCGTCGGCCGTCGTCATCGGCGTCACGACGCTGGTCCACGAGGTGGCCTCACCGCACGGCACCGTCCGCATGGTCCTGCGCGCGGCGGCCGCGCGCAGGACGGCGTCGACCTGATCGGCCGAAGGCACCGAGGTCAGTGCGGAAGTCCCGGGACCTCGCGCCAGAAGGCGTCGAGCCGGCGGTTGAACTCCTCGGGCGCCTCCTCGAACGGCGCGTGCGCCTGGTCCTCGATCAGCTCGAAGCGCGCCCCCGGGATGGCCTGGGCCACCGCCCGGCCGTAGTCCGGTGGGGCGATGGTGTCGGCGCTGCCGGTCATCACCAGCGTCGGGACGGCGATCCGGGGCAGCCGGTCGAGGGTCGCGTGGTCCCAGAAGGCGTCGGCGAAGCGCTGGAAGGACTCGCTGGACTGCGGGTACGGGAAGGCCAGCGCGGCCTCGATCGTCCGGTCGACCCGCCCGTCCTCGTGGGCGCGGTGGGTGTACGCCCAGGCGGAGAACGCCTCGAGGAACGCCCGCTCGCTCGGCGCCCGCTCGGCCATCCAGAGCCAGGACCCGACCACGTGGTGCCAGCGGACGTCCGGGCGGCACCAGGTGCCGACCAGCACGAGGCTGCGGACGGCGTCCGGGTGCCGCAGGGCCAGCTCCTGCGCGATCACGCCGCCGCCGGAGTAGCCGACGACGTGCGCGGGGCCGGCGCCGCACTCCAGCAGCACGCCGGCCGCGTCGTCGGCGAGGTCGGCCACCGTGTAGGCGAGGTCCGGGCGGGTGGAGCGGCCGACGTCACGGTTGTCGAAGGCGATCAGCCGGTAGCGGTCGGACAGCCCGTCGAGCTGGGCCGACCAGGCCTCGAGCGGGTCGCCGCCGCCGTTGACGAGCAGGACGTCGGGCCCGCTCCCCCGCTGCTCGACCCACAGCCTGACGTCGCCCGCTCGCACCGCTGCGCCCATCGGTCCGGCCCTCCGCTGCATGGGGCCGGACGGCTCCCGGCCCGGGCTGGGAGCTGCCATCGTCGCGCGCCGTGGCAGCCGGTGGACGGTTCCCGCCCCCGGGGACGGCGCGCCGTCACGGGCAGGTCCCCGGCGCTGTCCGGGACGCGCGGGACGGCTGCCACGATCGGCCGTGCCCGTCGACGACCTCGTCCTCGCCCGCTGGGACCGCGGGGACGCCGCCTCCGTCCGTGAGCTGGCGGGGATGCTCGCCGCCTACCACCTCGCCACCGAGGCCGAGAAGGGCGCCGCCGTCGTGTCGGTGGACGAGTTGCCGCCGCGCTACCGGGACGAGGTCGCCGACCCCGTTCGCGCCCTCGCCTCCGCCACGGTGCTGACCGCGGCGGTGGGCGGCGCCGGCTGCGGGTGCGTCGTCGTCTCCCCGGTCGCGGAGGGCACGTCGGAGGTCCGGCGCCTGTGGGTGGGGCCCGCGGCGAGGGGCCGCGGGGTGGGGCGGGCCCTGGTGGACGCCGCGGTCGCGGAGGCGGGGGCGGAGGGCGCGGGCGTGGTCCGGTTGTCCGTCTGGCGCTGGAGGACGGCGGCGATCGCCGTCTACGAGCGCGCCGGCTTCGTGCCGGTCCCCTCCTGGGACGCCCGCGCGGACCTCACCTGCATGGAGCTGCGCCTCCCCGGCACGTGACGACGGGCGCCCGCCCCGCTCCCCGCGCGCGGACGGTCCCGGTCGGCCCGGCGCCGGTGGCAGGGTGCCCGCATGGGCGGCTGCTGCGACCCCCGCGGCTGCGAGCGGGTGTTCGACGACCGGTTCGCCCGGCGGATGGCCGCCCGCTACCGGGCGAAGGGCCTGGACCGGACGGCCCGCCGGATGGTGGACCTGCTGACCGAGCGCGGCGTGCGCGGCGCGACGGTGCTGGAGATCGGCGGCGGGATCGGCGAGATCGGCCTCGAGCTGCTGCGACGCGGCGCGGCGTCGGTGACCACCCTCGAGCTCTCGCCCGGCTACGAGGACCAGGCCGCGGCGCTGGTCGAGGAGGCCGGCCTGACCGGCCGGGTGCACCGCCGCCTGGCCGACGTCGCCGCCGACCCGGCCGGGGTCGAGCCGGCCGACGTCGTGGTCCTGCACCGGGTGGTCTGCTGCTACCCCGACCACCGGCGGCTCCTGGGTGCCGCCGCCGACCACGCCCGCCGTGACCTGGTGTTCAGCTTCCCCCCGCGCAACCCGGCCACCCGGGCGCTCCTGCTCACCGAGAACGCGTCCTTCCGCCTGCGCGGGCGCCGCTTCCGGACGTTCGCGCACCCGCCGGCGGCGATGCTGGCCGTCCTCGCCGAGCACGGACTGCGCCCCGCCGTCGTGCACCGCGGCGTGGTGTGGCGCGTCGCTCACGCAGCCCGGTGAGCACGGACCGGCGGGCGGCCTACCGCAGCAGGCTGCGGGCGATCACCATGCGCTGGACCTGGTTGGTGCCCTCGTAGATCTGGGTGATCTTGGCGTCGCGCATCATGCGCTCGACGGGGAAGTCCTGCGTGTAGCCGGCGCCGCCGAAGAGCTGGACGGCGTCGGTGGTGACCTTCATGGCGACGTCGGAGGCGAACGCCTTGGCGGCGGCGCACAGCCGGCCGAGGTTGGGGTCCACCTTGCCGCCGGAGTGGCCCGCCTCGCCGCGGGCGGCGGCGACGTAGACCAGGTGGCGGGCGGCCTCGACCTGCATGGCCATGTCGGCGAGCATGAACTGCACGCCCTGGAAGTCGCTGACGGCCTTGCCGAACTGCTTCCGCTCGCGGGTGTACTCCACGGCGGCGTCGAGCGCGCCCTGCGCGACGCCCACGGCCTGCGCGCCGATGGTCGGGCGGGTGAAGTCCAGCGTCCGCAGCGCGGTCTTGAAGCCGGTGCCGGGCTCGCCGATGATGCGGTCGGCCGGGATGGCGCAGTCGGTGAAGTAGAGCTCGCAGGTCGGCGAGCCCTTGATGCCCATCTTCCGCTCCTTGGGGCCCACCGCGAAGCCCGGGTCGTCGCGGTGGACGACGAAGGCGGAGATGCCGTTGGCCCGCTTCTCCGGGTCGGTGACGGCCATGACCGTGTACCACTCGGAGACGCCGGAGTTGGTGATCCAGGCCTTGGTGCCGTTGAGCACCCAGGTGTCGCCCTCGAGCCGGGCGCGGGTCTTCATCGAGGCGGCGTCGGAGCCGGCCTCGCGCTCGGACAGGCCGTAGCTGATCATCGCCCGGCCCTCGGCGATCGACGGCAGGACCTCCTGCTTGAGGCGTTCGGACGCCGAGAGGATGACGGGCATCGAGCCGAGCTTGTTGACCGCCGGGATGAGCGACGCCGAGACGTCGACCCGGGCGACCTCCTCGATGACGATGCAGGTGGCGATCGCGTCCGCGCCCTCGCCGCCGTACTGCTCGGGGATGTGCGTGGCGTGGAAGCCGGCCGCCGTCAGCGCCTTCTGCGCCTCGATCGGGAAGCGGGAGTTCGCGTCGACGTCCGCGGCGTACGGGGCGATCTCGCGTTCGGCGATGTCGCGGACCGCGGCCCGGATCGCGTCGTGCTCCTCGGTCAGCTGGTACAGCCCGCTCGTACTCACGGGTAGATGCTAGGACGTCCCAGCAGATCCGCCGTCGCCGGTCAGCCGGGCCCGCAGCGCCGCGTCGCGGGCGACGACGGAGTCGGCGAGGTCGGCCTGGAACCGCTCGACGGCGGCCCGCAGCCCCGGGTCGGCCGCGGCGAGGATGCGCACCGCGAGCAGGCCGGCGTTGCGGCCGCCCCCGATCGACACCGTGGCGACCGGGACGCCCGCGGGCATCTGCACGATCGACAGCAGGCTGTCCAGGCCGTCGAGGCGGTCCAGCGGCCGCGGCACGCCGACCACCGGCAGCGGGGTGGCCGCGGCGAGCATGCCCGGCAGGTGCGCCGCTCCCCCGGCGCCGGCGACCAGCACCCGCAGCCCGCGCCCGGCCGCCGAGCCGGCGTAGTCGAGCATCCGCTGCGGCGTGCGGTGCGCGGACAGGACGTGCACCTCGTACGGGACGCCGAACTCCGCGAGCGCCTCCGCGGCCGGCTCCATCGTGGGCCAGTCCGAGTCGCTGCCCATCACGATGCCGACCAGGGGCTCGCTCACTCAGTGCTCCTCGGGGAAGGCGAACGCGGGGTCGACCACGCCGTCGGCGAGGTAGCGGGCCGCGGCGACGGCGCGGGCGCGCACCTCCGCGAGGTCCTCCCCCAGCGCCGTCACGTGGCCGAGCTTGCGGCCGGGGCGCTGGCCCTTGCCGTACCAGTGCAGCTTGACGTCGGGCCAGTGCGCCATGAGGTGGTGGACGCGCTCGTCGAGGCCCGGCCCGTCCCAGCCCGGCTCCGACGCGCGGCCGCCCAGCACGTTGGCCATGACGACGGCGGGCGCGGCCATCGCCGTCGACCCGAGCGGGTAGTCGAGGACGGCGCGCAGGTGCTGCTCGAACTGGCTGGTGCGCGCGCCCTCGATCGTCCAGTGCCCGGAGTTGTGCGGGCGCATCGCCAGCTCGTTGACCAGCACGCCGTCAGGGGCCTGGAACAGCTCGACGGCCATGACGCCGACGACGCCGACCCGGTCGGCGACCCGGACGGCGAGCTCCTGCGCGGCCAGCGCGGTCGCCTCGTCGAGGCCGGGGGCGGGGGCGAGGACCTCGGTGTTGATGCCGTCGCGCTGCACGGTCTCCACGACCGGCCAGACGGCGACCTGGCCGAACGGCGAGCGGGCCACCAGCACCGCGAGCTCGCGGACCAGCGGGACCCGCTCCTCGACCAGCAGGGTGCCGTGCGCCTCGAGCAGCTCGGCCACCTCGTCGGGCCCGCGGACGACGAAGACGCCCCGGCCGTCGTAGCCGCCGCGCGGGGCCTTCACGACGACCGGCCAGCCGACCTCCTCGGCGAACGCGGTCACCTCGTGCACCGTGCGCGCGTCCGTCCACGACGGCTGGGGCTCCCCGGCGGCGGCCAGGGCGCGGCGCAGGACGAGCTTGTCCTGTGCGTGGACCAGCGCGTCGGGGCCGGGGGCGACGCGGACGCCCTCGGCGGCCAGCGTCCGCAGGTGCTCGGTGGGCACGTGCTCGTGGTCGAAGGTGAGCACGGTGGCGCCCTCGGCCGCGGCGCGCAGCGCGTCGAGGTCGCGGTGGTCGCCGGTCCGGACGTCGGCCGCGACCAGCGCCGCGGACTCGTCCGGCCCGGTGGACAGCACGCGCAGCGACTGGCCGAGCGCGATCGCGGCCTGGTGGGTCATCCGGGCCAGCTGGCCGCCGCCCACCATGGCGACGACGGGCAGGCCCGTACGGGGATCGAGGACGCCGCTCATCGTCCTGGGAGGCTAGCGAGCCGACTCGGACCCGTCTGCCGAGCCCCGTGGCCGCCGCCGGGCCGCCCACTCCCTGCGGCGGCTCGCGGCCGGTCACGGCGGCGTCCATGCCGCCTCACCGGACGTCAGCAGGGTCCGGAGCCGGTCACCACCGCCTCCGATCCCCCGTCGGCGTGGTGCGGGACGGACACCGGTTCCCGTCACCACCGGGGTCGTCCGCCCCTGGCGCCCGTGCCCCGGCGCGCACCAGGACGTGTGCGGCCACGAGCACCAGCAGGCCGACCCAGACGTAGGCGTTGCCCGCCACGACCTGCAGCGGCGTCCAGTCGAACTCCGGCCGCGCCCCCCAGGGGAAGGGGTCCCACGGCTGTAACCAGATGAGGCCGGTCGGCTGCGGGATCCCCTGCCGGTCGCCCGGCCACGTGAAGAAGACGAGCAGGGCGACCGACGCCGAGGCGCCGGCCACCAGCAGCGCCCGCCGGGAGGAGGCGAGCGACGAGACGGCGAGCGACCGGACCAGGGCGATGCCGGCGACCAGGACCCACACCCAGTGGTGCGACCAGGACACCGGCGAGACGAGGACCGAGGTCACACCGAGACAGGCGAGCGCGAGCAGGTCGTCACCACGACGGTGCGCGAGCCGCGCCACGTGGAGGCCGGCCACCAGGACCGGCACGGCGAGCAGCAGCCAGAGGACCGTCACCCGCGGACCACCGTCCTGCCCGAGGATGCGGACCGCGAAGCCGTTGAGGGACTGGTTGGCGGCGAAGCTCAGAGGGGTGACCTCGGAGATGCGCCCGGTCCCGGCGAAGCCACCGGTCCAGAACGTCAGGGAGTCCCGGGGCGCGAGGACAGCACCCACGGCCACGGTGGCGGCGAAGGTCGCCACACCGGTCCAGAAGGCCCGGAACTGACGAGTGACCAGGAAGTGGACCAGGAACAGCCCAGAGGTCAACTTCAGGCCCGCGGCGAGGCCGACGCCCACACCGACCCACCGGCTGCCCCGGGGGCGGGTGAGGTCGTGGACCACCAGCGCACAGATCACGAGGTTGATCTGCCCCAGCAGCAGGTTGCACTGCACCGGCTCGACCCAGAGCGCAGCCCCGGCGACGGCCGTGGCCAGTCCCCATCGGACCTGGGCCCGCGCACCCGCCCACGCCAGCACCATCGAGCAGATCCCCACCAGGCAGGACAACGACACGGCGAGCATCGCGACCTCGGCCGCCGGGAGCGCGAGGTACGAGAAGACGCTGAGCACGTGGGCGGCGAAGGGCGGGTAGGTGAAGGGCATGGAGGTGCCCGGGACGGGGCCGTAGACGGACAGGCCGTCGCGGACGGCCTGTCCGAAGGCGTGGTACACGTGGAAGTCCTGGTTCGTCCAGAACCGTCCGGGGTGCGCCACCGTCGTGGGCACCAGCGCCGCGAGAGCGACGACCAGCACGATCGGGCCGAGGGCCCACCATGTGCCGTACCGCGCGTCCCACATCCGCCGCCTGGGCGACGCCGGGTCCGCGTGCACGGTGCCGCTCGTGTCGCCCGACTCAGTCATCGCCCCACCTCGTCGTCGCCCCACCTCGTGTCCGAGTCGGTGTCCGAGTCGATCGCGCCGTCCAGCACGACGGGGAGGGAGCTCGACGGGTCCCCGCGAGACACGGCCAGGCTCCCGACCGTGCGCGACGTCGGCGACGCTGGCGCGTCTCCCGGTTCCGGGGCCCGGGGTCAGCCACCCCCGGGCGGCACCCTCCCTGCCCGTGTCCGTGTCAGGCCCCGGCGCAGCTGCCGCCATCGGTGTGCAGCGCCCCAGACGGTCACCTCCCACAGGGCCTCGCGCACGATCCGGCCACTCATCTTGCTCTCGCCGCGCTCCCGCTCGGTGAAGGTGATGGGGACCTCCGCGACGATGAAGCCGGCCTGGACGGCCCGCCAGGCCAGCTCGACCTGGAAGCAGTAGCCCTGCGACGCCACTGCGGCGTAGTCGATCGCCTCGAGGACCTCACGCCGGTACGCACGCAGGCCACCGGTGGCGTCCCGGAGCGGGATGTCCAGCGCCAGCCGGGTGTACAGATTGCCCCCACGCGACAGGAACTCCCGGCGACGCGGCCAGTCGACCACCGCCCCACCGGGCATCCAGCGCGACCCGAGCACGAGGTCGGCGCCGGCCAGCCGGTCGAGCATCTCGGGCAGGTGGCGCGGATCGTGGGATCCGTCGGCGTCCATCTCCACGAGGACCTGGTAGTCCCGCTCCATCCCCCAGGTGAACCCCGCGATGTAGGCCGCCCCCAGCCCCGCCTTGCTCCGACGGTGCAGGACGTGCACCCGAGGGTCACCGGCGGCCAAGCCGTCGGCGAGCTCCCCTGTCCCGTCGGGACTGCCGTCGTCGACGACCAGCACGTCGGTCTCGGGGACGGCAGCCAGGAGCCGCTCGACGACGGGACGGATGTTGTCCCGCTCGTTGTACGTCGGGAGGATCACCAGGGTGGCGTTCCCGCCGCCCGCCCTCGGGCCATGGGATCTCCGAGAGGTCTCGTCCCGCCTCCCGTTCGTGACGGCCCTGTCCCGGCCGGCCCGCGCGTCGTCGGCCCCCCGCTCCCCCGCGGGCGCGTCCGGACACGGTGTGCCACTGGTCGGCGGAAGGGGATCGTCACCGCGCCGGGTCACATACGGTCCGTCTCCGCGGCTGCACCGCTGTGCTCGGCTCCTCGTCGACCCCGCGCCGCCTCGCTGGTTGGCCATACAGTGCTCGGGTGCGCCTCCTCGAGCGTCTGCTGCACCAGGCCGGGTTCACGTGGCGCCTGCTCCTCAAGGAGCTGAGCGCTTTCGGCGTGGTCGGCGCTGTGTGCTTCGTCATCGACCTCGGCCTCTTCCAGCTCCTGTATGCACACGTCGGGGTGGGCGCCGTCAGCTCCAAACTCGTCGCGACCGTACTTTCCACGACCGTGGCCTACCTCGGCCATCGGTACTGGTCCTTCTCGCATCGGGCCCGCACCGGTATCCGTCGCGAGTACACCCTCTTCGCGGCCGTCAACGGTCTGACCCTGGTGATCGGCCTCGCCTTGGTCGCACTGGTCCGCTATCCCCTGGGGCAGGAGAGCGCCTGGGTGCTCCAGGGGACCAACATCGCCTCGATCGCTCTCGGGACGGTCATCCGGTACCTGAGCTACCGCCGCTGGGTCTTCCCCTCGCACGCTCGGGCGAACCGGGCCAGGAACTCGTCGCGGCCTGACGACCACGCGCGACCGGCCGGCGCAGCAGCACAGGAGCTCACTGCGGCTTGAGCGCTCGCCCTGTCAGTCGGCGGGAGTCCACCTGCCCGGATCGAGCGGGCCCATCGGCACCCGACCCCGTCGCGTCAGCCGGCCAGCCGGGACCCCGACCGCCCGGCCACGACCTCGAGCCGGGTGGGGATCCGGGTGCGCAGTTCCTCCAGGTGGCTGATCACGCCGACGGTCCGCCCGCCGCGGCGCAGCTCGTCGAGCACGCCCATGACCGCGTCGAGCGCCTGCGCGTCGAGGGTGCCGAAGCCCTCGTCGACGAAGAGGGTGTCCATCTGCACCCCGCCGGCCTCGGCGGTCACGACGTCGGCCAGGCCCAGGGCGAGGGCGAGGGAGGCCATGAAGCTCTCCCCGCCGGAGAGGGTCTTCGTCGGCCGCCGCACGCCGGTGTACTCGTCGAGGACGTCGAGGCCCAGGCCGCCGCGGGCGCCGTGGCGGCCCAGCGCGTCGCTGTGCAGGAAGGTGTAGCGGCCGCGGGACATCTCCTGCAGCCGCCGGCTGGCCACCTCGGCGACCTGCTCGAGCCGCGCGGCGAGCACGAAGGACTGCAGTCGCATCCGCAGCGTGTTCGCTCCGCGCCCGCCGACGAGGTCGGCCAGGCCGGAGACCTGCTCGGCGCGGGCCCGCCGCTCGGCCAGCTCCACCTCGGCGGAGACGACGTCGCCGGCGAGCGCGTCGAGGGCGTCCGCGCAGCGGCGGGCCTGGTCGAGCGCGGTGACCGCGTCCTCGCGGCGGGCGGTGAGTTCCGCGCAGCGCAGCTGCCCGGCCGCGACGTCGGGGCGCTCGCCCAGGTCGGCGAGCTCCGGGTCGGCGAGGGTGGCGACGACGACCGCGTGCGCCTCGTCGTGCTCGCGCAGCCGCCGGTCCAGCGCGGCCAGCCGGCCGTCCTCCAGCAGGGCGGCGGCCGCCTCCGCCACGCCGGCGAACCCGGCCGCGGCGGCGCGCTGCCCGGCGGCGTCCCGGGCCTCCTCGGCGGCGGTGCGGGCGCGGCGCTCCTCCTCGGCGGCGGCGACGGCGGCCTCGCAGCGGGCGGCCTCGGCGGTGAGCCGCGCGACGCGGGCCGGCAGGTCGCGGTCCTGCCCGCGGGCGGCGTCGAGGCGGGCGGCCAGCTCGGCGTGCGCCTCCGCACGGGCGTCGTGCTCGGCGGTGACCCGCTGCAGCGCCTCGCGGTCGGCGGCCAGCACCGTGACGGCGGCGTCCCGTCGCTGCTCGGCCGCCGCCAGCTCGCGGCGGGCGGGCTCCACGTCGCGGGCCAGCGCCGCCACCTCGGCGCGGGCGGCCGCCGCGGCCGCCGCCCGCCCGGACAGCTCGGCGGCCGGCAGCTCCCCGGCCTGCGCGCGCAGCACGGCCAGCTGCCGCTCGAGCTCCTCGACCGCCCGGCCGGCGGCGGTGCGCCGCTCCTCGGCGGCGTCGACGGCGGCGCGCGCCCGCTCCTCGTCGTCGCCGGTGACCGCGGCGCCGGCCGGCACCGCGGGGCGGGGGTGCACGGCCGAGCCGCAGACCGGGCAGTCGGCGCCGTCGGTCAGCCCGGCGGCGAGCTCGGCGGCCATGCCCTCGAGCCGGGCGGTGCGGACCTCGACCAGCCGCTCGCGCGCCTCCAGCCAGCCCAGCCGGGCGACGTCGGCGGCCTTGGCGGCGCGGTCGAGCCGGCCGGTCACCTCCGCGGCGCGGGTGGCCGCCTCCAGCGCGGCGCGGGCGGCCTCGTCGGCGGCGACGAGGCCGGGCAGGCGGGCGGCGGCGGCCTGCGCGGCGTCGAGCCGGGCCTGCGCCGCGGCGACGCGGGCGGGCTCCTCCTCGACGGCGCGGGCGCCGTCGGCGACGCGGCCGGTGAGCCGTTCGCCCTCGCGGGCCAGGCGGGCGACCTCGGCGGCCAGGCCCGCGGCGCGGTCGGCCTCGGGCAGCAGGGTCCGGACCGCGGCGGCGGCGTCGCGCAGCTCCCGCGCCGGCTCGGGGCCGGCCGGGCGCCCACCGGAGACCGCGGCCCAGGCCGCCTCGGCGGCCTCCCGGGCGGCGGCGGCCCGCTCGGCGGCGCGGGCGGCGCGCCCGGCGGCGTCCAGGACGTCGCGCAGCACCTCGGCGCGGCGGCCGGCGTCGGCCCGGTCCCGCAGCGGCGCCAGCTCCGGCTCGCGGGCGGTGAGCCGCTCCAGCTCGGCGCGGGCCCGGTCGCGGCGGGCGTGCCGGTCGGCCAGCGCCCGCGCGGCGGCGAGCTCCGCCTCGGCCCGGGTGCTCGCCGCGGCCGCGCCGTCGGCCTCGGCGGCCGCGCGGACCAGCCGCTCGGCCGCCCGGCCGCGCACCCCGGTCACCCAGGCGCCGACCGAGGCGCCGGGGCGGGCGCCGACCAGCTCGGGGGCGAGCTCCTCGGGCACCTCGACGTCGGCGATCTGGGCGACGCGGTGCAGCAGCGTGCTCACCCGGTGCCGGTCGGCGCGCAGCTCCTCCTCGGCGGCCCGCCGCTCCCCGGCCAGCCAGTCCTCGGCCCGGGCGAACCGGTCGACGTCGAACAGCGTGCGCAGCAGCCGGCCGCGGTCCTCGGGCTCGGCGCGCAGGAACCGGGCGAAGTCGCCCTGGGGCAGCAGCACCACCTGGCAGAACTGCTCGGCCGACAGGCCCAGCCGCACCCGCAGGTACTCCGAGCCCTCGTCGATGCGGGTGCTCACCGGCTCCCAGCCGTCGGCCGTGTGGCGCTGCACGGTGAGCTTGGCCTGCTCGGTGGTCTCGCCGGCGCCGCGCTTCTTGGGCCGCGTCTGCTCCGGGCGGCGGACGACCAGCAGCCGCTCGCCGGCGAGGGTCAGCTCGCAGGAGACCTCGGTGCGGGTGGCCGCGTCGGCGTGGTCGCTGCGCAGCCGGCGGGCCTCGCCGCGGGCGCCGGGGACGGTGCCGTAGAGCGCGAAGACCACGGCGTCGAGCAGCGTCGTCTTGCCCGCGCCGGTGGGGCCCCAGAGCAGGAACAGCCCGTCGCGGGCCACCTCGTCGACCCGGACGGTCTCGGTGCCGGCGAAGGGGCCGAACGCGGTGAGGGTGAGGGTGTGCAGCCTCACCGGGTCAGCTCCTCGCGGCCCGCGGCGCCCAGCGCCCGGGCCAGCAGGTCGCGCTCGGCGGCCGTGACGCCCACCCCGCCGCGGACGTGCGCGACGAACTCGCCCGCGACGTCGAGGTCGTCCCGGCCGCGCAGCCGCTCCTGGTAGCTGCGGCCGTCGCCGCCGTCGGTGCCGCCGATCCACTCCAGGTGCACGCAGTGGCCGAACCGGGTGCGCAGCGCGCGCATCGGGTCGGCGGGGCGGACGGGGTCGGTGAGCCGGGCGGACACCCAGGCCTCCTCGGCGGCGGTGTGAGCGGGGTCGGCGAGCAGGTCGTCGAGGGTGCCGGTGAGCACGGTCAGCGGCCGGGGCGCAGGCAGCGGCACGGACCGGACGCCGGCCAGCCCGCCGGCGTCGAGGTCGACCAGCCACACCTGTTTGTCCTGCCCGGCCTCGCCGAAGGAGTACCCCAGCGGGGAGCCGCTGTAGCGCACCCGCTCGCTGAGGGTCTGCGGGCGGTGCAGGTGCCCCAGCGCCACGTAGTCGATGCCGTCGAACACCGGCGCCGGCACCACGTCCACCCCGCCGACGCAGATGTCGCGCTCGCTGTCGCTGGCCACCCCGCCGCCGACGAAGGCGTGCGCGAGCACCACCGAGCGGGTGCCGGGGCGCAGGAACAGGTCGGCGCGCACCCGGTCCATCGCCGCCCGCAGGACGCCCTCGTGGCTGCGCGCGTCCGGCACACCGAGCTCGTGCCGGGCGATCTCCGGCTCGAGGTAGGGCAGCCCGTAGACGGCGACCTCGCCGTGCGCGTCGGGGAGCAGCACCGGCTCGTCCAGCCGCGCGGTCTCGGCGCGGACGTGCAGCCCGGCCTTGGTCAGCAGCGAGGAGAAGGTGCCCAGCCGCCGCGCCGAGTCGTGGTTGCCCGGGGTGAGGACGACCGTGGCGCCGGCGCCGACCAGGCGGCCGACCACCCGGTCGAGGACCGCCTGCGCGTCGGCCGAGGGCACCGCCCGGTCGTAGACGTCCCCGGCCACGACGACGGCGTCGACGCCCTCCTCGGCCACCACCCGGGCCAGCCCGGACAGCACCGCCTCCTGTTCGGCGAGCAGCTCCGCGCCGTGCAGCGACCGCCCGATGTGCCAGTCCGAGGTGTGCAGCAGCCGCATGGGCGCGCAGGGTAGGTCGGGGGTACGACAGAACCGGGCCAGGCTCGCCGTGACCGGTCGGTCACACCCCGGCGTCGTACCCGTCTCCCCCGGCGGCCGCGGAGGCCCAGGGGTCCCCGTCCCCGTCCTCCTCGACCAGCCGGACCAGCAGCTGCTGCACGTCGGCGCAGGCGGGCAGGCGCTCGAGCACCACCGGGCCCCCCTCGCCGGCGGTCTCGACGGTCAGCGTCCCGGAGCGCAGCACCCGCTGCCGGAGCGTCTGGTGGATCGAGACGTCGGTGACGCGCGACAGCGGCACGTCCCGGCCGCGGCGGGACAGCACGCCCGAGCGGACCAGCAGCCGGTGCGTGGTGACGACGGTGTGCGTGGTCCGCCAGCGCAGCACCGGCCGGACGACGAGCACGGCGAGGGCGACCAGCACCGCCGCCAGCAGCGCCATCCGCAGGACACCCTGCTGGCGGCCGGCCGGGACGAGGGCGGCGAGGTAGGAGCCGGTGCCCACGACGGCGAACAGCCCGGTCACGGGCCAGGACAGCGTCGTCCAGTGCGGGTGCAGGTGGACGACGACCTCCTCGTCGTCGGCCAGCAGCCTGTCGGGGTAGGGCATCCGGTCAGGATGACCCAGACGGGACGTCCGGTCAGCGCCCCGCGCCGGTGACGGCCACGGCTTCGTCCGCGACCGGCAGGGCCGGTGACGGGACGACGACCGGCACGACCGGGAGGTCCGGCCCCGGGACGGCACCCACCGCAGCCCCGGGCGTCCGCTGGGTGCGGACCCAGCGACCCGGCCCGCGGCCACGCAGCCACAGCCGGGCCGGCTCCTCGAGGTACCGGTAGGAGAGGTGAGCCAGCAGGAAGCAGCCCAGCAGCACGTGGGGGACGAGGAAGGAGCCGACCGGGCTGTTCGGGCCCATGAACGGGTACCAGCCCATGTGGGTCCAGAAGATCTCGAACACGGGGACGTGGACGAGGTAGAGGCTGAAGGAGATCCGCCCGCCGTGGACCATGGGCCGGGACCCCAGGACCCTGCTGATCCCGCGCGGGGTCAGCGCCAGCGATCCGATGAGCACGGGGAACAGCACGACCACGACGCCGCCGTACTCGGCGCCACCCTGACCACGCCAGTGGCCCCACCACAGGCCGAGCAGGATCTCCGCCAGCGCCAGCGCGGCGACCACCGCTGCGATCCGCTCGACCCGCGGGGTGATGCGGATACGGCGCACCGCGAGGCAGGTGAGGGCGCCGGCCAAGAAGCCCGCCCCGATCCGGGCGGCCCAGCTCCACGCGTAGTAGGGCGAGCCGGTCCGGTAGCAGACGTAGGCGAACGGCAGCATGCAGGCGACCGCCAGGGCAGCCGTCACCCACCAGGGCAGCCGCCGGAGGCGCCACAGCACGAGGACGAGAGCGGGGAAGACCACGTAGGCCAGCCACTCGGCACTGATGGACCACGCCGGTCCGACCCACGACGCACCGTCGAAGGAGGGCTGGTCCCACAGCTGGACCATGGCCAGCTGCTGCAGGTAGCTCCACAGCGAGACCTCGGGCTGGACGTTCTGCCAGACCAGGAAGCCGTCGGTCGTCCGGGTCTGCTTGTAGAGGATCCAGGCGCCGAAGAGCGTCGTCACGACCGCGTACACGGGCCAGATCCGGCAGATGCGGGCCCACCAGAAGGCGACGGTCCCGCGCACGGAGGGCCGACGTCCGGACTTCTCGAGGTAGGTCAGCGTGATGACGAAGCCGCTGAGGACGTAGAAGAGGTCGACGCCGAGGGCCCCGGTCTGGACCAGCGGCCGCAGGGGCTCCCACACGTGGGTCCAGGCGTCCCCGGGTGTGAACATGAAGTGGAAGGCGACCACCCAGACGGCCGCGACGATGCGGAGACCGGTCAGAGACCGGATCTCCCCCCTGACCCCGGCGAGCGTGTCTCCCGACGGCACCGGGCTCCGCTCGGCCACGTTCCGTGACCGACCGCCTACGATCTGCATGAGTCGACGTTAGAGGCGAGCCAGGCCGTGACGGAACGTCCCCGGCCGCGTGTCGCGGCGTCCGACCCCAGTGGTCACAGCGATCCCGCGTGTCGCGTCCGTACGTGTTGCACGTCTCCGCTGGCCAGCTCCACCGTGCCGCCGTCGGTGCGGACCACCAGCCGGCCGTCCCAGTCGACGGCGGTCGCGGTGCCGCTCAGCGTCGACCCGTCGGGCAGCGTGACGGTCACCTCGGCGCCGACCGTCGAGCACCAGGCGAGGTAGTCCGCGGCCAGGCCGGTGGCGACCGGGTCGCCGAGCGCCGCCGTCCAGGCGAGGTAGCGCCGCTCGAGCGCACGGAGGTAGGCCAGCAGGACCGGCCCGCGGTCGACCGGGGCGCCGGTGACCAGCGCCAGTGACGACCCGGTGGGCGGCAGCTCCTCCCGGCGGGTGCCGACGTTGAGCCCGGTGCCGACGACCACCGCGGTGCCGACCGCCTCGGCCAGGATGCCGGCGAGCTTGGCGCCGTCGACGGCGAGCAGGTCGTTGGGCCACTTGAGCGAGGTGCGCACGCCGGTGACCTCCCCGACGGCCTCGGCCAGCGCCACGCCGGTGAGCAGCGGCAGCCAGCCGCGGCGCGCGGCCGGGACGTCGGGCCGCAGGAGCACCGAGACCGTCAGCCCGGCCCGCGGCGGGGAGGTCCACGTGCGGTCGAGCCGCCCGCGCCCGGCGGCCTGGTGCTCGGCGACGAGGACCGCACCCTCGGGCACGTCGTCGTCGGCGGCCCGGTCGGCGAGGACGGCGTTGGTGGAGCCGACCTCCTCGACCACCTCCAGGGAGCGCCACAGCCGGCTGTCCCTGGTCAGCGCGGCCTGCAGCGCCGCGGCGTCGAGCGGGGGGCGGTCCAACTCCGACCAGCGGGCGGAGGGCGTGTCGGGCACTCCCCTACGCTACGGGCCGTGAGTGCGGCTGAACTGGAGAGCGCCGGCGAGCACGTCCCCGGCGACATCGACATCCACACGACCGCCGGCAAGCTGGCGGACTTCGAGCGCCGCGTCCAGGAGGCCACGCACGCCGGCTCCGAGCGGGCGGTGGAGAAGCAGCACGCGGCGGGCAAGATGACCGCCCGCGAGCGCATCGAGGCGCTGCTGGACCCGGGCTCGTTCACCGAGCTCGACGAGTTCGCCCGCCACCGCTCCAGCAACTTCGGCATGGACGCCCGGCGGCCCTTCGGCGACGGTGTCGTCACCGGCTACGGCACGGTCGACGGCCGCCCGGTGTGCGTGTTCTCCCAGGACGTCACCGTCTTCGGCGGCAGCCTCGGCGAGGTCTACGGCGAGAAGATCGTCAAGGTCCTCGACCTGGCCATCCGCAACGGCTGCCCGGTCATCGGGATCAACGAGGGCGGCGGCGCGCGCATCCAGGAGGGCGTGGTCTCCCTCGGCCTCTACGGCGAGATCTTCCGGCGCAACGTGCACGCCTCCGGCGTCATCCCGCAGATCTCGCTGGTCATGGGCGCCGCGGCCGGCGGGCACGTCTACTCCCCCGCGCTCACCGACTTCATCGTGATGGTCGACCAGACCAGCCAGATGTTCATCACCGGTCCGGACGTCGTGAAGACCGTGACCGGCGAGGACGTCACGCTCGAGGAGCTCGGCGGCGCCCGCACGCACAACACCAAGTCCGGCGTCGCGCACTACCTGGCCGAGGACGAGGCCGACGCGCTCGACTACGTCAAGGCGCTGCTGTCCTACCTGCCGAGCAACAACCTCGACCCGCTGCCCGCGGTCGAGGTCGCCCCGGCCGACACGACGCCGGACGGCGTCACCGACGAGGACCACGAGCTCGACACGGTCGTCCCCGACTCGCCGAACACCCCCTACGACATGCACACCGTCATCGAGCACGTGCTCGACGACGGCGAGTTCCTCGAGGTGCAGGCGCTGTTCGCGCCGAACATCGTGGTCGGCTTCGGCCGGGTCGAGGGCCGGCCGGTCGGCGTCGTGGCCAACCAGCCCACCCAGTTCGCCGGCACGCTGGACATCGACGCCAGCGAGAAGGCGGCCCGCTTCGTGCGCACCTGCGACGCCTTCAACGTCCCGGTGCTCACCTTCGTCGACGTCCCGGGCTTCCTCCCCGGGACGTCGCAGGAGTGGGAGGGGATCATCCGCCGCGGCGCCAAGCTCATCTACGCCTACGCCGAGGCCACGGTCCCCAAGATCACGGTCATCACGCGCAAGGCCTACGGCGGCGCCTACGACGTCATGGGGTCCAAGCACCTCGGCGCCGACCTGAACCTCGCCTGGCCGACCGCGCAGGTCGCCGTCATGGGCGCCCAGGGCGCGGTGAACATCCTCTACCGGCGCGAGCTGGCCGACGCCCCGGACGCCGACGGCCGCCGCGCGGAGCTCATCACCGAGTACGAGGACGCGCTGCTGTCGCCGTACATCGCAGCCGACCGCGGGTACGTGGACCAGGTGATCCGCCCCTCGGAGACCCGCATCGAGATCACCAAGGCGCTGCGGCTGCTGGCCAACAAGCGCCAGACGCTGCCGCCGAAGAAGCACGGGAACATCCCCCTGTGAGCGAGGACGCGCAGCGCCCGCTGCTGCGGGTGGTCCGCGGCGAGCCGACCGCCGAGGAGCTCGCCGCCCTCACCGTCGTCGTGGCCGCGCTCTCGCAGCGCCGGCCGCGGCGGCGCCCGACCCCGGTCGGGGCGTGGGCGACCCGGGCCGACGCGCACCGGCAGCCGCTGCGGCCCGGCCCCGGCGGCTGGCGCGCGTCCGGGAGGTTCGCATGAGCGGGACCCGCCGGCTGGTCCTGGCCTCGGCGTCCCCGGCCCGGCTCGCCCTGCTGCGCCAGGCGGGCCTCGCGCCCGAGGTCGTGGTCAGCGAGGTCGACGAGACCACGGTGACCGCGCCGCGCGTCGCCGAGCGGGTCGCACTGCTGGCGTCGGCCAAGGCGTCGGCCGTCGCCGGGCGGGAGGACGACGCCCTGGTGGTGGGCGCGGACTCGCTGCTGGAGTTCCGCGGGCAGGCGATGGGCAAGCCGGCCGACGCCGCCGAGGCGCGGGAGCGCTGGCGGCGGATGTCGGGCCGCTCGGGTGTGCTGCACACCGGTCAGGCGCTGCTCGACGTCCGCGGCGGGGCGGTCGAGTCCCGCGACGTCGTCGTCACCTCGACCGTCGTGCACTTCGCCACCCCGACGCCCGCGGAGGTCGAGGCCTACCTGGCCACCGGCGAGCCGCTGGCGGTCGCGGGCGCGTTCACCCTCGACGGCCTCGGCGCCCCGTTCGTGCGCCGGGTCGAGGGCGACCCGGCGTCGGTGATCGGGCTGTCGCTGGCCGCGCTGCGGGAGCAGTTGCGCCGCCGCGGGCTGACGATCACCGACCTCTGGCGGCGCTGACCGGTACGGCCACCGCGGCCCTGGCTCCCGCCCGCCGACCGGCCTAGGGTCCCGCCGTGGACACACGCTCCCTGCGCACGGCGTGGGACACCTTCGGCTCGCGGGACCCGCTGTGGGCGGTGCTCACCGAGCCCGACCGCCGCGGCGGGCGCTGGGACCCCGAGGAGTTCTTCGCCACCGGCGTCCGCGTGGTGGACGACGTCATGGCGCTGGCCGACTCCCTCGGACTGCCGGCGCGGCGGGAGACGGCGCTGGACTTCGGCTGCGGGGTGGGCCGGCTGACCCAGGCCCTGGCCCGGCACTTCGACCGGGTCACCGGCGTGGACATCGCGCCGTCGATGCTCGCCGAGGCGCGCCGGCACGACGCCGAGGGCCGCTGCACCTTCGTGCACAACGAGGCGCCGGACCTGTCCGTGTTCGCCGACGACAGCTTCGACATGGTGCTGTCGACGATCGTGCTGCAGCACATGCCGCCCGAGCTGGCGCTGCGCTACGCCGAGGAGTTCGGCCGGGTGCTGCGGCCGGGCGGGCTGGCGGTCTTCGCCGTCCCCACCGGACCGTCGGACACCCTGGTCGGCCGGCTGTACCGGACGGTTCCCCGGCCGCTGGTGCACGCCTACGTCCGGCGGCGGTTCGGCGCGGTGCTGCAGATGCACGGCCTGCCGATGGAGGTGCTGCTGCCCCGTCTGACCGAGCGCGGCCTGGTGGTGCTGCGGGTCCAGCCCGACGACAGCCCGGGGCCCAACTGGCGGGGGTTCCGCTACGCCGTCACCAAGCCGGCCACCGGCTGAGCCGCGCTCCGGCTCCCCGCCCTGGTGCGGGCGGGCGGACGGGCGCTGCTCGGCGTCCGGGGCGGGGCGGTCGAGTCCCGCGACGTCGTCGTCACCTCGGCCGTCGTGCACTTCGCCACCCCGACGCCCGCGGAGGTCGAGGCCTACCTGGCCACCGGCGAGCCGCTGGCGGTCGCGGGCGCGTCCACCCTCGACGGCCTCGGCGCCCCGTTCGTGCGCGCAGCCGAGCCTCCCGGTCCGTGGTCAGCCGGCTCGCACGAGGTCGACGACGATCCCGCCGGCGAGCGCCCGCACTCCCTCGAGGCGGCGCTCCAGTCTGCTCGCCCAGTCCGGCACCTGCTCGACGCCGCTGGGATAGAGGAACAGCGACCGGCAGGACACTGGCCGCCATCCGGCCCGGCGGGCACGCCGCAGGAAGCCACGGACCGGGAAGGTGCGCTCGCCGGCGGTGAACGTGTGGTACGCCCAGACGTAGGGGTGCAGCCGGTTGGGCTCCATCGCGCGCCAGCGCGCGTTCGGGGCGGCGATGCGGGCGGCCTCGGCCACCGTGCGGTCGACGTCGTCGACGTGGTGCAGCGCGTCGACGCTGAGCAGCAGTCCGACCGACCCGGACTCGACCGACGGCGGCAAGCGTTCGGCGGTGCCGAGCTCGAACCGGACGTTGGCCAGCCCTTCCTGGCGGGCCTGGGCAGCGGCGAAGGCCACGTAGTCGGCGATCGGCTCGACACCCGTCAACTGTCGGTCCGGCCGAGCCGCGGCCAGGCGGCGCAGCAGCACACCGGTGCCGGACCCGAGTTCGAGCACCGGCCCGGGAACCTCGTCGAGCGCCTGCAGGAAGACGTCCAGCCGGCGCCGGGTCATGTGCCCGCTCGCCCGCACCGCGTCGTAGCCGTGGGGATCGTCGTCGAACGAGGCGTTCCGGGACAGTGTCGGTTCCGTGTCCATAGCAGACCGTAGGGACCGACCCGGCACGACGGCCAGCTCCGGCAGCACGGGCGTCTCGAGCCGCCGGCGCCGAGCCCCGGTGACGGGCGGCCGCCGAGGGGCATCCCTGCCCTGCCGGTGGTGGACCGTCCTCGGCTGGCTACAGTCCGGACGTTCTCGAGCGAGGGAGTCGTCCGGTGCAGAAGGTCCTCATCGCCAACCGCGGGGAGATCGCGGTCCGGGTCGCCCGCGCCTGCCGGGACGCCGGGCTGACCAGCGTCGCGGTGTACGCCGAGCCCGACCGCGACGCCCTGCACGTCCGCGTCGCCGACGAGGCGTTCGCCCTGGGCGGCACCACGCCCGGCGACTCCTACCTGGTCATCGACAAGATCATCGACGCCGCGAAGCGCTCCGGCGCCGACGCCGTCCACCCCGGCTACGGCTTCCTGTCGGAGAACGCCGACTTCGCCCAGGCCGTCCTCGACGCCGGGCTGACCTGGATCGGCCCCTCCCCCGAGTCGATCGTCGCCCTCGGCGACAAGGTCGCCGCACGGCACATCGCCACCAAGGCCGGCGCGCCTCTGGTGCCCGGCACCAAGGACCCGGTGTCCGGCGCCGACGAGGTGCTGGCCTTCGCCCGGGAGCACGGCCTGCCGGTGGCGATCAAGGCCGCGTTCGGCGGTGGCGGGCGTGGCCTGAAGGTCGCCCGCACCGAGGAGGAGATCCCGCACCTGTTCGACTCCGCGGTCCGGGAGGCCGTGTCGGCCTTCGGCCGCGGCGAGTGCTTCGTCGAGCGGTTCCTCGACAAGCCGCGGCACGTCGAGGCGCAGGTCCTGGCCGACACGCACGGCAACGTGGTCGTCGTCGGCACCCGCGACTGCTCGCTGCAGCGGCGCAACCAGAAGCTGGTGGAGGAGGCCCCGGCGCCGTTCCTGACCGACGAGCAGCGGGCGCGCATCCACGAGTCGGCCAAGGCGATCTGCCGGGAGGCCGGCTACCACGGCGCCGGCACCGTCGAGTACCTCGTCGGCGCCGACGGCTCGATCTCCTTCCTCGAGGTCAACACCCGCCTGCAGGTGGAGCACCCGGTCAGCGAGGAGACCAGCGGCATCGACCTGGTGCGCCAGCAGTTCCGCATCGCCGAGGGCCTGCCGCTGGAGATCACCGAGGACCCGGCCCCGCGCGGGCACAGCATCGAGTTCCGGATCAACGCCGAGGACGCCGGCCGCAACTTCATGCCGGCCCCCGGCCCGGTCACCCGGCTGGAGATCCCCCAGGGTCCGGGCGTGCGCTGGGACTCCGGTGTGGAGACCGGTGGCGAGGTGGCCGGCGCGTTCGACTCGATGCTGGCCAAGCTGATCGTCACCGGCGCCAGCCGCGAGGAGGCGCTGCAGCGCGCCCGCCGCGCGCTGGACGAGCTGGTCGTCGAGGGCATGCCCACGGTCGTCCCGTTCCACCGCGCGGTGGTCCGCGACGAGGCGTTCACCAGCGAGCCGTTCACCGTGCACACCCGCTGGATCGAGACCGAGTGGGACAACCAGGTGCAGCCCTACAGCGCCGCGCCGGCCGGGGCCGACGAGGAGGCGCCGCGGCAGACCGTCGTCGTCGAGGTCGGCGGGCGCCGGCTGGAGGTCTCCCTCCCCGCCGGGCTGGCCGCGGGCGGCGGGGCGCCGGTGGCCGCCGGCGGGGGCGCCAAGCCGCGCAAGCGGGGCTCGGGCCACGGCGGTTCCGCGGCGTCCGGCGACTCCCTGACCTCGCCGATGCAGGGCACGATCGTGAAGGTCGCCCTCGAGGAGGGCGACACGGTCGAGGCCGGTGACCTCGTCGTCGTCCTCGAGGCGATGAAGATGGAGCAGCCCCTCACCGCGCACAAGGCGGGCACCGTGACCGGGCTGTCGGCCGAGGTCGGCGCCACCGTGACCAGCGGCGCGGTCATCTGCTCGATCGTCGACGCCGCGGGAGAGTCCCCCGCCTGAGGCGGTCCGGCCGGTGCGCACCAGCCGGACCGGACGTGCTCAGGACGCTGGGCCGAACCGGGACGACCACAGGGCCCGGCCGTCGGCGCGGTAGAGGACCAGGTTGCCGTCGTCCTGCATCTGCAGCCGGGCGCCGGGATTGCCGTTGGTGCGCGCGTTCCACAGCGCCCGGCCGTCCGGGGCGTACACCACCAGGTTCCCGTCGGCCTGCACCACCGTCCGCGCACCGGTGTTGCCGTGGGTGTGGGCATGCCACAACACCCGCTCCCCGGCGCCGTAGACCACCAGGTTCCCGTCCGGCTGCGCCACCGCCCGGTACTCCCCCGACGGGGACCGCAGCGACTGACCACGGGCCATCTGCTCCCCGGCCCGCAGCACGTCGAAGGCGTCCCGTCCCGTCCACCACGCCGGCGCCCCGTCGGCGCGGTAGAGGACCAGGTTGCCGTCGTCCTGCATCTGCAGCCGGGCGCCGGGATTGCCGTTGGTGCGCGCGTTCCACAGCGCCCGGCCGTCCGGGGCGTACACCACCAGGTTCCCGTCGG
>NZ_JBJGZJ010000037.1:0-28821 GCF_054050435.1 Geodermatophilus sp. SYSU D01036 | reverse complement strand
CCCCGCCCGCCCGCCCGCCCCCCCCCCCCCCGCCCCCCCCCCCCCCCCCCCCCCCCCCCCCCCCCCCCCCCCCCCCCCCCCCCCCCCCCCCCCCCCCCCCCCCCCCCCCACCGCTCCGGCGGCGTGTCCCCGCGATCATGGCGCCGTGACCACGACACGCCGTCGGTCCGTGGTCAGCGCGCCATGATCGTCGGGACGGGCGGTGACGGGCGGGACGGCGTCAGCCCGTCGGCAGCAGGCCCCTCGCGGCGGCGACGGCGACGGCCTCGGTGCGGCTGCCGGCGCCGAGCTTGGCCAGGATGTTGCTCACGTGCACGCTGGCGGTCTTCTCGCTGATGTAGAGCTCGCTGCCGATCTGCCGGTTGGTGCGGCCGCGGGCGAGCAGGGCCAGCACCTCGGTCTCGCGCGGGGTGAACACCGCCGCCGTCTCCACCACCCGCCCGGTGCCGGGCAGCTCCAGCCGCGCCCGGCGGGCCAGTGCGGTGACCGCGTCCAGCAGCGGCGCGGCGCCCAGCTCGCGCGCGGTCCGCGCGGCGGCGGAGAGCGGCTCCAGCGCCGCCTCCCGGTCCCCGGCGGTGACCAGCGCCTCGGCCAGCCGCCACTGGCTGCGGGCCCGCTCGTACACGTGCCCGTAGCCGAACGCCTCGACGGCGGCCGCCCACAGCTCCGGCGACGGGCGCCCGGAAAGCCGCGCGGCCTCGGCCTCCACCCGGGCGACCCACGCCGCCGCCTCGACCCCGTGCGGGCCGATCAGCCGGGCGTGCGCATCCACCGCGGAGCGCGCGATCCCCACCAGCGACTCCCCCGCCGCCGTCCACTCCCGCTCCGCGGCGGCGTCCCCGGTCAGCCGGGCCGTGGCCGCGGCGTCGCCGACCGGCGCCAGCGCGGTCGCGGCGAGCCGGACGACGGCGAGGCGGTCGTCGCCCCACAGCCCGGTCAGCGTCTCCGTGGCCGACCGCGCGGTGGCCAGGGCGGTGGCCGGGTCACCGGCCCACGCGGCCAGGTCGATCTCCGCGCCGGCGGTGGCCAGGAGCAGCAGCACGTGCGCGTCAAGCCGGCCGACCAGGCCGCGCGCCCACGCGATCCGCTCCGCGGCGGCCGGGTCGCCGCGGCCGACCTGCACGAGCAGCCCGGCCGCCCGCACGTGCGCGGCCATCTCGGGCACCCGGGCCAGCCGGTCGGCCAGCGCCAGGCTGCCGTCCCAGTCGCCGACGACGTACCGCGAGACGACGCCGAGGTGGCGCAGCTCCGCGGCGTAGAAGGACCACTCGACACCGAGCTCCGCGGCCCGCGCCAGCGCGGTGTCGCTCCACCGCAGCGTCTCGCCCGAGCAGCCGGCCTCGTAGGCGACGATCGCCAGGTTGAACAGCACCCGCATCTCGACGTCGGGGTCCCCCGACCGGCGGGCGCGGGCCAGCGCCTCCTCCAGCCGCGCGGGCAGCTCCTCCCCGCCGCGCGAGCGGGCCAGCGACACCGCGACGTCGGCCCACGCGCCGTCGAGCCCCAGCGCGTCGGCCGCGGCCAGCGCCTCCTCGGCGGCGGCGTCGCCCTCGGCGCGGCGGCCCACGTCGTAGCAGACGCGGGCGTGCGTGGCCGCGGCCCAGGTGCGCACCGGCGACGGCGGGTCGGCCGGCACCAGCGCCATCGCCGCCGTGCTCTCCCGCAGCGCGGCGGCCTGCTCCTCGATGCGGCCCAGCGCCTGCGCCAGCGTCGAGTGCACCCGCGCACGCAGCTCCCGGTCGCCGTCCGGGCCGAGCAGGTCCTGCGCCGAGCGCAGCAGCGCGACCGCCCGGTGCAGCTCCCCGCCGCGGCGGGCGGCGGCCGCGGTGTCCAGCAGCAGCTCGGCCTGCGACCGCCCGGCCCGCGCCGCCGCGTCGGGCACCGCCGGCCACAGCGCCAGCACCGCCTCGAGGTGCTGCAGCTGCTCGGCCGGCGCCGCCAGCCGCCGCGCCTCGTCGGCGGCGTCCAGGGAGGCCGACAGGGCGCCGGCCAGGTCGTTGCTCTCCCGCAGGTGGTGCGCCCGCTCGGCGGCGGTGCCCGCCCCCGGGACGCCGGCCAGGTGCGCGGCGACCGCGGCGTGCAGCCGGACCCGCTCGCCGGGCAGCAGGTCGGCCAGCACCGCCTCGCGCACCAGGGCGTGCCGGAACCGGTAGGCGCCGTCGGGGTCGACGACGAGCAGGTGCGAGTGCACCGCCTCGCCCAGCGCCGCCTCCAGGTCGGCCGGCGCCAGCCCGCCCACCGCGGCCACCAGCTCGTGCCGCACCCGCCGGCCGGCGACCGCGGCCACCCGCAGCACCTGCTGCCCGGCCGGGGTCAGCTGCTCCACCCGGGCCAGCAGCACGTCGGTGAGCAGCAGGGGCAGCGACTCCCCCGCGAGCCCCGCGGCCAGCAGCTCCTCGGCGTAGAACGCGTTGCCCTCCGCGCGGGCGACGACGTCGTCGACGGTGCGATCGGGCACGCCCGCGGCCAGCCCGCGCACCAGCTGCTCGACGTCGGCGTCGGGCAGCGGGCCGAGGTCCAGCCGCTCGACGCCGGGCAGCCGGACCAGCTCGGCGAGCAGCGGCCGCAGCGGGTGGCGGCGGTGCAGGTCGTCGGAGCGGTAGGAGGCGACGACGGCGACCGGCTCGCCGGTCAGCCGGGCCAGCAGGTAGCGGACCAGGTCGCGGCTGGAGTGGTCGGCCCAGTGCAGGTCCTCGAGCACCACCAGCAGCGGGGTGTCGGCGGCCAGCCCGGACAGCGCGGTGGCGACCGCCTCGAACAGCTGCAGCCGGCCGTCGTCGACCGGCGGGCGCAGCGCGCGGACCGGGCTGCCCAGGTCGGCCGCCTCGGGCTCGCGGGCGGCGGCCGAGCGGGCGGCGAACAGCGCGGCGGCCCCGTCGCCGAGCTCGTCGGCGACGGGGCGCAGCAGGTCGACGAAGGGCAGGTAGGGCAGGCCGACCTCGCCGAGGTCGACGCAGTGCCCGGTGAGCACCCGCAGGCCGCGGGCGGCCGCGCGTCCCGTCAGCTCGTCGAGCAGGCGGGACTTGCCGACGCCGGCGTCCCCGGCCACCAGCACGGCCGCGCCGCGGCCGGCGACCGCCCGGTCGACGGCGGACAGGAGGGTGGCCAGCTCCGCCGTCCGCCCCACCAGGGGCCGCTCGTCCCACCGCGCCACGTCGGCGATCGTGGCACGGACCCCCGACGGGACGGCCGCCAGCGGCCCCCTCCGGGGCACCGCCCCGAGCTCGCGAGAGGTGGGGAGGAGGGGGTCCTCCTTCAGCGGGACCGCCGGGAGCGCCACGGCCCGCGGCGGGTGCGGGTGCCGCGGCCGAGCTCCCGCAGCACCTCGCGGCGGTAGGCGAGCTCGGCCTCGAGTCCGGGGTTGGGGTGGATGTTCACGATGGGCTCCTCAGGTCCGTGTCCGTGTACCTGTCCGGTGGGGACGGCGACCACGGTCGTGCTGAGGTGGCGGGGCGGGCATCGGGCGACCGGGCAGTCCTCCCCCACCTCGGGCGTCTGAGGTCCCCTCAGACGCAGCCGGCGCGCGCCTGAGGGGCCGGGCGGCGAGGCTGGGCGCATGGCCGACCTCCGCCCGACCGTCTTCGTCCTGTTCGGCGCCACCGGCGACCTGGCCGCGCGCATGGTGCTGCCGGCCTTCGACGTCCTGCAGCGCCGCGGGCTGCTCCCGCCGGACTGGCGGATCGTCGGCAGCGGCCGCGGCGAGCGCTCCGACGACGAGTTCCGCGACCTGGTCCGGGACGCGCTGGCCGACCACGGCGACGGGGAGCCCGCCGAGGGGCTGCCCGAGCGGCTGCGCTTCGCCGGCGGCGGCTTCGCCCCGGACGACCCCGGGCAGCTGCCCGACGCCGTGGCCCGCGCCCGCGAGGAGCTCGGCGACGACGTCCAGCTCGTGCACTACCTCGCCGTCCCGCCCGAGGCGTTCGGCGGCATCACGCGGGCCCTGGACGCCCACGGCCTGGCCGACGGCGCCCGCGTCGTCTACGAGAAGCCCTACGGCACCTCCCCCGACGGGTTCCGCGAGCTCGACGAGCTGGTGCACGCGGTGCTCGCCGAGGAGCAGGTCTTCCGCATCGACCACTTCCTCGGCAAGGAGGCCACCCAGGACCTGCACGTGCTGCGCTTCGCCAACGGGCTGTTCTCCTCGGTGTGGAGCCGGGAGCACGTGGCGCAGGTGCAGGTCGACGTCCCCGAGACCCTCGACGTCGCCGACCGCGCCGAGTTCTACGACGCCACCGGCGCCACCCTGGACATGCTGGTCACCCACCTGTTCCAGGTGGCCGCCGAGGTGGCGATGGAGCCGCCGGTGTCGCTGGCGCCGGGCGACCTGCAGGAGGCCCGCGAGGCGGTGCTCGCGGCGTTCCGGCCGCTGACCCGCGAGGACGTCGTCCTGGGGCAGTTCACCGGCTACCGGGACCTCGACGACGTCGCCGACGACAGCGCCACCGACACCTTCGTCGCGGCGCGGCTGTGGATCGACACCGACCGCTGGCACGGCGTCCCGTTCCTGCTGCGCACCGGCAAGCGGCTGGCCGCGGACGAGCAGCGGGTGACGCTGGTGCTGCGCCGGCCCGACGGCCCGGTCGGCGCGGTGCCCGGCGGCGGGAACACCGTGTCGCTGTCGCTGTCGGGCGCCGGCGCGCTGGACCTCGGGCTGGTGGCCAAGCGCCCGGGGCCGGAGCTGGAGCTGGCGGTGGCGGAGTCCTCGCTGGACCTGGGCGCGGTGCCCGAGGGCGACCCGCTGCCGCCCTACGCCACGCTGCTCTACGACGTCCTGGTGGGCGACCGGTCGCTGTTCACCACGAGCAGCGGGCTGGCGCGGGCGTGGCGGGCGGTCGCGCCGGTGCTCGCGGACCGGCCGGAGGTGCGCCCCTACGAGCCGGGCTCCTGGGGGCCCGCGGAGGCGGCGGCGCTGGCCGACCCGTGCGGCTGGGCGCTGGGGAGCTGAGGAGCTGAGGAGGAGGGTCCGGACCGGGCTCTGGTCGCCTCGCGGCGAGAAGCACGACGCGGCTCCAGACCCCCGGCCGAGGCCGGGGCGGTGGTCCGCGAAGGCGGTATCCAATTGGCACCCGGGGACACAGATCGCCCGGTCCGGACACCACCGACGGTACCCCGCTCCCGGCCGCGACACGCGCGGGTCAGCCGAATCCGCGGGAGTCCTGCTTGAGCGCGGTGTCGACGGTGAGCGCCGAGGCCAGCACCAGGCTCGCCAGCGGCTCGGGCAGCCGGGCGTGCACCCGCACGACGTAGCGGTCGGCGGTGGTGAACAGCGTGCGCGCCAGGCCCTCCCACGTCTTGGTGATGCGGGCGACCTCGTTGCCCGGGGAGTCGGTGATGGAGAAGTCCCAGGCCCGCCAGTTCTCCGCCTGGATCGCGCCGGCGAGCTGACCGCCCACCACCAGGTCGAAGCGGATCCGGCCGAACACGTTGGCCTGCACGATCTCCCCCACCGGCGCGCCCTCGGGCGTCTCGACGACGACCCGCGACTTGACCAGCTTCGCCGGGCGGGTGAGGACGAGGACCGGCCCGTACGCGTCGCGCACCTCGAGGCGGTGGGTGAGGTACTGGTCGAGGCTGCTCACGAAGCGGACGACCTTCTTGGCCGCCGACTGCCCGACCTCGACGACGGCGCCGATCTGCGTGCCGTTGCCGTCGAGGACGGCGTACTCGTTGGTGAGCTCGACCAGCTTGGTCTTCTGGTTGACCAGCAGCACCGGCTGGTCGTGCAGCACCGAGCGGCGCGGCCGGGCGCCGTGGTGCTGCGGCTGCGCGCCGTACGGCTGCTGGGCCGGCGGGACCGGCTGCGGGGCCGGCTGCTGGACGTGCTCGGTCCACGTCCGGCCGTCCCACCAGCGGGAACCGCCGCTGCCGGCGGGGTGGGGGTACCAGCCGGGCGGCGGGAGGGGCTGTGTCACGGCGGCGACGGTAACCGCCGCGACCGTGCGTGCGTGCCAGACTGCCGGGCCGTGACCGACCTGAGCCGTGCCGAGGCCGCCGTCCTGGACGCCGTCGACGAGGCCGCCGCGGTGGCCCTGCTGTGCCGCCTGGTCGCCGTCCCCTCGGTGGGCGGCACCGCGGCCGAGAGCGAGGCGCAGGCCCTGGTCGCCGGCGAGCTCGACGCGCTGGGCTGCGACGTCGACCACTGGGCGATCGACCTCGCGGCGGCCGCCGCCGCGCCGGACGCGCCCGGCCAGGAGGTCGAGCGCGACGAGGCGTGGGGCGTCGTCGGCACGCTGCCCGGTGCCGACGACGGCACCCCGGCGCTGGTGCTGTGCGGGCACACCGACGTCGTCCCGACCGGCGACCGCGCGCTGTGGGCCGGCGACCCGTTCACCCCGCGGCTGGACGGCGGCGCGCTGCACGGCCGCGGCGCCTGCGACATGAAGGGCGGCCTCGTCTCGGCGCTCGCCGCGCTGGCCGGGATCCGCGCCGCGGGCGTGCGCCTGCGCCGGCCGGTGGCGCTGCACAGCGTCGTCGGCGAGGAGGACGGCGGCCTGGGCGCGTGGGCCACCCTGGCCCGCGGGCACCGCGGCGACGCCTGCGTCATCCCGGAGCCCACCGACGGCGCCGTGGTCACCGCCGCGGCCGGCGCGCTGACCTTCCGGCTGGAGGTGACCGGCCACGCGGCGCACGCCGCGGTGCGCGACCGCGGGGTGAGCGCGGTGGAACTGTTCGCCGAGGTGCACGCCGACCTGCGCGCGTTCGAGGCGGAGCGGCAGCGCGACGCCGACCCCCGCTTCGACGGCGAGCGGTACCCGTTCGGGCTGTCGATCGGCACGGTCCGCGCCGGCGACTGGGCCTCCAGCGTGCCCGACCGGCTGGTCGCCGAGGGCCGCTACGGCGTGCGGCTGGGCGAGCCGGTCGCGGCGGCCCGCGCGGCGTTCGAGCAGCGGGTGGCGGAGTTCTGCGCCGGGCACCCGTGGCTGGCCGCGCACCCGGTGCGGGTCACCTGGACCGGCGGCACGTTCGCCAGCGGGCAGCTGCCGCCGGGGCACGAGCTGCTCGGCCAGGTGCGGGGCGCGGTCCTCGACGCGGTCGGGGCGCCACCGCCGGAGCGGGCGGTCGCGGCCGGCACGGACCTGCGGCTGTACGCGGCCGCGGGGGTCCCCGCGCTGCACCTGGGCCCCGGCGACCTGCACCTCGCGCACGGCCCGGCCGAGCGGGTGCCGGTGGCCGAGGTGACCGCCGTGGCCCGCGCGCTGGCGCTGCTCACCCTGCGCCGCTGCGGGGTCGCGTGATCGCCTACGGGGACTTCGCGGCCCTGACCGGGGACTCCCCCGCAGCGCGCGACGAGTGGGCCGCCCTCGTCGCCGCGTGGAGCGAGCCGCACCGCCGCTACCACGACCTGCACCACCTGGCCGCCGTCCTCGGGCTGGTCGACACGCTGGGCGCGGCCGCGGACGACCCGGCCGCCGTCGCGCTGGCCGCCTGGTACCACGACGCCGTCTACGACCCCCGCCGCGACGACAACGAGCGGGCCAGCGCCGAGCGGGCGCGGGCGGGCCTGACCGGCCTGGTGCCGCCGGCGCGCCTGGACGAAGTGGTCCGGCTGGTGCTGCTGACCGCCGGCCACGACGCGGCCGACGGCGACGCGAACGGCGCCGTCCTGTGCGACGCCGACCTCGCCGTCCTCGCCGGGCCGCCCGAGGCGTACGCCGCCTACGCGTCGGCCGTCCGCGAGGAGTACGGGCACCTGCCCGACGAGGTGTTCACCGCCGGGCGGATCGCCGTCCTGGAGTCCCTGCTCGCGCTGCCGGCGCTCTACCGGCTGCCGGCGACGCGGGAGTGGGAGCCGCGGGCGCGGGCCAACCTCGCCGCCGAGCTCACCCTGCTGCGCGGTCGCGCTTCCTGACCCGCAGGCCCGCGGCCGTCAGCCGGGCGAGCAGCTCGCGCGCCCCGACCGGCTCGGCGCCGGCGGCCACCGCGACGTCGTAGAGGTCCTCCGGGACGTCGTAGTGGTCGCCCTGGAACGCCCGGCGCGGGATGCCGAGCTCGGCGGCGACGAAGGCGTGCAGCTCGTCGTGGGACACGTCGCTGACCAGGTGCGACCAGCGGCGGCCGCGCCACGGCCAGACGGGACTGTCGATCAGCACGGCCACGGGGTGCAGTCTGCCCGGCGACTAGCGTCGTCGCCGTGAGCGAGCAGATCCGCTGGGGCATCGTCGGGCCGGGACGCATCGCGCAGAGCGTGATGGGCGACTTCGCGCACGTGGACGGGGCGCGGGCGGTGGCCGTGGCGTCCCGCTCGGCCGACCGCGCGCAGGCGTTCGCGCGGCAGCACGGGCTGGAGCGCGCGTACGGCTCCTACGCCGAGCTCCTCGCCGACCCCGACGTCGACGTCCTCTACGTCGCCACGCCGCACCCGCAGCACCACGCGATCGCGCTCGCCGCCATCGGGGCCGGCAAGGCGCTGCTGGTGGAGAAGGCGTTCACCGCCACGACCGCCGGCGCGCAGGAGGTGGTGACGGCGGCCCGCGAGGCCGGCGTCTTCGTCATGGAGGCGATGTGGACGCGGTTCCAGCCGGCGGTCGTCCGCATCCGGGAGCTGATCGCCGACGGCGCCATCGGCGAGGTGCGCTCGGTGCAGGCCGACCTCGGCGTCGACCGCGCCTACGACCCCGCCGACCGGCTGTTCGCCCTCGAGCTCGGCGGCGGCGCGCTGCTCGACCTCGGCGTCTACGTCGTCTCCTTCGCCCAGATGCTGCTGGGCACCCCCGACACCGTCACCGCCGCCGGGTCCACCTACCCCACCGGCGCCGACGCCGAGGCGGCGCTGCTGCTCGGCTGGGAGGACGGCCGCTCGGCCACGCTGACCACCTCCCTGCGCTACCCGACGCCGGGTCAGGCGCGGGTGTTCGGCACCGGCGGCTGGATCGACGTCCTCCCCCGGTTCCACCACCCGGCCACGATCGTGCTGCACCGCACCGGCGCCGAGCCCGAGGAGATCACCCGCCCCGCGGACGGGGTCGGGTACTCGCACGAGCTCGCCGAGGTCACCCGCTGCCTGCAGGAGGGGCGCACGGAGTCCGCGGTCATGCCGCTGGCCGACACCCTCGCCGTGCAGGAGATCCTGGGCCGCGCCGCCGAGCAGCTCGGCGTGCGGCACCGCGAGGACCCGCACGTCCTCGGCTGATCAGGCGGCGGCCCAGGCCGCGCCGGTCGCCTCGTCCGGCGTCGGCACCCGGATGGGCGTGCGGCCCGCCCGGCGGACGGCGCCGGCCAGGGTGACCGCGTCGACGACGGCGGCGCCGCCCGGGTCGTTGTTCAGGTAGACGAACACGTCCTCGTCGTCGGCGTACGCCTCCGCCAGGCGCTGCGCCCACTGCTCGAGCACCGCCGGCGGGTAGGCCCAGCCCTCGGCGCCGGTGTGCAGCCGCAGGTAGCCCCAGCCGGTGGTGCGCCACAGCGGCGTCACCGGCCGCTCGGCGCGGTCGGCCCAGCACAGCGCGGCGCCGTAGCGCTCCAGCAGCGCCCGGACCTCGTCGGTCCACCAGCTGGCGTGGCGGGGCTCCACCGCGACCCGCAGGCCGGGCGGGAAGCAGGCCAGGCAGTCGCGCAGCAGCCCGGCGTCCGCCTTCAGCGTGGGCGGCAGCTGCAGCAGGACGACGTCGAGGCGGTCGCCGAGGCCCGCGGCGTGCTCCACCAGCCGGGCCACCGGCTCCTCGGGCTCGCGCAACCGCCGGACGTGGGTGAGGAAGCGGCTGGCCTTGACCGCCCAGCGGTAGTCGGGCGGGGTGCGCTCGCGCCACGCGGCGAAGGTGTCCCGCTCGGGCAGCCGGTAGAACGCGGCGTTGCTCTCGACGGTGGCGAAGTGCCGGGCGTGGTGCTCCAGCCACAGCCGCTGCGGCAGGCGCTGCGGGTAGAAGCGACCGCGCCAGTCGCGGTACTGCCACCCCGAGGTCCCGATCACCACGGTCACGACGTCGGCCTACCCTGCGCGGCCATGGCCGACGCACCCGCCCGCTTCAAGGACCTCTGCATCGACGCCCGCGACCACCAGGCCCTGGCCGACTGGTGGTGCGCCGCCCTGGGCTACGTCCGCCGCGACACCCTGCCCGACGGCACGCCGCGCGAGCGCGACTGGCCGGTACCGATCGAGGACCCCACCGGCGCCGGGCCGCTGATCTGGCTCAACCCGGTGCCCGAGGAGAAGGTGGTCGAGAACCGCGTGCACCTCGACGTCGTCGGCGACTCCGCGGCGCTGCAGACCGCCGGCGCCACCGTGGTGCGGGCCTCGGACGCCCGGCCGGGCCAGGAGGTCGACGAGGACGCCGGCGAGATCGGCTGGGAGGTCCTCGCCGACCCCGAGGGCAACGAGTTCTGCTGCTTCCCGCCGCCGCGGGGCTGACCCACCGCCGGCGCCCGAGGAGATCCCGGGGCTCGGGGTCGAACACACGCTGGACGCCCTCTCCCGGCGGCGGGAGAGGGCGCCCAGCGTGTGTTCGGCCTCCCGAACGCCGACAGGGGCGGCCCCGCGCGATGCGGGACCGCCCCTGCCGGGCGTTGCTGGTGTTACGGGAGGGCGGGACTCAGAAGTCCATGCCGCCCATGCCGCCGTCGCCACCGGGCATGGCCGGGGCGGCCTTCTCCGGCTTGTCGGCGATGACGGCCTCGGTGGTGAGGAAGAGCGCCGCGATGGAGGCGGCGTTCTGCAGCGCCGAGCGGGTGACCTTGGCCGGGTCGATGATGCCGGCCGCGACCAGGTCCACGTACTCGCCGGTGGCGGCGTTGAGGCCGTGGCCCACCTCGGAGTTGCGCACCTTCTCCGCCACGACGCCGCCCTCGAGGCCGGCGTTGACGGCGATCTGCTTCAGCGGCGCCTCGAGCGCGACGCGCACGATGTTGGCGCCGGTCGCCTCGTCACCCTCAAGGTCGAGCTTCTCGAACGCGACGGCGGTGGCCTGCGCCAGGGCGACGCCACCACCGGCGACGATGCCCTCCTCGACGGCGGCCTTGGCGTTGCGCACCGCGTCCTCGATGCGGTGCTTGCGCTCCTTGAGCTCGACCTCCGTCGCGGCGCCGGCCTTGATGACGGCGACGCCACCGGCCAGCTTGGCCAGGCGCTCCTGGAGCTTCTCGCGGTCGTAGTCGGAGTCCGACTTCTCGATCTCGGCGCGGATCTGGTTCACCCGGCCGGCGATCTGGTCGCTGTCACCGGCGCCCTCGACGATCGTCGTCTCGTCCTTGGTGACGACGACCTTGCGGGCGCGGCCCAGCAGGGAGACGTCGGCGGTGTCGAGCTTGAGGCCGACCTCCTCGCTGATGACCTGGCCACCGGTGAGGATGGCGATGTCGGTCAGCATGGCCTTGCGGCGGTCACCGAAGCCGGGGGCCTTGACGGCCAGCGACTTGAAGGTGCCGCGGATCTTGTTCACGACCAGGGTCGCGAGGGCCTCGCCCTCGACGTCCTCGGCGATGATGGCCAGCGGCTTGCCCGACTGCATGACCTTCTCCAGCAGCGGGAGCAGGTCCTTGACCGAGCTGATCTTCGAGTTGACGACGAGCACGTACGGGTCGTCGAGGACGGCCTCCATGCGCTCGGCGTCGGTGACGAAGTAGGGCGAGATGTAGCCCTTGTCGAAGCGCATGCCCTCGGTGAGCTCGAGCTCGAGGCCGAAGGTGTTGCTCTCCTCGACGGTGATGACGCCTTCCTTGCCGACCTTGTCCATCGCCTCGGCGATGAGCTCGCCGATGGCCGGGTCGGCGGCGGAGATCGACGCGGTGGCGGCGATCTGCTCCTTGGTCTCGACGTCCTTGGCGGTCGAGAGGAGGTACTCGGTGACCGAGGCGACGGCCTTCTCGATGCCCTTCTTCAGGGCCATCGGGTTGGCGCCGGCGGCGACGTTGCGCAGACCCTCGCGGACGAGCGCCTGGGCCAGCACGGTGGCGGTGGTGGTGCCGTCACCCGCGACGTCGTCGGTCTTCTTCGCGACCTCCTTGACCAGCTCGGCGCCGATCTTCTCCCAGGGGTCCTCGAGCTCGATCTCCTTGGCGATGCTCACACCGTCGTTGGTGATGGTGGGAGCGCCCCACTTCTTCTCGAGGACGACGTTGCGGCCCTTGGGGCCGAGCGTCACCTTGACGGCGTCGGCGAGGGTGTTCATGCCCCGCTCGAGGCCGCGGCGCGCCTCTTCCTCGAAGGCGATCATCTTGGCCATGTGGTGATGTCCTCCATGCATGGATCGCTGCACGGCCGGGACCGGCGCCCGCGACGGACGACACCGGCGCGGCGGGCTCCCATGTGGCCCGCGCTCCTGTGCCTCACCGTTCCGACCTGATTGGCACTCGGCACTGTCGAGTGCCAACCGGAAGTCTGGCACTCGCCCCTGCCGAGTGCAAGAACGGGGGGTGGGTGGCGCCTGTTCCCGGGCGGGTCAGTCGGCCAGGCGCGCCAGGACGGCGGTGTACGCCGCGCCGAACAGCAGCAGGGGCACCAGCCAGACCCGGCCGTAGCCGGAGAACCCGAGCACGGTCACCCACGCCCAGCCGCTTTCGAGGTGGGAGGCCGACAGCCCGGGCGCCGGCCAGGCCCACGGCAGGACCGCCCAGCACGCGGTGCCCGCCAGCCAGTACGCGAGCCGGCCTGGCCGCCGCGGCCCGACGGTGCGCGCCACCACCACGACGACGAGCAGCGCGAGCACCCGGGTCGCCACGGGGACCGCGGGCGACGGGCCGGTCCAGCGGCCGGCGGCGTCCTGGCCGCCGCTGCGCACCCCCGCGACGTGGAGGACCCCGGAGACCGCCGCCAGCAGGACGAGGACCACGGCGTGGGCGGCCGGCAGCGACGGCGCCCGGCTCACCGGCGGCGGCCCGGGAACGGCTGCGGCCCGGCTCCCGCGGAGGGAGCCGGGCCGCAGCACGGGGGTACGGAGGGGGCTCAGGCGACGCGGACGCCGTCGGCCTGGGGGCCCTTCTCACCCTGGACGACCTCGAAGGTCACCCGCTGGCCCTCGTCGAGGCTCTTGTAGCCGTCCATCTGGATGGCCGAGTAGTGGACGAAGACGTCCTGGCCGCCGTCGACGGCGATGAAGCCGAAGCCCTTCTCGGCGTTGAACCACTTCACGGTGCCCTGTGCCACGTGCGCTCCCACGGTCGTGCGTGCGGACGGCCCCCGTGATCCGGGGACCGGGATCCAGCTCTTCCGCCCGTCGGACACGTGCGTGGAACTGACCGCGCGAGACGGTACAACAGGCACGCCGCCGTGGGGAGATCCTGGACACACGACTCGGGGACGATCGGGCGGGATGTCACCCGCCGGATCGACGCCGGCGAGCCTACGCCCCCCGCCGGGGGCTCAGCCGATGAGCCCCGCGGACCGGACCGACCGCAGCGACGGCTCCACGCGGTGCGTCGGGCCGACCACCGGCAGCAGCGGGTCGAGGGTCTTGAGGCCCTCGCCGGTGTTGAGGACGACGGTCTCCCGGCTCGGGTCCAGCCGCCCGTCCTCGACCAGCTGCCGCAGCACCGCCACGGTCACGCCCCCGGCGGTCTCGGCGAAGACGCCGGTGGTGCGGGCGAGGTCGCGGATGCCCTGGACGATCTGCTCGTCGCCGACCCGGCCGACGGCGCCGCCGGTGCGGCGGATCGCGTCGAGCGCGTACGGGCCGTCGGCCGGGTTGCCGATGTTCAGCGACTTCGCGATCCCGGTGGGCTTGACCGGCTTGACGACGTCCCAGCCGTTGTCGAAGGCGGTGGCGATCGGGTCGCAGCCGGCGGACTGGGCGCCGAAGACCCGCCACTCGGTGTCCGCGACGATCCCGGCCCTGACCAGCTCCCGCCAGGCCTTGTCCACCTTGGTGAGCAGCGAGCCCGAGGCCATGGGGATGACCACCTGGGCCGGGATCCGCCAGCCGAGCTGCTCGGCGATCTCGTAGCCCATCGTCTTGGAGCCCTCGGCGTAGTAGGGCCGCACGTTCTGGTTGACGAAGGCGGTGTCCTCGAACTCGTCGGTCTCGGCGAGCTCGCTGGTCAGCCGGTTGACGTCGTCGTAGGAGCCGTCGACGGCGACCAGCGTCTGGCCGTAGACCGCCGACTGCACGACCTTGCCCGGCTCCAGGTCGGACGGGATGAACACGAACGACGGCAGGCCGGCGCGGGCGGCGTGCGCGGCCACCGAGTTGGCCAGGTTGCCCGTCGAGGCCGCGGCGATCTTGCGGTAGCCCAGCCCCTTCGCGGCGGTGGCCGCGAGGCTCACCACGCGGTCCTTGAACGAGTGGGTGGGGTTGGCCGAGTCGTCCTTGACCCACAGCCCGCCGGTGATGCCGAGCTCGGCGGCGAGCCGGTCGGCGCGGACCAGCGGGGTCATGCCCGGGTCGAGGGAGACGCGGTCGGCCGGGTCCTGGCCCACCGGCAGCAGCGCGGCGTAGCGCCAGATGTTCTGCGGGCCGGCCTCGATCTGCTCGCGGGTGACCTGCCGCATGAGCTCGGGGTCGTAGTCGACCTCGAGCGGGCCGAAGCACTGGGCGCAGGCGTGCTCGGCGATGAGGCCGAAGGTGGCGCCGCAGTTGCGACAGACGAGGCCGCGGGCGGGGCTGGGCGGAACGGGGCCGCCGGCAGCGGAGTCGGCCTGCAGAGAACCGGGAGCGGTCAGGGTCATGCGACGACTACCTCCTCATCTTCCCCGCGTCGGGCCGTCGAGCCGCGCGGGACGGAATTGGCACCTCTCGCCGCTGTCGCGAGCGCGGTTGCCGGGGCTTCACCGGGCCGTGTCCCTCTGCCCCTCTGGATGAGTGGAACGGGCCCGACTCTACCCGGCTGCGGGGACCGCCCCCGGCCCCGGCCATGCTGGGCGCCGTGGCTGTGCGCATCGTCTACACCGACCTCGACGGCACGATGGTCGGACCGCGGGGGTCGTTCTGGCACGCCGCCGACGGCTCCCCCACCGCCGAGCCCGCCGCGGCCCTGCTGGAGCTGCACACCGCCGGGGTCGCGCTGGTGATCGTCAGCGGGCGCACCGCCGACCAGGTCACCGAGGCGGGGCGGATCTTCGCCGCCGACGGCGCGATCGCCGAGCTGGGCTCGCTGGTGACGTGGAAGGGCGGCCGGGAGCGGCACGAGCTGACCGGCGAGCTGCCCGCCGAGTACGCCGGCCGCACGCCGATGGACGTGATGGCCGAGCTCGGCGTGGTCGACGCGCTGTGCGCCGCCCACGCCGGCCGGCTGGAGTGGCACGCGCCCTGGCACACCACGCACGACGGCGACGCGCTGCTGCGCGGGTTCGTCGACCCGCTCGCCGTCGATGCGTGGCTGACCGAGCGGGGCCTCGGCTGGCTGACGCTCAAGGACAACGGCGCGATCCCCGCCTCGGCGCGGCTGCGGCTGGCGCCGGAGGGGCAGCTGGCGCGGGTCTACCACCTGATGCCGCGCGGCATCTCCAAGGGCGCGGCGATCGCCTGGGACCTCGAGCGGCGCGGCGTCGACCCCGCGGACGCCGTCGCGATCGGCGACAGCGCGAGCGACCTGGAGATGGCGCCCGCCGTCGGCCGGCTGTGGATCACCGCCAACGGCGCGGAGGTCGAGGGCATGGCCGGGCTGCTGGGGGCCGTCCCCAACGTGTCGGTGACCGCCGAGCCGATGGGCGTCGGCTGGGCCGAGGCGGTCCGGGCCTCGATCAGCTCGTGACGTCGCGCCGGGCGAAGTGGCGGAAGCCCAGTGCGGTGAAGACCGCGGCGTAGACCAGCGACTGGACGACGCCGCGGAACAGGTCCGAGGAGTCGACCGGCGTCTGCAGCAGGTCGGTCCAGGCGAACTCCTCCGCGGTGGGGAACCAGTCGCGGATGGCCCCGAGCTGCTCGACCTGGTCGAGGATCGCGAACACGACCGTCGTGAACACCGCCCCGCCGACGGCGGCCAGCGGCGCGTCCGTGATCGTCGACAGCCAGAACGCCAGCGTGCCGACGACGAGCAGGTGCACGGCGAGGTAGCCGAGCATCCCGGCCAGCCGGAGGAACCCCTCGCCCTGCGACAGGGTCACCCCGACCGGCGTCCGGATCTCGCCGAACCCGAACGCCAGGCCGCCGGCGACCACCGCGACGACGGCGAGGGTGAGCAGCGCGCCCACCGACTGGACCAGCGCCGCGAGCCACTTCTGCCGGAGCAGCCGCATCCGGGGCACCGGCGTGGCCAGCGTGTAGCGCAGCGAGCCCCACTGCGCCTCGCTGGCCACCGTGTCACCGAAGAACAGCGCGTAGACCACGACGAGGAAGAACGTCGTCGTCGCGAACAGCACGAACAGGGTGAAGTTCAGCCCGCTCGCGGTGGCGACGTCGACGAGGTTGATCCGGCTGTTGGTCTGCGCGTCCTCGCTCGCCCCCAGCTGCAGCGCGGCGATGAGGACCAGCGGCAGGGCCACCATCGCCGCGAAGACGCCGATCGTGCGGCGCCGCTTGAACTGCCGGCGCAGCTCGACCGACAGCCGCAGCGTCCGCTCGGGCCGGTAGCCGGCGACGGCGCCGGTGGGCTGGACGTGCTCGGTCGCGGTCACGACTCCCCCACGAGTGCCAGGAACGCGTCCTCCAGGCGGCGGCGCGGCGTGAACTGGTCGACGGCGACGCCCGCGGCCACCAGCGCCTGCAGCGCCGTCGCCCGCGAGGTCTCCGGGCCGAGGTCGGCGACCAGCCCCTCGTCGGTGCGCTCGACGGCGACGCCGGGCAGCGCCGACAGGACGGCGGCCGCGCGGTCGGCGTCGGCGTCGGCGGCGAGGCCGACCAGCACCGCACCGCCGGTGCCGACGATCTCCTCGACCGTCCCCTGCGCGATCTTCTGCCCCTTCGCCATGACCACCACGTGGGTGCAGGTCTGCTCGATCTCGCTCAGCAGGTGGCTGGAGACGATGACCGTGCGGCCGGTGGCGGCGTAGTCGCGGAGCACCTCGCGCATGGCGTGGATCTGCGGCGGGTCCAGCCCGTTGGTCGGCTCGTCGAGGACCAGCAGGTCGGGCAGGCCGAGCATGGCCTGGGCGATCGCCACCCGCTGCCGCATGCCCTGGCTGTAGCGGCGCACCGGCCGGTCGATGGCGGCGCCGAGGCCGGCGACCGCGATCGCCTCCTCCATGTGCGCGTCCTCGGCCGGGCGGCCGGTGGCGGCCCAGTACAGGCGCAGGTTGTCGCGGCCGGACAGGTGCGGCTGCAGGCCGGTGCCCTCGACGAACGAGCCCAGCCGGGACAGCACCGGCGCGCCGGGGCGGACCGCGTGGCCGAACACCGTGATCCGCCCGGAGTTCGGCCGGATCAGCCCCATGAGCATGCGCAGCGACGTCGTCTTGCCCGCGCCGTTGGGGCCGAGCAGGCCGAGCACCTGGCCGCGGCGGACCTCGAAGGACAGGTCGCGGACGGCGACGAAGCCGTCCTTGTAGGCCTTGGTGATCCCCTCGAAGCGCAGCGGCACGTCCTCGCCGTCGGGCTCCACCTCCGAGGTGACCCGGCGCCGGCGGCGGCCCCACAGCACCGCGGTGAGCCAGCCGAGCAGGCCGAGGGCGGCGACGGCGCCGAGCAGCCACCACCAGCGGGAGGTGCCGCCGTCGGCCTGCGGCTGCCCCTCGACGGTGGGCACGGCCAGCGCGGTGCCGCCGTTGCCGGCCCCGGCGAGGGCGACGGAGTAGACGGTGGCCTCGGCCGGCAGCGCGAAAGCCTGGTCGGTCGAGGAGACGACGACGCGCATCGTGTGCCCGGCCTCGAAGCGGTGCACGATGCCCGGCAGCGTCACGGCGACCTCGGTGGGCGCGGCCGGGTCCACCGACAGGCCGGTGAGCGCCAGCGGGGCGACCAGCCCGCCGGGCAGCGTCTGGGCGCCGTCGGGGCCGACGTCGTAGAGCTTGGCGAACAGCGTGGCGCTGCCGGTGGGCGAGGCGACGGCGAGTTCGACGGTCGGCGCGCCGACCACCTCGACCGCCTCGTCGAGCGGCTCGCTGGCGAACGCCGCGAACTGGCCGGGGATCTCCACGGCCTGGCCGCCGAGCGCCGAGGCCAGCGCGCCCAGGCCCGGGACGGTGGTGATCGCGGCCGGGGTGCCGCCGGCGGGCGTGACCACCGGCTGCGTGCCGCCGTCGAGCGCGACGCTCTCCCGCTGCGCCGGCTCCCCGCCGTCGAGGCCCGGGTAGGCGCCGGCGAGCACGCTCTGGGTGCCGCCCTGCACGCTGCCCAGCCCGCTGCCCAGGCCGGTGGGCGCGGGGAACTCGAAGCCGGTGCCGGGGTCCTCGCCGCGGGCCGGGTCGTCCTCGTCGCGCAGGTACCAGTCGAACCAGCCGGCGACCTGGTCGCGCAGCTCGGCGGTCTCCCGCTCCGAGGCCTGGGAGTCGTGGCCGCCGGCGTACCAGACGACCTTGACCGGGGTGCCGTTCGCGGCGATGCCGCGGGCGTTGGCGTCGGCCTGGCCCAGGCCGAACAGGGAGTCCTCGGTGCCCTGGACCAGCAGGGTGGGCGCGGTGATGCGGTCGAGCACCGCGGCCGGGCTGCTGCGGTCGAGCACCGCGGCCACCTCGGGCGTGAGCGTGCCCGAGGCCGCGGCGGACTGGTAGGCGGCGCAGATGTCGGCGCGGAACCGGCCGCAGGTCAGCGCCTGCTCCACCACGGCGGGGTCCACCGACGCCGGGTCGAACGGCAGGCGGGGCGCGGCGTCGCCGGAGACGGGTGCCGCGTCGCCGGTGTCACCGGAGTCCTCGCCGGAGTCCTCGCCGTCCTCGGCCTCGGCCGCTCCCCCGCCGCCGAGCGCGTCCAGCAGCCCGCCGGTGGGCACCGCGCCCACGCCGAAGAACAGCCCCGACCACAGCCGCTTGTAGACGCCGGCGTCGGCGGTCTGCGGCGTGGCGGCGACCGTCGGCGCGTCGGCGGCGCCGGTCTGGGAGGGGAAGAGCGCGGCGGTCAGCGAGTTCCAGGTGATCTGCGGCGCGATGGCGTCGACCCGGTCGTCGTAGGCGGCGCCGAGCAGCGACAGCGCCCCGCCGTAGGAGGCGCCGGCCACGCCCACCCGCGGGTCGCCGTCGCCGTCGAGGAGGACGTCGTCGCGGTCGGCGAGCAGGTCGAGCAGCGTGGACAGGTCGGCGACCTCGTAGCGCGGGTCGTCCAGGCCGATCTGGCCGGTGCTCTCGCCGAACCCGCGCGCGGAGTACGCGAGGACGACGTAGCCGCGGCCCGCGAGGTCCCGGGCGTCGTCGGCGACCGACCGCTTGCTGCCGCCGAAGCCGTGCGCGAGGACCACGGCCGGCGCCGGGTCGTCGGCGGTGGCCGAGGCCGGGAGGTAGAGCGTGGTGTCCAGCTCGACGGCGTCGGCGCCCGAGCCGGAGGGGACCCGCGCGTCCTCGGTGCGGACGTCCTCGGCGGCGGCCGCCGGGGTGGGCAGCGCGCCGACGAGGGTGCCGGTGAGCAGGAGGGCGAGCAGGGCGACGGCCACCGCGCGGGCGCCGGAGCGCGGGCGGGGTGTCACGGGCCCGCGGAACGGACGCACGCTGCGGCCAACGGACGGTGCCGCGCCGGGGTTCCGCAGGTGTCGGGACGGGGCGCGACCGGGGACGGTCAGGGCTGGAACCCGCCGGTGACGACGACGACCAGGCCCGGGTCGGCCACGCCCGGCACCTCGAAGAACCGCATCGCGGGCCCGGTGGTGATGCCCGGGAAGGCGTCCATGAGCTGCTGGGCGGACTGGCGCTGCGCCTCGTCGCCCTCGTCGAAGAAGACGGTGGTGGCGGCGACGTCCCCGCCCTCGTAGGTCCCGACGCCGGCCGTCGTCCAGCCCTGGGCGGCGAGCGCGGCGGCGACGTCGGCGGCCAGCCCGCCGGTCTGCGTGGCGTTGAGGACGGTCACCGGCACCCGCACCGGCGTGCTCGGCGCCTCCTCGACCGGGGGCAGCGGCTCGGCCGACAACGGGGGCAGCGGGCCCGACGACGGCGCCACCGACGCCGAGGCCGAGGGCTCGCTCGTGGGCGTCGCCGCCGAGCCGGCCTCCTGCGCCGCCGGGGAGGCGAAGCTGTAGACGCCGAGCACGACCAGCGCGACGACGACGACCGCCAGCAGCGCGACGCCGGTGCGCCGGCGCGGCGGCGCGTCCGCGCCGTCGGCGGCGCGCAGCGCGGCGCGGGAGACCCCGGCCCGGCGCGCGGCCTTGCGGCGCTCGGTCTCCATGGCCTGCCGCTCGGCCTCCTTCGCCTGGCGCTCGGCGCGCATCGCGGCGCGGTTGCCCACGACGCCGGTGCCGCCGGTCGGCGGGCCGGTGTCCGGCTCGGCGTCGCGGTCCCGCTGCGCGCGGTCGCGGCGGCCGGCGACCTCGCGGTCGGGGATCGCCTCGGTCAGCGGCGCGGCGGGGGCGCGGTCCCGGGTCCGGTCGCGGGACACCTCCCGCTCGGGGATCGCCTCGGTCGCCGGGGCGGGCGCCCCGGACGCCGCGCGGTCGCGGGACACCTCGCGGTCGGGGATCGCCTCGGTGGGCGGGGCGGCCGGCGTCGCGGTGCCCGCCCCGGAGGGGCTGGTCCAGTCGCGGTAGCCGTTCCCGGCGGGGGCCGCGTCGCCCGGGGTCCGGCTCGCATCCCGGGGCTGCGCGGGTTCCGCCGCGGGCGGGGTCTGCGTCCGTCCGCGGGCGGGCGGGCGGGCGGGCTGATCCCACGGGTCCAGCGGCGGCGCTGCCGGCTCGGCGGCCTCGGCGTCGGGCCGGGGGACCGCCTGGAACGGGGCGACCGTGGTCTCGGGCGGCGCGGGACGGGCCGGCGGCATGGGCGCCGGGCGGGAGACGGCCGGCGACTGTGCGGTCGGCGGCCCGGCCGCCGGCCGGTCCGCGGGGCGGGCCGGCGGCTGCGGCGCGGGCGCCTGCCGGGTGGCGGCGCCGGCGGCCACCGGCACGGGGACCCGCGGCCGGGCCGGGGCGGCGGGCTGCGCGGGGCGCGACCGGACGGCCGGCGCCTCGGGCTGCGGCGCGCGGGCCGGCGGGCGCTGCGGCTCGGCCGGGCGGACGGCCGTCGCCGGGGGCGCGGGTGCCGCGGGGGGCGTGGCCGCCGGGCGGGCGGCCACGGCGGGGCGGGCGGACCGGCCGGTGAGCCGGCGGCGGTCGGTCTCGTCCCCGGCGCCGAGCAGCGCGTCGCGGCGGCGGTCGGCGCGACTGCGGCCGGTACCGGGCGTCGTCGGGTGGTCGCTCAGCTCCGCGGCGCCCGGGTTCACGCCGGGGCCGGGCGTCGTGGGCAGGTCGGGCAGGGGCGCGCTGGGGTGGTCGGTGCGGCGCCGGCCGCCTGCCACCGGGGCTGACGGCCGGTCCGGTTGGTCACCGCCTGGTGCCGCGTGCCTGCCCACGGTCACCAAATCTAGAGGGCGGACGAGCCCTTGCCCAGCAGGTGAGGCGAACGCCGCTGCCGCCGCGCGCTGCGCAGCCGCCGCAGGCGGCGGACGAGGAGGGGGTCGGCCTCGAGCGCGGCCGGGCGGTCCACCAGCGCGTTCAGCACCTGGTAGTAGCGGGTCGGGGGCAGGCCGAACCGCTCGCGGATCGCCGTCTCCTTCGCGCCGGGCTGGCGCCACCACTGCCGCTCGAAGGCCAGCATCTCGTGCTCGCGCCGGGTCAGGCCCGCGGGCTGCGCGGGGCCCTCACCGGACTCCGAGCCCCCCGGCGGGGAGACCGCGGGGTCGGGGTCGGGGGTCATGGTCGGGTCCGTTCGATCGGGGGGAAGCCGTCACCCACAACGGTAGGCCCGGGGGGTGACAGGCCACAGCCCGAGACGCGCGGTCAGGCCGCGGCGGGCACCTGCTCGGCGGGCGCCCGACGGCCGGCGGCCCGGACCGAGCGCAGGCTGTCCACGGTGAACACCGCCAGCGCCGCCCAGACGATCGCGAAGCCGGCCAGCCGCGCCGGGGGCATCGGCTCGTGGAACACGAAGACGCCGAGCGCCAGCTGCATGAGCGGCGTGACGTACTGCAACAGCCCGACCGTCGACAGCGGGATGCGCCGGGCGGCCGCGGCGAACAGCAGCAGCGGCACCGCCGTCGCGACGCCCGAGGCCATGAGCAGCAGGAGGTGGCCGGTGCCCCCGGACCCCGCGGTCCCCCGCCCGGTGGCCTGCAGCACGCCGAGGAACACCAGCGCCGGCAGGAAGGTCACCGCCGTCTCGACGAACAGCCCCGGCGCCGCCTCCACCCGCACCAGCTTCTTGAGCAGGCCGTAGCTGCCGAAGGTGGCGGCCAGCGCCAGGGCGATCCACGGCGGCCGGCCGTGGTCGACGGTCAGGACGACGACGGCCACCGCGGCCAGCCCGACCGCGGCCCACTGCAGCGGCCGCAGCCGCTCGGCGAAGACGAGGACGCCGAGCAGCACGCTGACCAGCGGGTTGATGAAGTAGCCGAGCGAGGTCTCGACGACGTGCCCCGAGTTCACGCCGTGGACGAAGACCAGCCAGTTGGCCGCGATGAGCACCGAGGCCCCGGCCAGGACCAGCAGCGTGCGCCGGTCGGTGACCGCCGCGCGGACCAGCGCCCACCTCCGCAGCACGGTCAGCAGCACGGCCACGAACAGCAGCGACCACACGATGCGGTGGGCGACGATCTCCACCCCGCCGGCCGGCTCCAGCAGCGGGAAGTAGAGCGGGAACACGCCCCACAGCCCGTAGGCGGCGAGTCCCGCTGCCGTGCCCGCCCGCCGCTCGTCCACGGCGGGCAACCGTACGCCGAGCGATCAGGTGGTCTGGATGTAGTCGACGAGGTGGTCCCGCTCGTCCTGCAGTTCGTCCAGGCGCGCCTTGACGACGTCGCCGATCGAGACGATCCCCAGCAGCCGGCCGTCCTCGACGACGGGCACGTGCCGGATGCGGTGGTCGGTCATCGTGCGGGCGAGGTCGTGCACCGAGGCGCCGGGCACGCAGGTGCGCACCTCGGCGGTCATCAGCCCCGACACCGGCCCGTCGAGGACCTCCGGCCCGGAGGCGTGCAGGGCCCGGACGACGTCGCGCTCGGAGACGATGCCGTCGACGGTGCCTCCCCCGCGGGAGACGACGAGCGCGCCGATGCGGTGCTCGGCGAGCAGGGCGAGGGCGGCGCGGACGGGCCGGTCCGGCGCGACGGTGACGACGTCGGAGCCCTTGCGGCGGAGCAGCGAGGCGATCTGCACGGGAGCCCTCCCTCACTCGGCGGTCGCAGTGTCCACCCGCGCCGCGACAGGGGCAACGGCCCGGACGTGACGCCCCCGTCCCGGTTCCCGGGGTGGACAACGGGGCCTACCGTCGAGTCGTGCGCACCCAGCACGCCGCGCCCGCGACGTCCCGCCGCCCCACCGCCCTGCAGTGGCTCCGCTACGCCGTCGGCGGCGGGCTGCCCCGGGCCCTGTCGCCGTGGGTGCTGTCGGACACCACCCGGCCGGGATGGATCCGCCGGCACGTCGCCCGCTCGCTGGTGCAGCTCGCCCCGCTGGTGGTGATCTGCCTGGTCGCCGTCCCCGTGGGGATGGGCTACCGGCTGACCGCGGCGGCCGGGGGGCTGATGGTCGGGCTGATGTACTCGCTGGCGTTCGTGGTGGAGACCACCGAGCACCGCGTCGCCAAGGCGGGTTACCCCGCCGGCACCGCCGCCCGGCTGCGCGAGGAGCGGGCCGAGCGGGCGCGGACGGCCCGCGCCGAGCGGCACCACCCCTACCGCGTGGGCGGGGCGGGCAGCTTCGACTGAGCCGACGGGGGGACTCGAACCCCCAACCGCCCGATTACAAGTCGGGTGCGCTGCCAGTTGCGCCACGCCGGCGTACGACGACCACGATAGGGCTCGACCCGGACGACCCTGCTGCCGATGCTGACCGCGTGGCACCGATCGACGACCCGACCGGGCTCCTGCCGCTGGACCGGACCCAGCTGGACGCGCTGCGCGAGCACCTCGACGCCGTCATCGCGGCCGGGGACTGCGACCGGACCCACCGCGCCACCGACGCCTGGGCCGCCGGGCACGGCATCGCCCTCGACCGGCTGCACGAGGGGCTCGAGGAGTACGGCGGGTTCTGCGACTGCGAGGTCGTGATGAACGTCGACCCGGCCGCCGTCTTCGACCCTCAGGCGGCCGCCGGGCCCTCCCGCAGGTAGCCGGCCGGGTCGCTGCCGGGCAGCGGGCCCTCGGCCAGCCAGCGGGCGAAGCCGGCGGGGTCGCGGCGCTCGAGCTCGTCGAGGGCCTCCTGGCGGCGGCTGACGATCTGCTGCCGCGCCGCCGGGTCCAGCCGGCCGGCCAGTACCGCCGTCGTGCTCAGCCACTCGCGGCCCAGCGCCGCGGTCGTCAGGGCCGCCACCGGCGGCAGGGAGGTGACCGTCCCGACGGCCTCCCCCGGGCGGGCACCGGCCACCGGCCGCTGCGGCGCGGGCGCGGCGAACCGGCCGGGCGCCGGGGCGTCGTCGGGAGCGGCCGGCCGCACCGGGCGGCCGGTGCGCAGCAGCCACAGCCCGAGCCCGCCGAGGAAGAGCACCGCACCGGTCAGGGCGGTGAGCGCCGGGCCGCCCAGCACGGCGACGCCGGACAGGAACAGCAGCACGCCGATCGTGACCGCGCCGGCCCGCCAGGCCGCCTCCAGCGGCGTGTACCGCGGTGGCCGGCCGTCCTCGTGCGACTCGCGCGCCACGCCGCCGGCCAGGCAGGAGGTCACCACCGCGGCCAGCGCGACGGCGAGCAGCCCCGGGGGCCGCAGGGCGAGGCCGCCGACGACGGCGACCGCGACGGCGGTGAGGGCGGCGAGGCCCACGAGCAGGCGGGCGGGCAGACCGCGGGTGGACACGAGCAGCCTCCAGGAGCGCAGGCCGGGCAGCGGGGACCCGCCCGCTCCCAGGGGAGCGACCGGGCTCCCCCTCTACCCCGCGACGCTCCCGTCGCACACGGTGGTCGGCGTGTCGCGGGCGGCCGGGTCGCGGACGGCAGGATCGGCGGCCGTGGGGACCTCCGTCGTCGAGCTGGGCCCGCCGCTGGCGGTCGTCCTGGTGCTGCTCACCGTGCTGGCGGCGGCGGGCGGGCGGCTGTCCGGGCTGGGGCAGGAGCGACCGGTCGTCGTCGCGGCGCTGCGGGCCACGGTCCAGCTGGCGGCGGTCTCGGCGGTGCTGCTGGTCGTCGTCCGCTCGCTGTGGCTGTCGGCGGCGTTCGTGCTGCTGATGGTCACCGTCGCGGCGGTCACGGCAGCCGGGCGGGTCAGCGGCCTGCCGCTGCGGGCGCCCGGCGCCCCGCGCCGGGTGTGGGCTGCGGCCCTGGCGGTGGCCGGCGGGGCGGCGCCGGTGGTCGCGCTGGTGCTTGCCAGCGGCACGGTGCCGCTGCGCGGCGAGGCGGTGATCCCGGTCGCGGGCATCCTGGTCGGCGGCGCGATGACGGCGACGTCGCTGGCCGGCCGGCGGCTGCGCGAGGAGCTGACCACCCGCCGCGGGGAGGTCGAGGCGGCCCTGGCGCTCGGCCTGCTCCCCCGCGACGCCGTCCTCGAGGTCGCCCGGCCCTCCGCCGCGACCGCCCTGCTGCCGCCGCTGGACCAGACCCGCACCGTCGGGCTGGTCACGCTGCCCGGCGCCTACGTCGGCGTGCTGCTCGGCGGGGGCAGCCCGCTGGCCGCCGGCGCCGCCCAGCTGCTGGTCCTCGTGGGGCTGCTGGCGGCCGAGGTGGCGGCGGTCTGGGTGGTCACCGAGCTGGTCGCGCGGGGCCGGGTGCTGCCCGACCTCCCCCGCTGAGGACGTCCAGACACCTCACAGGCGCTCCGCAGGGCCCCGCCAGACGCCGCGCCGACAGTGGTCCCCAGAGCGGCGGACGGCCGCGCAGGAGGAGGACCACAGCAGTGAACGGACACCCGTACCCGAACCCGGCGCAGCCGACCGGTGCGACCCCGGGCTGGACCCCGCCGCCGTCCGGCGACTCCTGGTACCCGCCGGCCGGCCCCGCGACGGCGACCCTGCCGCCGCCGGCGGGCGCCCCTGCGCCGGCCCCGGGGAAGCGGCGGGCGGGCCGGCTGCGGATCGGCGTCGCCGGACTGCTCGCCGGTGCCCTCGTCGGCGGCGGCGCCGGGGCGGGGGTCGTCGCCCTGACCTCCGGCGGCGGGAGCGGCGGCAGCGGAACGGCGGCCGCGGCGCAGTCGGTGGTCATCACCGACCCCGAGAACGCGACCGCGGTGACCGCCGCGGCCGCCAAGGCCTCGCCCAGCGTCGTCACCGTCTACGTCACCAGCGGCTCGGGCTCGGGCAGCGGCTCGGGCGTCGTGCTCTCCGACGACGGCTACGTGCTCACCAACAACCACGTCGTCACGCTGGACAGCAGCACCGGCGACGCCGCCATCCAGGTGCGCACGTCCGACGGCACGCTCTACGACGCCACCGTCGTCGGCACCGACCCGACCTCGGACCTCGCCGTCATCCGGCTGCAGGGCGCCGAGGGGCTCACCGCGGCCACGTTCGCCGACTCCGACGACGTGCAGGTCGGCGACCTCGCCGTCGCGATCGGCGCCCCGCTCGGCCTGTCCGACACGGTGACCGACGGGATCGTCAGCGCCACCGACCGCGCGGTGGCCACCGGCTCCACCCGGGACGACGCCACCGTCATCGACGCGCTCCAGACCGACGCCGCGATCAACCCCGGCAACTCCGGCGGCGCCCTGGTCGACGCCTCCGGCGAGGTCATCGGCATCAACACCGCGATCGCCTCGGTGGCCTCGGGCGCGCCCGGGTCGTCGGGCCAGAGCGGCAACATCGGCGTCGGGTTCGCGATCCCGAGCAACACCGCCCAGCGGATCGCCGAGGAGATCATCGACACCGGCTCGGCCACCCACGCCGTCCTCGGCGTGAACGCCCAGACCGCCGGCGGCACCGGCTCGTCCGAGGTGGGCACCGGCGCGCAGGTCGTGCAGGTGCAGCCCGGCGGGGCCGCGGCGGAGGCGGGCCTGCAGGCCGGCGACGTCGTCACCGCGGTCGGCGACCGGGCGGTGACCACCTCCACCGAGCTCACCGCCGCGATCCGCAGCTCCGCCCCCGGCGCGCAGGTGCAGCTGACCGTGCAGCGCAGCGGCGGGACGTCGACGGTCGAGGTCACCCTCGGCAGCAGCGCGGGCTGACCCCCTCCAGCCCGGGATGGCACCCTCCCCGCCTCTAGGCTGGGGAGGGTGTCGTCGTCTGTGAGCGTCCCGCTCGCCTCCTCGCTCGACGACCCGGAGCGCGCCGCCGGACTACGACGGATGAAACGGCTGGCCACGGGGCTGTTCCTGCTCGCCGCGGCCGTCTTCCTCGCCTGCGTGCTGCTCGGCGACACCGCCGGGCCCTGGGTCGGGTACGTGCGGGCCACCGCCGAGGCCTCGATGGTCGGCGCGCTGGCCGACTGGTTCGCCGTCACCGCGCTGTTCCGGCACCCGCTGCGGCTGCCGATCCCGCACACGGCGATCATCCCGCGCAAGAAGGACCAGATCGGCGCGAGCCTGGGCACATTCGTGCAGGAGAACTTCCTGACCCGCTCGGTCGTCGAGGAGAAGCTCGCCACCATCGACGTCCCCGGCCGGCTCGGGAACTTCCTCGCCGCGCCCGGCCGCGCCGAGCGGCTGGCCGGCGACGCCGCCGCCGGGCTCTCCGGCCTCACCGACCTGCTGCGCGACGACGACCTGCAGCAGGCCGTCTCCGGCCTGGTCGACCGCAAGCTGCACGCGACGCCGGCCGCGCCGGTGCTGGCCCGGGTCCTGGAGCTGGTGGTCGACGGCGACCGGCACCAGGAGGTGCTGTCGGCGGCCCTGCGCTACCTCGCCCGGTTCCTCGAGGAGAACCGCGTCGTCTTCCGCGCCCAGCTCGGGGACGCCTCGCCGTCCTGGGTGCCCAACTGGGTCGACGACCGGGTGTTCGACCGGGTGTTCGCCGGCGTCGAGGGCTTCCTGGAGGAGGTCGGCGAGGACCGCGAGCACGAGCTGCGGCGGGTGTACGACGCCCGGCTGCGCGCCTACGTGCACGACCTGCGCACCGACCCCGACACCGCCGCCCGCGTCGAGGGGTTCAAGAAGGAACTGCTGGACCACCCGGCGGTGCGCACCTGGTCCTCGTCGCTGTGGACCACCGCGAAGACCTCGTTCCTCGCCGCCGCCGCCGACCCGGACTCGGAGCTGCGGTCCCGGGTGACCGGCATGATCCGCGACGCCGCCCGGCTGCTGCAGACCGACCCGCTCGTGCGCGAGCGGGTGCAGCGGCAGTCGGTGCGGGTGGCCGGCTACCTGGTGGAGCGCTTCGCCGGCGACCTGGCCGACGTCGTCGGCAGCACCGTCGCCCGCTGGGACACCGAGGAGACCAGTCGGCGCATCGAGCTGCAGGTGGGCCGCGACCTGCAGTTCATCCGCATCAACGGCACCGTCGTCGGCGGCCTGGCCGGGCTGGTCATCTACACCCTCGCGCAGCTGCTGGGCTGAGCTCAGACCAGCCGGAAGCCGCGCCACGCGAAGCCGGGCGAGACGACGCAGGTGACCAGCACCTCGTCCTCAGCCGGGTCGGTCGCCTGCCGGGCGCCGGCGGGCACGAGCACCTGCGGGTGGGCCGCGTCCAGCACGGTGCGCTCGTCACCCACGTGCAGCACCAGCGCGCCGGGGCCGTGCCAGAGCCACAGCTCGTCGGCGTCGACGGTGTGCGGGGCCGATCGCTCCCCCGGCGCGAGCAGGAACAGGATCGCCGTCGCGGCCGGGCGGTCGCCGACCGCCGCCGGCGAGGTCCAGGTGCGCCGGTACCAGCCGCCCTCGGGGTGCGGCTCCAGCCCCAGCCGGGTTGCGGTGGCCGCGACCGGCGAGCGGGGCCCGGAGGGTCCCCGAGGAGGGACGCGTCCGCCGGGGCTCACGGCGTCAGGGGGGACGGCACCTGGCCGCGTGGCTGCGACCGACGAGCGGGGCCCGGAGGGTCCCCGAGGAGGGACG